>VGSG01000027.1 GCA_016875095.1 Deltaproteobacteria bacterium
CCGTGGTTTCCCACTCCCTCAAGATCTCCAGCTTCTGTCGAGCCGTGAACCTCTTCCTCTGCTTTCGCTCTACCGGTGTCAGTTGAACGCTCATCCATCTCCCTCCTCCAGTCCAGGGCCATATCAAAAGCCCCGCGCTCGACCAACACCTTTCTCTCTCAATTTCTGTCCAACCGGACCTGATACATCATACAGGCATAAAGGGCTGCCAGACTTTGGAAACAGCATTTCTCAAAGACATCATAATCATCAGCGGTCTTGCGCTGGGAGTCGTGTTTGTTTGCCACCGACTGGCGATACCCGAGATTGTCGGGTTTCTCCTGACCGGCATCCTGGCGGGCCCTCACGGTTTTGGCCTTGTGAGCCAAGTGTCTGACGTGGACAGTCTGGCCGAAATCGGCGTGGTGTGCTTGCTCTTCACCATAGGCCTCGAATTCTCGCTTAAGAGCTTGTTGCGAATCAAGTTTATCTCTCTGGTAGGAGGGAGTCTTCAAGTTGGATTCACTGTAGCTATAGGGTGCGCTCTGGCATCCACGCTCGGAATGCCTTTGAACAAGGCCCTCTTCTTCGGTTTTCTCATTTCGCTCAGCAGTACGGCCATCGTTCTAAAAATCATGCAGGAAAGGGCGGAGGTCGAATCTCCACACGGACGTTTTGTCGTGGGCATACTGTTGTTCCAGGACGTTGTCGTAGTACCGATGATGCTAATCAGACCGCTCCTCGCTGGACAGGGTGGCGGGGTGATTGCCGCGTTGACGTGGCTTGTGCTGAAAGGCGTCATTGTATTTGTCGTTGTTATACTGGCCGCCAGATGGGTCGTCCCCATGGCGCTTCACAGGGTGGCAGCAATTGGCGGGCGTGAGGTTTTCGTACTCGGGATTGTATTTGTTGTACTCAGCGTGGCATTCCTTACCGCGGCTGTCGGCCTCTCCCTCGCTTTAGGGGCTTTTTTGGCGGGACTTATCGTCTCCGAATCAGAGTACAGCCATCGCGTGCTGGGAAACGTGCTCCCTTTCAGAGACCTTTTTACAAGCTTCTTTTTCGTCTCCGTGGGGATGTTACTCGATGTCCGTTTCGTTTTGGACAACAGTCTTGTGCTTGCCCTTGCCACTCTTGCCGCCTTATTTATCAAGTTTATGATTGCCGGTTCTTCAGGGCTCCTTGTGGGCCTGCCATTTAGGACCTCGGTCCTCGGCGCGTTGGCATTGAGTCAGATCGGGGAGTTTTCTTTCGTCCTGGCAAAATCGGGGCTCGGACTGGAACTGATTGACCTAAACATTTATCAACTATTCCTCGGGATATCTGTGCTCACCATGGGGTTGACGCCACTGCTTATCGGTGCGTCTGATCGTCTTGCCGACATGACAGTGAGACTGCGGATGCCGGAAAAGCTCAGATCAGGCTTACGCCCAAGTGCAGAAGAAACGCCGGTTTCGATGTTACAGGATCACCTGATTATTGTAGGATTCGGGCTTACTGGTCAGAACCTGGCTCGTGCGGCGACTCTCGCAAGCATTCCGCACGCCATCATAGAGTTGAATTCCAAAACCGTCCGCAGAGAGAGGGCAAAGGGCAAGACGATAGTGAACGGCGATGCCGCTCATGACGCAGTGCTGGAGCACGCCGGGATCAGGCGATGTCGTGTCCTGGTCATAGTAATATCAGACCCGGGTGCGACCAGGAGAGTCATTGACGCGGCGCGACGGCTGAAACCAGGCTTGCACATCGTCGCTCGGACGAGGTTTGTCAGTGAAATGGGGCCCCTATACGAGTTGGGCGCGGACGAAGTGATCCCTGAAGAGTATGAGGCTTCTGTAGAAGTCCTTACCCGCGTCCTGACAAAATACATGGTCCCAAGAAGTGATATTGAAGGGTTTGTGGCTCAATTCAGGGCTGAACACTATCGCATGTTGAGGGCGCTAACGTTCGAATCCCAGTCCATGGGAGACCTGATGGTCGAGATTCCCAGTATGGAAATCGCCTCACTTAAGGTCAACCCGGGATCAAGTTTGATCGGCAAATCGTTAGCCGAACAGAACTTGAGAAAACGTCATGGAGTCACGGTCCTAGCATTCAAACGGGATTCTCAATACAGAGCTAATCCATCAGGAGAAGAGAGATTCCAACCAAATGATGTAATAATCGTGCTTGGTAATCCCGAACAGATTGCCAAGCTCGGAGGCAGGCTCCAGGGAGAGGGCTGAAGCCGCCCGGCTGCTTCTTCATCCAATTTGCGTCAACCTCCCAAGCCTTGAGTAGGGCATCTGCATCGTCTGACCCCACGTGGAAAATGTTGATGAGGACAACCGGCGAGACGGACTCACCGAGCTGCGTCTGAATGGGCACGAGTTCGTCGAGCGAGCGAAGTTGAATCATCTGTCTCTCCTTTCGGACGGAGGTGTCAAGACAGCTCTTGATTCACCTCGATTCATTCCTTAGCCTTTTATGATGACCGACAGCACAACATAAGTCAAAAGCAGACCTCACCCGATCCATCACATAAGTCAAGCGCAGGGCCTTGTAATGACGACCCTCACAGGCAGTGGCTACACAAATTTTTCAAGGTCCTTGATTAGCTCGTAAAGAGTATCGGATTCTTGTTTCATCTTCTCGATGAGTTCCCTCTTTCGGGGCATAGACTCTGCCGGCGCCAACCTCTCATCCGCTCCCTCAGCCCGCAGAAATCCGTTTTCCAACAAGTCGATGAAATGGTCGGCAATTTCGTCGGGCGCGTAAGGGCTTTCCCCAGGCTTGTACCATCTGTACAACCAGTTACACATGCCGATGATCGCGTAGGCCTGTAACCTGGCATTAACCGATCGGAAGCAACCCTGGGCGATTCCAGCCTCAATCACCCCTTCGACCACGCGTGTAAACTTTCTCTTCTCTTCTCGAATCTTCTGACAATCCTTTTCCGGGAGCTCGTTCTCTTCACTGAAGAAGACGGCAAACATCGGCAGATTTTCGATAACGATGTGCTTTATGTGGTGTCGTATAAGCAGCCGTAGCTTTTCCGGGGGGGCAAGGTCACGCTCGCCGATCTCGTACACAGTGGCGAAAAAGCTTTCGAGCGCCTGAATGTAGATGATGGAGAGCAGGTCCTTTTTGGACGCCACATAATGGTAGAGCGCCGCTTTAGTCAATCCCAGTTCCTTCGCGACATCGTCCAAGGTCGCGGCGCGATATCCCTTCTCGTGAAATATCCTTATCGCGGTATCGACAATTCTGCGTTTGCGCATGCTCTTGTCGAGACCCTTGAAATCAGTTTGTCGCTCCATTTTCTTATCCTGCCGCGTTTTTTCGCCACAGCGGACCAGGCCTGAGGCGCTGCCCTCAGTTACCGCTTCACCCCGGGGCCGGCGCCAGGGGCTCGCATAGCGCGTGACAGCCATGCATGGCAGCAACGACAAAGCGCCGGGAGAAAGCTCGAATACCATCTTCATGGGTACGAGCGGCCACGAGCGAGGGTTGACGAAATGGGCAAAAAGGACTTGACACGGTTTTGCTCCGCGTGTATGTGATTGACTGATTGGTCATGCTAACTTACCGGTCAGTAAACCATACGCTTTTCCCAAAGTCAATCGAGAAGACTATGAGTCTTCCTGAAAATGGTTTTCGTCTCGGATGTTTTCCCGCATTGGTGAGTCTGCTTGGGCCCCCGAGCACGAATGCCGGTTATCTTGATCGCCACCACCACTGGGGTTTCGGTTTCGCATGAGGAGGCGCCATATGAGCCAAGGGCCGATTTCAAGGTCGATAGCTGACAAAAGTAGCGAGGTGAACTGGGACGATTATCTCAAGTCCTATTATGAAAAGCCTCAGAGCGGCAGAACGTGGTCCGGCTACGAGCTGAAAGAGATATACACACCTGAGGATCGGGCCGGCGAGAACTACAAACAAGATGTCGGGGATGCGGGTGACTATCCGTTCACCAGGGGCATTCACCGCAACATGTTCCGAGGCCGGTTTTGGACTCGGCGAGAAGTAGTCGGCATCGGCTCTCCGGCGGATACTCATCAGCGGGCCGCATTCTGTTTTGAGCAAGGCGGGTCAGGCTTGAACACCATCGCGGACGTGACCTACGAAATGGGGCTCGACCCGGATCACCCGTGGGCGCAACAAGAGGTGGGCCTGACAGGGGTGAACATCAGCTCGATCAAGGACATGGAAATCCTGGTGGGCGACATTCCCCTGGACAAGGTAAGCTGGTCGCTCATCACCGCGTCCACCGCAGCGGCGCCCACCATGGCGCAATATGTTGCCGTGGCTCAGCAGAAAGGTTACGACATCGCGGGCCTGCGCGGCTCCATTCAGAACGATCCCGTGCATTTCCGCTACTGTGGATTCAGGCCGGCTTGTCCGCTGGACCTGTCGATCAAGCTGGGTTGTGATGTGATGGAGTTCTGCGCCAGGTCCATGCCCAAGTGGCACTACACGACCGTCAACACGTACGACCTGAGAGAGCAGGGAATCACGGCCCCTCAGGAGGTGGCCTTCGGTTTCGGCATCGCCATGTGCTACGTCGACGAGCTGATAAGGCGGGGGCTCAACATTGACGAATTTGCTCCACGTTTCGCTTTTTATGTTTCTTGTCATGTGGATTTCTTCGAGGAGATAGCCAAGATACGCGCCGCAAGACGTATCTGGGCCAGGCTAATGAAGGAAAAGTACGGGGCCAAGGACCCCCGTTCCATGCAGTTCCGTTTCGCCGTCCATACTGCGGGCTGTTCTCTGATTCCGCAACAACCTCTCAATAACATTGTGCGCATCGCATATCAGGCGCTCGCCGCTGTTTTGGGCGGGGTGCAATCGTTGCACTGCTGCTCTTACGACGAGCCAATGTGCCTACCGACGGAAAAAGGCCACGTTCAGGCCCTAAGGACTCAGCAAATCCTGGCCTATGAAACGGGCGTCACAAATGTCGCGGATCCTCTGGGCGGGTCATACTTTATAGAGAGTTTGACCGACAAGATCGAGGAAGAAGCTCAAAAGGTCATGCAGGAGGTGGAGGAAGTCGGTGGGATGGAAGAGGCTATCAGGTCGGAATGGCTGGACCGCCGCTTCGAGTTGGAGGCGGTCAAGCGCCAGAAGGAAGTGGACAATGGCGAAAAGCTCATTGTCGGGGTCAACATCTTTACGTCCGAAGCTGAAACCTGCACTCCATTAGGGGTGCAGAGGATAGCGGAACAATCAGCGCGCCGGCAAATCCAAGATGTTATCGAACTCAAGAGGACCAGAGATAAAGCGAGGTTAAACGAAGCAATTGAGCGCTTGCGGGAGGACGTCTTGCAGGGCAAGAACAGCATCCCGGCCATGATCGAGGCGACCAAGGCATCTGCCACTACCGCGGAGCTTCTCGGAACGGTGCGTGAGGTTTACGGTTACCAGTACGATCCCATGGGGATCATAGAGTCCCCCTTCAGGTAGACCTGGTCTAGCGGGGAGTGTGGAAATGGGGACAGAGAAGATCAAGGTAATTGTAAGCAAGGTTGGGCTGGACGGTCACGATCGCGGGGCCAAGGTTGTGGCCTCCTTACTCAAAGAAGGGGGCATGGAAGTGGTCTATCTAGGCATGTACCAAACCCCCGAAAGCATTATAAAGGCTGCTATCGATGAGGACGCCGATGTAATTGGGCTCAGCTATCTTTCGGGTGAGCACCTGGTGTACACGCCGAAGATCGTGGAAGAAATGAAGAAAAATGGCATGGATGATGTGCTTCTCGTAGTAGGAGGCTCTTTCCCACCTGAGGACATCGAGGTCATGAAGCAGATGGGCGTAGATGAAGTTTTCCGTGGAGGGTCTCGTATCCCATCCATTGTGAACTATATCACCGAAAATGTGCGATGAACCTATTGGCCATGCCTAGAAAGCTTGCGGACAACCCCAAGGCGCTCGCCGACGGACTCCTCTTGGGAGACCGTCGCGCAGCCGCCAGAGCGATTACCTTGGTCGAAGACGGGTCCCAAAAGGGAACTGAGCTGATGAAGCTTTTGTACCCGCACGTGGGGCGATCCATGGTGATAGGGGTGACGGGCGCAGGTGGAAGCGGCAAGTCCAGTTTGATCAACCACATTATTCGTGTTTTCCGGTCACAGGGTCGTCGTGTCGGCGTCGTGGCAGTGGACCCGACCAGTCCTTTTTCCGGGGGGGCGCTCTTGGGGGACCGGCTCCGTTTTCAGACCCACTCTATGGATGAGGGGGTTTACATCCGATCCATGGCCTCTCGCGGGTATCTCGGTGGATTGGCCAGGGCCACCACAGATGTGGTCAGGATCATCGAGGCCATGGGGAATGACCTCGTCATCGTAGAGACATTGGGCGCGGGACAGGACGAAATCGACATCATCCATGTAGCCCAGACCTGCGTTCTGGTTCTGACGCCTGGTATGGGGGATGACATTCAAGCCATGAAGGCCGGCATAATGGAGATTGCAGACCTGATAGCGCTCAACAAGGCGGACCTGGACGGCGCGGAGACGTGTCTTCGCAGTCTCGAAGCAACCGTGCGTTATGGATTCGAAGAGAAAGAGGCGGCATGGATTCCGAGGGTAATACCTACGGTGGCCGCTGGGGCGAGGACGGACGACGTCCGGGGGATAGAAGAAGTTGCGGAAGCGATCTTGGCCCATCAGAGTTATCTCCGTGAGAGCCGAACTATTCACGAGATCCAGGCCAAGCGGGTAGAGCAGGAGCTGGGCCTGGTCTTCAGAGACGAGGTTCAAAAAGCCGTCTTCAAGGGCCTCAAGGGGACCGGTAAGAAACGCCAATACATAAGGGCCATCCTTGAAGGCCGCACCGACCCTTATTCGGTGGTGGAAGAAGTGCTGAGAACTTTCCTAAGAGTCTAAGCAAGCCTCCCAACTCCGGCAATGCAAGAACAGACTTGACTCGTATCTATCCACAGAACTCACGCAAGGAATTGATCCCGCGGCGCTGAGAGGAATACTTAAGTTTGTTCCGATAGATTCCAAGAGAGGAGTCGGTTATGAGTGGTGGCGGACGTTTGCAGGGAAAAGTGGCCGTGATCACCGGAGCGGCCGGCGGTATCGGCCGCGCGACGGCAGCGCTCTTCTCACGTGAGGACGCGAAACTGGTCTTGGCGGATCTCGATGAAACCGGCCTGCAAGAGACCCTGGAATTGGTAAGAGAAGCGGGCGGTGAGGCTTTGAGCAAGAAGACGAATGTGGCTGTTGAGCAAGACGTGAAAGAGCTTATCGATTTTGCGCTCAAGACATATGCCCGGGTGGACATCCTGTGCAACAATGCGGGCATTACCGGAGACCTCGCGAGCCTCGAAGGCCAGGACGCGGAAGATTGGCGCAGGGTGCTCAATGTCAATCTCCTGGGCGCGGTCTACGGAACAAAACACGTGGCTGCGCACATGCAAGAGCGGAAGTCCGGCGCGATTGTGAATACGGCGTCCGTGGCGGGAATTCGATCCGGCGCTGGAGGCAATGCTTACAGCGCCAGCAAGGCCGCCCTGATCAATTTCACTCAGACCTCGGCTTGTGACTTGGGGGCGTACAACGTTCGGGTGAACGCGGTCTGTCCGGGCCTCATCGAGACAAACATGACCAAATCGGTCTTTGATTATGCCCGTCAAGCGGGGAAACAGGACAAATTGGGTTATCGCTGTGAATTGAGACGCTACGGACACGCGGAGGAGGTGGCTTTGGCCATCCTGTTTCTTGCCAGCGATGAAGCCAGCTACATAACAGGCCAGGCGTTGCCTGTTGACGGAGGAAACACGGCGTCGCTCAATCTCCCCGGCATGAAGTTCTAGATTTGACGGGGCGATCAAACGCCGATTTTGAGGTTCGCGCGCCCGGTCGTATATTCAGGATGCGACTTCATGGAGTTGCGGTTCTTGCGTCCTTGCGATTCGGGCCGCGTCCGGGCCGCTCGGTGGGAAGCCGGTTCACTGATTGTGGCGTGATCTCATTTGGGGTGGTAATTTTGAGGCGGCGCGGTCAAACCCGTTTCATGGGGCTTGGAAGTATAGGAGTTCTTGAGGGAGGGGTCGGGGGAGGCCACTTTCCAAAAAGTGGCCTCTCCGGTCTCTTCTTCAAAAACTCATAGGTCTTGCAACGGCGCCTAAGCGAGCCATCGTTTGCGGCGTTTGTAGTGTTTAACGTCGCGGTAGCTTTTCTTACCGATTTCGGTCAGACCAAGGTAGAATTCCCTTACATCCTCGTTGTCGCTGATTACGGCTGCTTCGCCGTCGAGCACGACGCGGCCGTTTTCCATCACATAGGCGTATTGAGCGAAATCCAGGGCCATAGCCGCGTTTTGTTCGGCCAGGAGCACGGTGACATTCTCTTGGTCGTTCAGGCTACGAATAATGTTGAAGATCTCCTCGACCAGAAGCGGCGCCAATCCCATGGACGGCTCATCCAGGAGCATAATCTTCGGTTTCGACATGAGCGCGCGTCCAATGGCCAGCATTTGCTGCTCGCCACCTGAAATATACCCGGCCTTCGCCTGACGGCGCTGCTCCAATCGCCGGAAGTATCGGTAAACCACGTTCAGGTCGCCTCGAACCTTCTTGTCATTCCTGGTATAAGCTCCGCAGAGGAGATTGTCTTCCACGGTGAGGTGCTCAAAGACCCGCCGGCCTTCCATCACTTGCACCACGCCTTGCTTGACAACTTGAGCAGGGTGCATCCGGTCTATGCGCATGCCCGCGAACTCAATGGTTCCCTTGGTCACTTCACCTCGTTCCGCATGAAGCAGGTTAGAGATGGCCTTGAGTGTCGTGCTCTTGCCGGCGCCGTTGGCCCCGAGCAGGGAAACGATCCCCCGCTCGGGGACCTCGAGAGAGACCCCCTTCAGCACCAGGATCACGTGCTCGTAGATGACTTCGATATTGTTCACCCTGAGAAGAGGGGGCTTGGCGCCTTGAGTCATGTGGCATTCCTCTCCCTTGTTCGTCGCATGGTCGGCTGCGCGTTCATTCTCTAAGGTGAGTGGGTTCTACTTTTTCTCACCCTTCTTGGCAGCATAGTCTTCCGCGGAGCGCTTCACTTCAGCCTGCACCACGTCTCTCATGGGAGCGATCCAGTCGGAAATTGGCTTCCACTTCGCGCCGTCCCACTGCTGGAACCTGATCCAGCCACCGCCCTCATGATCGGTGGGGCTGGTCTTTAGCGGGGGCATGAAGCCTTCGGCGCCCAGCTCCTTGATCCGCTTTTCGTCGATGTTGAGGTTTTCGAGAGCCCATTTCATTTGCTCCCCGTTGATGGGTTTGGCGCCAAACTTCTTGTACGCAGTGCGAAGCGCTTCCGCAGTGATGATGCCGTGGATCACCCCTCGGTTGTAATATACCGTCCCTACCCGAGTAACCGGGAGGTTGCCTTTTCCTTTCATGTAGATGTTTTCCAGGATCTCCTGAATGATTGGGAATTCTTGGCCGACACCATGAAAGTTCGTGGTGATGTAATCTTTCGCCGCGGGTCCGGCAGGCACCACGTCCTCTTCAGAGCCGCACCACCAGACACCGATAATGCGGTCCCGGGAGAATCCCACCCGCACGGCTTCTTTCAGCGGAACCGTGCAGCTAATGCCCCAGTTCCGGTTAATAACCCAGTCCGCCTTAAAGCGTCGCTTTATGTCCAGCCACTGAGCGCTTTGCTCCAGCCCGGGAGCGGGCACCGGGAAAAGGCCCAGCTCAAAACCGTATTTCTCGGCCAACGTTTTCAAAATGGGGATGGTCTCCTGGCCGTAAGCCACGTCAATGTAGAGCAGCGCGATCTTCTTTCCTTTCAGCTTGTCCAGACCCCCTTCCTTGGAGGCGATGTAATTGATTTTCCCCGTAACCTGAGACCAGTACGTGGTCACAAGTGGAAAGGTGTAGGGAAAGATCTCTCCGCCGAACTGCGCATCCGCTCGACCGTACCCGATGCTGGTCAGCGGGATCTTGTCCGCGGTGGCCCGTTCCATCAAGGCGTAGGTGATCCCGGTGCTTATGGGATGGTAAACGATCGCGCCGCCGTGCTCCTTCTTTGTGCGCTCGTAGCATTCCACCCCGCGCGGCGGTGAATATGCGGTCTCGCATTCTTCCCACTTTAACTTGATTCCGTCGATACCGCCCTTGAGGTTGAGCAGGTCGAAGTAGTCCTCCATACCGCCGCAGATGCCGCTACCGCCCGGAGCGTACGGTCCGGTGCGGTAGCACAGCAGAGGCAGCCACTGCTCCTTGTCCTGCGCCGCTGACAGCGCAGGCATGAGGAGCAGGCAGGCCATTGCAAGCGAGATCACTAGGGCACATCTCAGTCTCATCGCTTCGAACATAGATTCTCCCTCCTTCGGTGAAGACGCGAAAAACCGCGTTGGGACTCTTTTCGCCCGGGACCGGCCTCCCGGGCTCGGGACCGGGACGCTCTCTCATATGGTTTCCCTTAATAGGGGAACGGCCATAATCGGAGGTAATCCTTGATCGTATTCCACAGGCGGGCCAACCCGAACGGTTCCACCGCCAGGAAGAAGATGATCAGGGCTCCAAAGATCATGTTCTCCACATTTGCTATCAGATCGAGCGTAAAGACCTTGCTCAGATCCACAATACGGTGATTGACGAAACTGATGGTCAGATTGATGAAAATCGGCAGCAGAACTATAAAGCCCGCGCCAAGGAACGATCCCAATACACTGCCCATGCCGCCGATAATCACCATTCCCAGGATCTGAAATGAAACGAGCAAGTGGAATTCCTCTATATTGGCCGAGCCGTAGTAGAAGGCCACGAGGAGGCCGCCAGCCACCCCTGCATAAAAGGAGCTCACCGCGAAAGCGAGCATCTTATACTTGAACTGGGATATGCCGATGATCTCTGAGGCCACGTCCATGTCTCGGATCGACATCCAGGCGCGGCCTATACGGCTCCGGACGACGTTCTTAGCAAAAAACGCCATGATCACCACAAAAATGAGGGCAAATTGGTACTTCTCCGCGGCCGTGTCGATTTGCCACCCCATGAATTCAAGCGCCCTTATGTCGATGGTGGAGTAAACGCCGCCGCTGATCCACTTGACGTGCGTGATCACCCATTCGATGATCAACTGGGCCGCCAAGGTGGAGACGGCCAAATAGAAGCCTTTGATCCTCAAAGAGGGTAAGCCGAAGACAGAACCCACCGCGGCCGTAATGAGCCCGGATCCAAGTAACGCCACAGGTATGGGCACGTCGTACCGGTTGTACATGACAACAGTGGCGTAAGCTCCCACAGCCATGAATCCCGCATGACCCAATGAAAGCTGCCCCGCGTATCCCGTTAAGATATTGAGCCCCAGAGCGGCCAGCGAGAAAACGAGAAAGGGTATGAAAATACTGACCAGCATGTAGTGACTGGACACGAGGGGGATGACGAAGAAAGCCAGGACCATAACTACAACGAAGCCCGCCTTATCCAAAGGGATCGGGAAGAGCTCCATGTCCTTAGCGTACGTAGTCTTCAATACACCGGTTTCTCGATAGAACATGGCTCAGACTCTCTCGATGATCTCTCGGCCGAAAAGCCCATAAGGACGCACCGCAAGGACAATCAGCGCCAGAAGATACGGGAAGAAATTCTTTATGCCGCCGCCCACGGCCGGGCCGATAAGGCCTTCGGCCAGGTTCTCCGCGGCCCCGATGATGAGCCCGCCCAATATCGCGCCGGGGATGGAGTCAATCCCTCCTATGATAAGGACCGGCAGGGCCTTGAGCGCCAAGAGCGCGAGACTCGCCTGCACACCCACTCTGCTCCCCCACAACGCTCCCGCCACGATCGCGACGATCCCGGCTATGGCCCAGGTGATGCCCCACGCTTTTCGGAGGGGAATACCCACGGCGAGAGCGGCCTCATGATCGTCGGAAACCGCTCGAAGAGCGCGACCGGTCTTGGTCTTCTGGAAAAACCAGACGAGCGCTATCAGGAGAATGCCCGCCACCACCGCGCCCAAGATGTCCATATTGCTGATGAACATCCCGGCAACATCGTAAGTCTGGTCAGCGAGGCCCAGCTCCAGCCCTCGGGGTTGCGTTCCCCAGATTCCTTGAGCCAGACCTTGAAGAAAGAACGCCACGCCGATAGTGGCCATGAACAAAACCAGCGGCGGTCGTGCCACAAGCGGCTTGAGCACAATCCGCTCGACGGCCATGGCCAGGATCAACATGATCGCCAACACGACGATCAAGCTGATCCAAAGCGGAATCTTGACCACAAACGAGGCCAAAGCCAAGGCCGCAAGAAACGTCATGTCCCCCTGGGCAAAGTTGAACACCCCTGAAGCCTTGTAGATGAGCACAAAGCCCAGCGCCACCAGGGAATACATGAGACCCACCAGCAAGCCGCTGATGGTAAGCTCCAAGGCAAAGAGCAGGGTCTCGGACATCAATAATACTCCTTCACTTCTTTCCGTGCGCGCCCAAATAGGCCTTGATCACTTCCGGATTCGAACGAATTTCCTCCGGAGCGCCTTCCGCGATCTTTCGACCGTAATCCAAGACAAGGATTCGGTCGGAAATGTCCATGACGACGCCCATGTCGTGTTCAATCAAGCAAATGGTTGTGCCGCGCTCTTCGTTGGCATCCAAGATGAACCTGGCTATGTCTTCCTTCTCCTCCAGATTCATGCCGGCCATGGGCTCGTCCAACAGCAGGAGCTTGGGTTCGGCCGCCAGCGCGCGTCCCAGCTCGACACGCTTCTGTAAACCATAAGGAAGCATTCCCGCCGGCGCTTTCCGTATTGCCTCGATTTCCAAGAAATCGATCACGTCCTCCACAACTTTCCGGTGCGCGATCTCCTCCTTCTGTCCCCAACCCCAATAAACGCCTGAGGCAAACAGCCCCGAACGCATTTGGAGGTGTCTGCCCACCATGAGGTTGTCAAGGGTGGTCATACCTTTGAAGAGGGCCACGTTCTGAAAGGTTCTCGCAATCCCCAGCGCGGCCACGTGATGGGGAGGCATAAAGGTGCGTTCCTTGCCCTCAAAGAACACCTCGCCGGGTGAAGGATGATAGACGCCGCTGATTACATTGATCAGGGTGGTTTTGCCCGCGCCGTTGGGTCCGATGATAGCGAAAATCTCGCCGGGGTAGATCTCCAAACTAACGCCCAGCAGGGCCTGGAGCGCGCCGAAGCTGACATAAACGTTGTTCACCTTGAGCAATGGGCGACCGACGCCGTCTGGCATACTGACTCCTTGTGTTAGATCCTGGGTTATAAACTCGCTTTCAAGCAGTGGATATGCGCTAACCAAGCACCCGAACAAATCCCCCTGTATCCCCGTAGGCGCTAAAATAGAATTGGCCCCTGGTGCTGGACATCCCCCTCACCTCCCCTCTCCCGCCAGGGGAGAGGGTTTCCAGAACCCCCTCCCTCGATGGGAGGGGGAAGGGGGAGGGTGATAAGACTTTGTTATCACAGAGACCTATTCCTTATTTGAAAGTCTATGCCCTGTATCCCCCTTTAGAAAAGGGGGATGCTGCTCCCCCCTTTTTGAAAGGGGGCAGGGGAATTTTGTAAGATTGTGGCTGGGCCGTCCCATGTCACTTCTTTGAAACGAGTTGCGAAAAAAGCTTTGTCCGGTCAGGCCACCGCGGCTTGCTCCGGTTTGACTATCTCCAGGTCACGGATAGCCAAGTTTGCGCGAATGGTTGCCGTGCGTCCGTCTTCGTAGGTGATGACCGCTTCCACGTCTACCCGTTCCTGGTCCGAATAAAGGGAATTGATGAGCTTTTCGTACTTTTGAGCGATAAAGCCCCGTCTGAGCTTACGTGTCCGCGTGATTTCCGCATCATCCGGGTCCAGCTCTTTGTGCAGGATGAGAAAGCGCTTGATCTGGGCTCCTCGGAGTTGTTCTTCCTGGAAAAGTGAAAGATTGACCTTCTTTACTTCTTCGTGGATCAAATCATAAACTTCCGGCTTCTGGCTCAGATCGGTGTACGAGGTGTAACCGATGCTCCTTCTTTCGGCCCAGTTGCCTACGGTCTCCGCGTCGATGTTGATCATGGCCGCCACAAAATCCTTCCCTTGACCCAGCGTGACGGCTTCTTTGATGTATTGACTGAATTTCAGCTTGTTCTCGATATATTGCGGCGCGAAGATCGTCCCCGAAGCCATAGTGCTCACGTCCTTAGCCCGATCGATGATGATCAGATGGCCGTCCTTGTCGATTATTCCCGCGTCCCCGGTATAAAGCCAGCCCTCCTTCAAAGCGCCCGTCGTGGCTTCCGGGTTCTTGTAGTAACCGCGAAAGACCCCGGGGCTCTTTATAAGCACTTCCCCGTGATCACCGATGCGGATCTCCACACCTACACAGGGCTTGCCCACTGTTTCCAGCTTCACATCGTCGTCGGGCTGGTACGTGCACATGGCCGACGTTTCGGTAAGCCCGTAAATTTGCTTAAGATTTACGCCGATAGCTCGGTAGAAACGGAAGACTTCCGGCCCGATAGCGGCGCCCGCGGTGTAGGCGTACCTTATTTCGGCAAGGCCCAGATTGTCCCTCAGAGGGCTTGTGATCAGAGTTCGACCGAGAGCCCTGAGCAGCTTCAAGCGAAATGGCGCAGACTTCTTATCGCTTTCCAGCTTGGCGCACTTGACCGCCACCTCCATAAAATACTCGTACGCTTTCCGGAGCGGCCACCACGCGTCATCCATCTTCACTTGGACCGAGGAGAGTATGTTCTCCCAGATTCTGGGCGGACAAATCAGCAGCGTCGGCCCGATTTCCCTCATGTCCCTCATCACGGTGGAAGGGCCTTCCGGGCAGTTGACCGTAAAGCCGGTGTTCAGAAACATGGCGATGGATAAGACTCCGTCGCCGATCCAGGCCATCGGGAGATAAGCCATGACCTGGTCCGTGGGACGATGGTCCTCCATTGCGGAGAGCGCTCTCGCGTTCGTTATCAGATTTGAATGCGTCAGGACCACCCCCTTGGGATTGCCCGTGGTCCCGGACGTGTAGGCGATCAGAGCGATATCGTCAGGTCGGACCTTTTCTATCTCTTGCTCCACATAGCCCGGATGGAGTTTGTCGAACTCGCGACCCATCTCCTGAACTTGGACAAACGCCTTGATATTGGTGTGATCGTAGTGGCGCATACCTTTCGGGTCGTCGTATATGATGGTCTCGATGCTGGCGACGCTGTCTTTGAGCGCCAACATCTTATCAACCTGTTCCTGGTCCTCAGCCACGATGAAGCGTACGGCGGAATGCTCGATAATGTATTGGAGTTCCTTTTCGATCGCATCCTGGTATAGCGGCACAGGCACGCCGCCCAGACACATCGCGGCCACCTCAGCCCAGTAAAGCTGAGGTCGGTTGTCACCGATGACCCCCAGAGCGTCCCCGCGCTTGAAGCCCAACACGGCCAAACCCAGGGCAAAGAGGCGAACTTGAGTCCAATAGTCTTCCCAGGTGTAGGACTGCCAGATGCCGAAGTCCTTCTCTCGGATGGCTACGCGATCTCTTTCTTTGCGGATTTGTCTGCTCAGCAAAAGCTTGGGCAGAGTATTGAGCCTGTCGTCATGCCCCTCGTATTCTGCGCTCACTCGCACTCCCCTCGCACGACCTTGGTTCATACCAGCGTAACATTACAAAGGAAGCCGGTCAGTAGCGGCAGCTCGCACGGTCTGCCCCATTGACAAGAAACTCACGCATTTCCGGAACAGCTTCAGCCTCGCGCCAGTGCCGGCGCTTCCTCTGTAACCATAGACCCGTATGAAGAACCTTGTTGTTCTGCCGCGTCCGAGCTGCGACCTTCGCCTTCCGTAATATGCTCAAGAAATGAGAACCGGAGGGATTCATAAGGGAAACGGGAGTGTTGTCGAACTATGAAAAGAAGGGGAGCCAGAAACCTTCGTAGCGAACCCAACGGACCGTCCAGTAGACTTTGACACATCTCGCGTCTCATCGGGCGGACTCACGCCGAACTTAAGGCCCCAGGCTTTTTGAGAAATCAGTCTGCCGTGGTTGGTTAGGTGAAAAAAAGCCTCTATCTCATATCACGGATAAATCCATCAGGCAACTCTTTTGAGCATGACCGCGTAACCCTTCAGTTACTCGGGGAAAGACTGTCATCACTTCGTCTCCCGAATCGAGTCCGGGGTCCTCGCAATAACATGTGAGACGCGCGTCCTGCCCGCACATAATTGAATGGCTATGTCGCCGCGTGATTTGTCTGGTCTTTGCGCGTCGGACTATGGTACAAACGCTCAGAATGGAGTCTCTGCTTGGAATCACTGGGTGAATTCCGGCGAGAAGCGAGATTTCCGCGCTTGGGCTCCATCCAAACCCTGCGTCGAAGACAGTCGCCAACCAATATCCCGGTGAATTCGTAGGCATGATTACCCAAGTAGTTCCGCCGACTTCGCGCGCTCAACGCGCCTGCTCACCCGCGCGTGGGTAGTCCGGCGGTTTGCGCGCAATCCCAGGAGTCTGAACTGATGAATTTCGACCTCAGCGACGAGCATCGCATGATACGAGATACGGCAAGGAAGTTCGCTGACGAAGTCATTGCCCCTCGGGCGGAGGAGATGGAGCGCACGGGCGAATATCCTTACGATATCTTTGCTCAGATGGCCGAACTGGGGATGATGGGGCTTCCTTACCCTGAAGAATACGGCGGCAGCGGCGGTGACTGGGTAGGGACCATGCTGTGCATAGAAGAGATCGCCAGGGGTGACATCACGGTGGCTGCGCTGTTGGAAGTTACCACGGGAATTGCAGCCCAGGAGATTTTCGCGTTCGGGACCGAAGAGCAGAAGCGAACCTGGCTCGTGCCGTTGATCGAAGGCAAAGAGATCGGCGCGTTTGGTCTGACTGAGCCCGACTCCGGTTCCGACGCGGCCTCGCTCAAGACCACCGCGGTCTTGGACGGCGACGAGTGGGTCCTCAACGGCGCTAAACAGTTCATAACTAACATAGGTCTTGATAATGCCACAATCCTGCTTGCCGCGGCCAAGGTCAAGACAGGGAGAGGGGATGTTATCTCCACATTCATAATCCCCAAGACGGCAAAAGGGTTCAAACTCGGCAGACCGTATCGTAAGTTGTCATGGCACGCGTCGGCCACCAGCGAAGTCATTTTGGAAGACTGCCGTATCCCTCGGGAGAACATCCTGGGAGATCCGAATCGAGGCTTTGCTCAGCATCTGGCGGTGCTTGAGACCGGCAGAATTGGAATAGCCGCTATGAGTGTGGGTTTGGCTCAGGCCTGCTTCGACCATGCGCTACGGTATGCGCAAGAGCGGACTCAGTTCGGCCAACCGGTCTTTAATTTCCAAGCCGTCCAATTCAAGTTGGCTGACATGGCAGTGGCCATTGAGCTTGCACGGAATGAGTACGTCAAGGCTGCATGGCTGAAGGACCAGGGTCGGCCTCACACGTTCGAGACCACGGTTGCTAAGCTCTACGCTTCGGAAATGGTTGAAAAAGTCGCAAGCGACGCGTTTCAGATTCACGGCGGTTATGGATTCATGGAGGAATACGCGGTGTCTCGGTATTATGCCAGCGCCAAAGTCTTGCAGATAGTGGATGGCACGTCGGAAGTGCAGCGCATGATTCTCGGACGAATGCTTGGATCGCGCTCGGACTCCCGGGCCTGGGTGTAGAGTAATTCTCGGCGTGCGGGCAGTCGCTCGCCAGCTCGCCCAACCATAATGCTGGCTCCCGCCTGTCGACCTAGGCGAAACGATTGACTGTACTCGATGCTTTTGGCACGATGTAAACGCACTTCCCCATCGCAAATCTCGCGTTGAAGCCCCTTAACCCACGGAGGAGAATCATGGCCCTGAGAACGAGAGACCAGTATCTGTCAGCCCTGAAGCAGATGAGGCCAAACATCCACAAGTTCGGCGAGGTCATCGAGGACGTCACCACACACCCTGTCACAAGACGTGTGGTAGAAAGCCACGCCCGAGGGATCGACGCTGCTCACGACCCAAAATTGGCTGACATATTCAGTACGAAATCGTCCCTGACCGGCGAGGTTATCCATCGCAATTCCTCGTTGATGACTAGCCCGGAAGAAATGATCTACAACTCCAAGTTCAAACGTAAGATGTACCACCTTACCGGTTCTTGTACCGGCGGCCTTTGCGTGGGTTGGAACGGCCTTAACGTGATGTGGTCGGTGACCAGTGAAGTGGATGCGGCTTTGGGGACCGATTACCACGCTCGTCTCAAGGAATGGGGCCTGGGATTTCAGAAGAAGGGTTTGATCGTATGCGGCGCCCTGACTGATGCCAAAGGGAACCGTAAGCTGAAACCTCACCAGCAGGCGGATCTGGACCATAACGTGCGCATTGTCGAGCGTCGACCGGACGGAATCGTCATCCGGGGCGCAAAACATATGATCTGCGGTGTTGCGGCCGCGGACGAAATATTTGTCTTGCCCGGGAGCGGCTACGGGGAGGCGGACAAAGACTTTGCGTTGGTGTGCGTGGTGCCGAAGGATATCGAAGGGCTCACCATTGTCGAGGCTAGACGCCCCAGCGACTCCCGCGAATTGGAACAAGGTTTCGATATTCCCACCGAAACCGGCATTACTCAGGCCTATCTCCTGTTCCAGGATGTGTTCGTGCCCAACGAGCGCGTGTTTCTTGCGGGTGAGTTTCAGTACACCGCATCCATCCTCACTCGATTTACTGCCACCTATCGAGCTTGTATCGGAGCCTGTGTCGCGGGTCAAGGCGACGTGATGGTTGGGGCGGCCGCGTTGATCGCGCGAGCAAACGGGCTGAGCGCGAAGGCCTTCAGGGACAAGCTTACGCATATGGAATTAAACAACGAGACCACGTTCAGCATGGGTGTGGGAGCGATCGCGCTTGGTAAGATGCACCCGTCCGGAGTTTGGTTGGCCGATTCTCTCACCGGGCACGCGAACAAAATTCTGGTAGCCACCCTGCCGTATGAGACAAAAAGACTCTGCCAGGAGGTTGGAGGAGGCATCGTGGAAACCGGCTGCATGCCTTCATATGCCGATTTCACGAGCCCGGATTACGGTCATCTGATCCAAAAATATCTGAAGGCAGGGGCGGGCTCGGCTGAAACCAGGGCTCGTGTGGCTCGCCTGATTGAATGGCTGACCATCGGCGCGGGTGTTCCGGGATGCATGCACGGCGGCGGTTCGCCTGACGGAGCGCGCATGGTGGTTTTTGGAGCTTCACCGCTGGAAGAATACGCAGGCTATGCCCACAGCCTAGCCGGTATCCAGGAGGACCTGCCGGAGCCGGCCAAATAAGGCTCATTGCCTATCCCGGCTCCTGTTGAGAGTATTGTTTTATGGCTTCTACCAAAGGAGGGACGATCTCTTTGAGGTCACCGACCAGCCCCACGTGACAGTGCTCGAATATCGCCGCTTTGGGATCGGAGTTAATGGCCACGGATAGTTCCGAGCTTTTCACTCCTACCAGGTGATGCATATGTCCTGAGATCCCCAGTCCTATGTATAGCCTGGGACGCACTGTCCGACCGCTCTGTCCGATCATCTGCTTTTCTTCGGCCCAGCCCTCGTCCACTGGAGGACGGGTCGCGCCTACAGCGCCGTTCAGCGCGGCCGCGAGCTCTTCGACACGCGTCCAATCCGCCTTGCTCCCGACCCCCCACCCACCGGCTACCACAACCTCAGCCGTCTCCAGTCCGCTCTTGGGAGCTTCTTCTCTCTTCGTCTCCACGACTCGATAGCCCAGGTCCTCCGGTTGAAGCTGAGGATTGAGCGAAACCATTCTCCCGCGCGCTCGGCCAGGCTCAGGAACCGGAAAGACTCCGGGCAGCACTGTCGCTACCTGGGGCCGAGTCTTGGGGCAGCTTATGCGCGCCATAACATTTCCTCCCCAGCCGGGGACCAGAGAGAGAAGCTGACCGTCGGGCGTGAGGTCAAGATCGATGCAGTGCGCTGATAGGCCCGTGCGGAGGCGTGCCGCCAGCCTAGGGGCAAAATCCGTGCCCATAGCCGTGGCCCCGAGGAGGAGCGCCTGTGGCTCGTATTGCCGGATAGCTCCCTCAACGGCCTTGACATAGGCCTGGTTGCAATAGTGCTCCAGAAGGGCATCGTCCGCCACAAGCGCCTCATCCACTCCGAAGGACAAGACCATTTCCGCCAACGCGTCCAGCTCGTGGCCTACCAGCACCGCGGCCACTTTCCACTGAAGAGGTTCGGCCAGCGATCGAGCCTTCCCCAGCAACTCCAGGCCGACTTCAGCCACGACATGCCGGCGCTGCTCGACGAACACCCATATCTTGCTTTCAACCTGGTCGGACACAATATCACCTCAGCAGAATCCTAGACGATGCAGCCGATCGGCAAGTTTGGCGGCCTGTTCTTTCGGATCGCCGGTAATCATTTCGGCCATGCCCTTCCTCTCAGGCGCGAACAGGTCGGCCATTTGAGTCGGCGACCCGGCCAGACCCGCCCACGGTTCGCTCAAGGTCACATCGTTTGCGGACCAGACCTCAATCGGTTTTTGTTCGGCTTCCAAGATGTTCATCAGAGTCACATATCTTGGCGTATTGATCGTCTTAACCACCGAAAGGACCATTGGGGGTTCGATCTCAACCAGCGTGTAACCATGCTCGATCTGAGACCGCGCCAGCCAAGGTTTTCCGGGCGAAACCTCCAGTCCGCTCACGTGCATCACGTTGGGCGTCCCCAGAAACTCGGCCAACTGAGCGCTCACCTGCGCAGTGCCGCCGTCAATGGTTTCGTCCCCGCACAGGATCAGGTCAAACTCACCTAATCGCTCTATGCCCACAGACAGCACGTAGGCCGTGCCGAGTGTGTCCGAACCGGCAAAGACGCGATCGGACAGGAGCACTGCCCGATCCGCGCCCATGGCCAGCGCCTCCTTGAGAACAGGCTGAGAGTCCTCAGGGGCCATGCTGACGACCAGGACCTCCCCTCCTTCTTGTTCTCTCAGTGTCAAGGCTGCTTCCAGCGCGTGCCGATCCAGGGGATTGATCGTGCCGGGGATGCCTTTGCGCACCAGAGTCCTGGTTTTGGGGTCGAGTTGGAGTCGATTCCAGTGCTTGGGATCGGGAACCGGTTTTACGCAAACTATGATCCGCATGATCTTCACCGGTTTTTCATGAGTGCGGCACGAACTCCTTGCACTCCCTGGGTCGGGGTTCGTGCCTTGAGCCTCTTGCAGGTCATAAGCCGAACATGGATAGGGCCTGGCGGAACATTACCAGCTTGGCGATCTCCGCAGTTCCTCCGGCCGGAATGGTCACCACCGCGTCGCGTAGCAAGCGCTGGACTGCGTACTCGTGCATGATCCCGTAACTCCCGTGTATTTCGATGGCTTTACGCGCCGACCTTGCAGCGGCTTCGCAAGCGAACTGCTTGGCTAGAGCCGACTCGGCCGCACAATTGATCTTCTGATCTATCATCCAGCCCACACGGTAGGTCAGCAACCGTGAGATCTCCAAGTCGGCATAAATATCCGCGATGTGCCACTGTATCGCCTGCAACTTGCTAATCGACTTGCCATAAAGAGTTCGCTCGCCCGCAAACTTAACCGCTTGCTCCAAGACCCCATTGAGTATTCCCAGAGCTACAGCGGCCATTCCCGGGCGGCCGCACTGAACAATGTCCTGGATGGCGGTGGTCATGCCGTCACCCTCGTTACCGAGGAGATTCTCCTTGGGAACCTCGCAGTTATTAAACGCCAGCTCGCCGGTATTGGCGCCGCGCAGACCGACTTTGTTCTCTTTTCGCCCAGCCTTGGCCCCGGGAAAGTCATTTTCCACAATAAACGCGGAGAGACCTTTGCCGCCTTCGCCGGTCCTGGCAATCACCACCCACGTGTCGGCATGGTGCGAATTTGTGATAAAACACTTGCGGCCGTTCAGGATGTATTTGTCCCCATCCAGCTTTGCCGTTGTCTGCATTCCGCCGACATCCGATCCACCTGAAGGCTCGGTCACCGCCACCACTCCCATGGTCTCGCCTTTGCACAAAGGCGGGAGATACTTCTTCTTCTGTTCCTCATTGCCCCACGTGCTCAGGGCGTATGTGCACATGTGGTGCACCTGAATAGCCATCGGAATCGCAGGACAGACACGCCCCAGCTCTTCTAAAACGACTATCCGAGCCAACGCGCCCATACCGGCGCCGCCGTATTCCGGGGCAGTGATCACTCCCAGGATGCCCATCTGACCCATGCCCTTTAGGAGTTCCACCGGAAACTCTCCCGTCTCCTCCATGGCTTCCATATAGGGAGGTATCTCTTTTTCCGCATAATCCCGCACGGTCTTCCTCAGCAGCTCTTCCCGGTCAGAAAATTTGAATTCCATTGAACGTCCCCTTTCTTGAATCCCATTTCTTTGGAAAGCGCGTCTCTATCGCCGCACTGAGGCGTCGATTATGTTGTCAGGCTGTCAAGATACGCAGTCAGCGAGGCAATGCATTTGTCCAGTGTCTTGCCGGACTTGTCGATGCCGTAGAGAACCGACGCGCCCAACATGGCCGCAAACAGCATCCGACTCACCGCGTCCGTGTCCACCGGTTCGTTCAATCGACCGGAAGCCTTGGCTTCATCCAAGAAGCGCTTAATCATGGCCAGGAATCTGTAAAATCCCTCGCTGATCTCTCCGGCGAAGTCAGGACGCTGGTCATCCAGCTCCACCGACAATGTCACGAAAACGCAACCGCCCGGGATGTTCTCCTCGTCTTTCAGATATTGGTCCGCGTAATGCTCCAGAAGCTTCTTCACTCTTGTGATGGGATCGTCAATCCGGTCCAAACCCTCAAGGACCTTTTGCCGCCATATCCTGCGAGCCTGGCTTAGCACCGCGACGAACAGCTCGTCCTTGCTGCGGAAATGATTGTACAGTCCGCCTTTGGAGGAGTTGGCGCGCTCCAGGATGTCCTCGATGGAGGTGTTGAGGTATCCCTTGAGGGAGAAAAGCTTAAGAGACTCGTGGATGATTTTGTCTCTGAGGTGCATGAGCTTGGTTTCCCGGAATAAGACCGACCGGTCGGTCTTACAGCTCATATAACCCCAGCTCCTTCGGACTGTCAAGATTTATTGGAGACCCAAGATTAGAGCAAGTGTCAAAAATAATGTGCGATTGCCGCTTGGGCTTTGGTAGGCGCACGGCCTCCGCGCCGGCATATTTTTCTCAAAAATATCAACCGGCTCGGGCCGGCTCTGCCGGCCCGGGAACGAAAGGCATTCTCGCGCCTTGCAGGACAGTCCCGCCAAGAACAAGGCATTACCTGTCCGAAAGCGAATGGATATTAGGCAAGAACCGCCGGAGATTACTTCGTCCCTTTGCTCGTAACAATAACATTGACTCGCGTGCCGCCAGAGCCGCGGGTTTGAAAACTCATCGCAAGGCGCCGCATCAGGAAGGTTTGGAGGGTTCCTTTTTGTCCTGCGGCTCCTGGAGGCGAACCATCAGCCACTGTTGCGTCTTTTCCTTACCGAAGTGCACGAGGGCCTCAGTCTGGTCTTGAGACAAATTAAAGATCCCCGTTTCCATAATGATATCGGTATTCTTACCATCCGCAAAAGTCCAAGCCGCACGTTGAGTCTTCTTATCCACCATGCCCTTGACAGGTCGGGCCGTATCGGTGGCTGAATTGTAATATGTTCCCGCAATTACGCCTTCCTTGTTTATGGCAAGTTGCACGAGCATGTTGGAGTCATTTGCATTAACTTGGCTGAGAGCAAAAACTCCCAAGGGAAGCCACTCGGATTCGCTCTGTAGGTCTGTGGGAGCGCTGGACGCGATGTCGCTGGCCTGCTGATAGTACTCCCCTGCGCCGGCCACAGGTTTGCCGCCCACGTAGACCTGCTCTTCGTCGTAATAGATGTCTCCTCCATAATCGTAGTAGGTCGGCGAGCCCCACGAGGCGCCGGCAACCCATACACCCAAAGCAGCCCACGTGGCAGGCCTCCACCAATGATTCCAGGGGTAATGGTGGTACTTGCCGAAGTTTTCCCAGTACGCCTTGGCCATCTGCGGATGGTCCTTCCACCACTGTGGAGTATAAACATTGTCATACCGACCTTGGAGATTTTGCCTGATTTGGTCAGCATTCCCTCTTGAAGGTAGGGTAGATGGTCGGTCTCCCGCCGCGCGCCGGTCGGCAACACTGGGTCTGTCCCCCATGCCGGGCCGATCCCCCAGGCCTGGTCGATCTCCTGGCCGCGCTCGCTCTCCAAGGCCAGGTCTGTCACCCGCCCCCGGCCTCTGCGAGCCCAGGAGCTGCTGCGCTCCGGCATATCCAAGTGCTCCAGCGGCAGCCCCAATCCCAACTTTTCCCATATCGGAGAAACCGGCGGCCGGCTGCTGAGGGAGATGCAGAAACTGCTGGATTTGAGCCTGGCTGGGCTTGGACGCGGCGGCCCCTCGCGGTCCGGCGTCAAGTCTTGGGCCGGCGCCGGAAGGAGGCTTCGGAGTGGGACTGGCCGGTCGCTGCGCGATCTCGCGGCTTGGCGCCGGTGGTCGTGACGGTCGGGGCTGCTGCGCGACAGACCTCTCGCGGGAATAGGAGCTCATTGAGGGGCTGCGCTGAACCGCTCCCCCGCCCCTGTACGCCGCGCCGCCACCGACTCCTCCGCCTCTGCCCCCTCCAAAACCGCGTGAGAAAGCTTCTTCCGCTCCGAGATAGACCAAAAAAAGGAAAAACACTGCAAGCGCTGAAAAGACCGATCTTCTCATGGCCGCCTCACTTACTTGCCGGACTCTGTTGTGGCCGCTAGGGCTTGTTTACGGACCACTGTGACCTCGTCAATATTCGGCAAAGGCTCCCCGTTGATCTCGCGGCCGAGTGACTGCCACGTGAAAGTATTCGGGTCCACATAGGTATAAATATTAATCGAAGATGCTCTGCGTCCGTCATTAAGGACGGTCTTGAGTTTGACGGTCCATAGATTCCCATCCCTGGACCACTCACCTTCTCCAAAGCCGCCCGTCGAGTCAAAGATCCACGATCGGATCTTCTTGGCCGCGGCGTCCCATCCGATCACTTGAGTCCCCTGAGCCTGGATGCGATTTTGCGCCATCACCAGAAATGAACCGTTTATAAAGCCGTAGTTCTGTGTCCACTGGAACCGGCTCTCTACCGTGGCATCTTCGTCTCGGTCCACCCATTCGCCGACGAGCCATTCAAGTTGTCCGAGGTGAGCGATATTGGACACAGGGACGGAGGATTCTTCTTCCTCCACACTCAAGAGCTTCCAGGTCCCGTCCTCTTTGATATGGTTGGCGGTGTACAAGATCTCCTGCGCTTCCCCACCTGATCGCCGGATTACAGCTATGCCCTTCTCGACTGCGCGATCGACTGATGGGAATTGAACGTGGAAAACGGCTACATTCAATTGGAGGCCCTTATTGTTGGAGAAGAAGGTTTCCAAGGCCGGCCGTATCTTGTCAGGGCCTTTGAAGCGCTCCCCCGAAGGAGCCATGTATTCTCCTTTGCGACTCCAATGTGAGGCCACGGCGCCCGCGTCCGCTCGATTATAGGCCGTCACGTAGGATTCAACCGCCTTCCGGATAGCAGCTTCATCGGCCCCCGGATTTGGCCTGTCAGCCGCGCCGGCCAGACCGGACAGCAAGAAGCAGATTACCCACGCCAACGCAGTTCTTTCCATGATCGGACCCTCCTGATGCGGAGCAGCAATGATTTGAACTTGGACACATATGGCCGCCTTGTCAAGGCGTCACCGTGAGAGGCGGCCAACCTGGAACAAGAGCAGACCGTCCCCTCAGAGAGCGCTCCGGCAGGCCGTCGCAAAATCCGGATACGTGCGTTCGCAAACACGAAGGGCCGCCGCGCCCTACGCGGACTGGACAACCCAGCATCCTGGGATGTATATTTCGCACACGTCATAATCGGCCGGGCGCGGCAAAGGAGCCTCCGATATGAATATCGCGCTGATTCTTATCGACATCCAGAACGATTACTTCCCCGGCGGCAAGATGGAATTGGAAGGGAGCCCTGGAGCGGGACTGAGCGCTGGAAAGGCGTTGAGTCATTTTCGCAAGGCGGGGCTTCACCTCGTCCATATCCAGCATCTTTCGGCGCACCCCGGGGCAACGTTCTTTGTGCCCGGAACTAAAGGGGTTGAAATTCATGAAAGCGTGAAACCGACACATGACGAGCTTGTGATTCAAAAGCATTATCCGAATGCGTTTAGAGATACGCCGCTCCTGGGCCATCTGAAGGATAATGGGATCGAAAGCTTGATCGTCGGCGGTATGATGACTCACATGTGCGTGGATGCTTCGGTGAGGGCAGCGTTCGATCACGGCTTTCGATGCGCTGTGTTGAGCGACGCGTGCGCGACAAGGGGCCTTTCTTATGGGCAACTCAACATCCCTGCGCAATTCGTTCACGCGGCGTTTCTTGCGGCGTTAAGTCCGATCTACGCCAAAGTTCTTACCGTGGACGAATTCTTGTCCCAAGCATAGTAGGGGCGAACCTTGTGGTTGCCCTGGTCCTCACTATCGGATGGAACGCCTAGGCTATTTGGGTGTGCCTGATTTCGGAACACAGGGGAGGAATGAAATATGCGCGCATTGGTATTAGGCGGAGCGGGTGGTATGGGGCAAGGTGTCGCCCGAGACCTGATAAAGCAACCTCAGGTCACGAACGTTGTCCTGGGTGATTTATACCCGGATCCGGAAAGATTAGCGCCGAAATTGCGCGACAGTGAAAAAGTAAAGCTGATCAAAATGGATATAAATGATCATGGCGGCATGGTGAATACATTTAGGGAAACTGATGTCGTGATTAATTGCGCAGGACCGTTTTACAAGACTGCCGTGCCCGTGGCAAGAGCGGCTGTTGAGGCGAAGAAGAACTATATTGATATCTGTGACGACTATGAGGGAACGGAGATTCTATTCAACTCTGAGATAGACAGAACCGCGAGAGAAGCGGGTATCACTGTTCTTACAGGCATGGGCTCCGACCCTGGAACCAATAATGTCTTGGTTAAATGGTACGCGGACCGTCTGGAGAGGGTTGATGAGATTCGCCTCTATTGGGTGGTGAGCATCGCCGAGCTTGCGGGAGCCGCGTGGGACCACAGCCTTCATATGACCCTTGGGAAGGTCCCGCAATATCTGGATGGTGAATTGGTCCATGTGGAAGGCGGGACCGAACCGACGGCCATGGAGTTCCTGGAACCGCTTGGCGTCTGCCATGTCCGGTACGTTGGCCATCCGCAACCGTTAACCATCCCCAAGTACATCAAGGGCGTTAAGAATGTCATAATCAAAGGCGCGCTCATACCCCTTTGGGTCGATGAACTGATAAAAGAACAGAAAAATACGGGCTTCTTGGGAAAAGAACCCATTGACATCAAAGGGACGGGAGTAACGCCTTATGACCTTGCGCTTAAGCTTTGGGAGACCATTCCGGAAGGAAGGGATAACGGTCCGCAGGCTTCGGGTCTTAAGGTCATTGTCAAAGGGGAAAGAGATGGCAAGAAGGTAACCTACACCGCGGACATGGTCGGAAGGATGGCGCCCGGGACAGGACTTCCTGCGTCTATTGCCGCGCTCATGATGGATGCGGGTGATGTGACTGCAAAAGGTGTGGTGGCGCCTGAAGGCTGTATCGATCCGGCGAAATTCCTTACGGAGTTCTTGAAGAGAGGCGCAAGAATCCATCAGACGGAGAGGATTGCATCCATGCTGGAAGTTTAGGGCAGGATAGGAGACTTTTCATGAAAGAGGCCGAAAGACTGAACATCACGAAAAGCCGGGAACTGTTTGAAGAGGCGACAGGGCTGGTGCCCGGAGGCGTCTTGGGGGCCAGAAAGCCGACCGATTTTATCGAAGGAGAATACCCCATCTTTCTCGAAACCGGAAAGGGCTGCCGCTTAACCGATGTTGACGGCAACGAATTTATTGATTTTCTCTGCGGTTACGGCCCCATCATCCTGGGTTACCGTGAGGAAGAGGTGGATGAAGCAGTTTACAAACAGATAAGGGAAAAAGGATTCTGTTTCACTCTGACACAAAAGTACCAGAACCTGCTGGCAAAAAGACTGACTGAACTGGTGCCCTCTTCCGAGCTGAGCATCTTCTTGAAAACAGGCTCTGACGCTACCACCGCAAGCCTTCGTATTGCCAGAGCACATACAGATAAACTCAAGGTGATGCGTTGCGGCTACCATGGCTGGCATGACTGGTGTGTTGAAATGAAAGGCGGGATTCCGTCAAAGCTCTACGAAGATGTCTTTGAATTTCACTACAACAACCTTGACCAGCTAAGAGAGCTGATGGCAATTCACGGCGCGGAGACGGCCGCCATCGTCATGACGCCTTTCGGACATCCTAATCATGAAAAAATGCAGATACCCGCCCCCGGGTTTCTTGAAGGGGTGAAAGAAATCGCCCACAGGTACGGCGCTGTGTTAATCTATGACGAGATCCGCACCTGTTTCAGGCTTTCTATGGGCGGCGCGCAGAAACTTTATGGTGTCACCCCTGACCTGACCGTCCTTGGAAAAGCGCTCGCCAACGGATATCCCATCTCTGTTGTAACGGGGAAAAAGGATGTGATGACGGCGGCTGCCAACAAGCTTTTTATTTCCTCAACCTTTTTCCCGAACAGCGACGCTTTTATCGCAGCGCTCAAAACCTTGGAAATCCTTGAGCGGGAAAATGTGCTGGGCAATATCTGGGACAAGGGCGAAAGGTTCATGAAAAAGATCCAGGCGGTGATTGACAAACATGATGTGGGAGCTGAACTTACCGGCGTGGCCCCCATGTTCTACATTACCTTCCGAAAGGATGAAACAGGCTCATACAAAAGCAAACGCACGGATTTTTACACCCAACTGATCCGCAAGCGGTTCTTTTTCTCACCCTTCCATCACGCGTACATCAGCTTTCGGCACACTGAGGATGACTTGGACCTGACCTTAAACGCAATTGATGAATCTCTTGCCTTCATAAAGGAGAAGTATGAAAAGCGGTTGTAACGCCTCCGTTGGGGTGAGATAGCGCCCTTCAAAAGAAAAAGGCCGCGTTGAAACGCGACCGAACCTCTTGATTATCCTTACCGCGCAGGAGATGGATGAACGATTCGCCCCCCGTCGTCCGAAAGCTGGACGGACCTCAGCTCAGAGACCCCTTGGAACAAAATTACCTGATTTATAGTGAACGGCATAGAGATTTGCGCGAAAGATCCCCCTTCCATCAAGGGAGGGGTCATAAGACCCTCTCCCCTGGCGGGAGAGTGAAGGGAGAGGGGGATTCTAGCCTTAGCCAAAGGCGCAGATCTCAACGTAGCCTTCTATAATTGACTGC
Source organism: Deltaproteobacteria bacterium (assembly GCA_016875095.1). GTDB lineage: Bacteria > Desulfobacterota > Desulfomonilia > Desulfomonilales > Desulfomonilaceae > VGSG01. The sequence goes on from VGSG01000027.1 coordinate 29,264, forward strand.
GGGAGTTGATATCAATGGACGATCTCGGTCAGACCCAACGCGGGGCCGCACACCAAATCTTGAACTGCCGAAACATAGGGAATGTATACGGGATGCAATTCAATAGTGTTTGCTATGAGTGTTGCGGTGCGAGGCGCCGCGGAGAGGTATCTACGGTTTCCCATCACTGAGAGTTGGTACCCGAAGGTCCCCAGGGCCTTGATATTGCGCTGGAGCGACATCACGTCGAACACGAACCGGAAGCGCTCAAAAGAGGGGTCCTGTCCGAGTGTGGGGACCGCGGCGAAGTACTCGGCCAAGAACTTGTCCAAGAAGTCGTGAGGCACGGTCACGTACGAATCACGTAGGAGAGAAGCCAGATCGTACTGAGCCGGCCCCATACGAGCGTCCTGGAAGTCGATCATGACCAGTCGTCCCTGATGGAGTATCAGGTTTCGCGAATGGTAGTCTCGGTGAGCAAATACACGTGGTTCCGCGGCCAAGAGAGAACATATGTTGGTGAAGAAATCGTACAGGGTGGCGAGCGCAGCCGGCGAGGGTTCAAGCCGGCACAGCCCGCGCACAAAGTGCGTCACAAAGAAGTCCATCTCTTCCATCAGCTTCTTCAGGTCGAAGGCCCTCTTGAACGCGGGGCAGCCGCGGGTCAGCCCGTCGGTGGCTCTTCGGAGCCTCACCAGGAGGTCCATTGCTTGGGCGTAAAGGGCCTCGATCTCATTCTCCGACGAACGAGCGACCACGAATTCCAAAAGGTCGTCGCCCAGATCTTCCAGGGCCACTATGCCGAGCCCGTGATCATGTTCATATAGGCGCGGGACAGGCAGGCCGCGGTCCGCGAGGAACTCTCGGATTTGCAGAAACGACTCCTCCTCCCCCCGGCCCGCGCTCGGCATCATCATGATGATTGCGGTCCGTCCGGAAGAATAGAAAGCTCGGAAATAGAGCCTGGTCGACGCGTCGCCCATAAGCGGAACGATGCGTTCGGGCCGGTTTTCTGCGTCTTGGAATGTGCGAAGGCGTTGCTGCGTTTCAAGGTCAGAGGGTTTCAATGGTCATCTCTCCGTGACGGGTAACCACCCGATTGTGACATGACCCGCGGACCACCACGCCCTCGCCCAGGATGGCGTTCCGGACCGACGCGCCGCTCGGAACGCGGGAATCTTCCCATAGGATCGCGTCCTTGATTGATGAATCAGGCTCCAGGACACATCCCGCTCCCAGAGAGACGTATGGCCCCACTGACGCCTGCGGATCGATTTGGGCGCCGGGCGCGGCCTGCACAAACGGATGAACGCTCGATTGGGAAAAGAGATCCCGCTGGGCTTGCAAGTAACGTTTGGGGTCGCCCAAATCGTTCCAGTAGCCCCTGACAGGAAGGCCGTAAATGGCTGTGCCGCCTTTCAACAGCTCCGGGTAGACCTGGTCATTGATCTCCCAGAACCGACCTGGCGGGATAATTTCGAAGATCGTCGGCTCCAGAATATGGATACCGGTGAAGGCGTAAATGTCATCCGTGGGCTCTCCCACAGGCGCGACCCCTTTGAAGTTCCAAAGACGCCCTTCACGGTCGATCCTTATTGGGTAGTGTGTCAATGGAGGCTGTTGCCGAACGAGCGCCAACGTAGCCACCGCGCGCCGTTTGCGATGAAACGCGATGGCTTCATCGAGAGAGAAGTCCATCACAATATCTCCGTTGGCCATGACGAACGTCTGGTCGGCGAAGAACGACTCGTTATTCTTCAGGCCACCGGCAGTCCCCAGTATTTGCGGCTCGTGCGAAAAGGAGACAGGGAGGTCTCGCCACGGGCCGCGGTCGAATATGGATTCTATGGTGTGCGGCAGGTGATGGAGGTTTAGTCTGAATTCGCCGATCCCCGATCTCATGAGGCTCTCGATGAGCCGCGCCACGAGAGGCTTGCCCAGAAGAGGGATCGCGGGCTTGGCGCGCTCGAGGGTCAGAGGCCGCAATCGGACGCCCAGCCCTGCGGCCAGGATCATGGCCTTCATGGAAGTTTTCGGCACGTGAGGGTCTGCTGTTTGTCTTGGTGTCGTTCAAGCGCCAGCTCGATGAGCCGTTCGATAAGCTTTTCGTAGGACATGCCGGTCGCTTCCCAGAGTTTGGGATACATGCTGATGGAGGTAAACCCCGGAAGCGTATTTATTTCGTTTATCACGAGTCTTTCGTCCGCGGTGAGAAACATGTCCACCCTGGCCAATCCGGACCCGTCCACCGCTTTGAACGCTCTGACCGCGACGTCTTTCGCTCCCTTCACGATATGCTCCGGCAGTTGAGCCGGGATGATCAGTTCGGCCGTATCGCGGAGATACTTCTCTTCATAATCGTAAAACTGTGAATGGGAAACGATTTCCCCTGGAACGCTGGCCACGGGATCGTCATTGCCGAGAACACTCACTTCAAGCTCCTGGCCGTTAACACCCTCTTCTACGATAACTTTGCGGTCGAAGCGCATGGCGAGTTCGACCGCGGCCTCGAAACCCGCGGGCCGATCCACCCGCGTGATACCGACTGACGATCCGAGGTTGGCAGGCTTCACAAAGAGCGGGAACTTGGCGGCCTTCATCCGCTCCAGGATAGGCGAGCGGTCGGAGCGCCATTGGGATCGAAGAAACCAGAAATAGGGGGTCAACTCCAGACCGGCGTCTCGAAAAACGATCTTCATGAGAACTTTGTCCATACCCACCGACGAAGCCAACACGCCGCAGCCCACATAAGGAACGTCGGCCAGCTCAAAGAGCCCCTGCAAGGTCCCATCCTCGCCGTACGTGCCATGAAGGACGGGAAAGACCACATCCACTTGGATTCGGACAAGCCTTCCTTCCGCGTCGATGTTCAGAATGCCCCCATGTTGGGGGTCCGGAGACATGAGCGCTCGGTCCGCTTCATCCAGGTCGTCAGCGCTGAACGATTCTGGGAGCGCGGGCCTCAGATACCAGGACCCTTCCTGGGTGATCAGCACAGGCAGAATCTCGTAATTGCCTCGAATCATGGCTTCGAAGATTGAACGCGCTGAGCGTCGGGAAACCTCGTGTTCCGCGGAGCGACCGCCGAATACGAGCGCGACGCGCAGATCCTGACGGGCCATATCACCTCCGGCGCGACATCAATGTTGAAGCGTGCATATCACAAGGCGCCGGACCTCAGCAAGTCTCACGTCTTATTGGACGGTTGCTCAACTTCGGTGGCGGCCCTATGACTCATGATGAGTCGGAACAGGTTGTGGGGGTGAGGGAACAGCGACGCTCGGTTCAAGGGCGAAGAAGATTGAAATAGTGTAGACGGTGTGCCTATATTGAAGCAAATAGAGGTGATGCGCCATGGGCTTGCAAGTGAAATCCAAAATCTGGCTGGAGAATGAAAAGGGTGAACTGGTCATCGGAACCGGAAGGCTCCGTATCCTGGAGGCGATTCTCGAAGTGGGCTCGATCAATAAAGCCGCCAAGAAGCTGGGGCAACCCTTTCGCACGGTCTGGGGAAAAATCAAGACCGCTGAGGAACGAGGTGGATTTCACATTGTCGAATCCACGAGTTCCGGAACCAGACTAACCAGGGAGGGCCTGGAACTTCTGTTGACCTACAAGGAATTCAGAAAACGATGTAAGAGTTACGCGGATCATCAGTTCCGGGAGCTGTTCAGTAAATCGCAGGCCGGCCGGCGCTCTTTCCGTGAAAGAAGGGGCTGAATCAGCCGCGAAAGCTCTGTGACGACCCCGCGTTCGACAGCTCCGTCTTCAAATCCTCGCGATTGCTCGACTCGCCTAATACGAGTTCGCTATTATTCTCGCAACATACAGATACGAGCTGCCATTGCGACAACCCCGGAGGTGATCCGGGGGATGAGGCAATCTCAGCGGCGAAAGATTGCTTCGGGGCTTGACGCCCTCGCAATGCCAAGTGGCGGCGGCGGTATGTATCTTGCGGCGAATCGGTATCAGACGACTATTCACTGTTTGATCGAGCGCTGCCGTAAAGGGAAATCCCACGGCCCAATGGGGATGCGGAGTTGCTCATCGACGAGGATATGGGCCTACGTTCCGAAGGTGAAGCAATACCTCCCCAATAGGGTCTATTCGCGGCTGGTAAGGAATCGCCAGAGGTCCCACAGGAGCCGTCCGAGCACCATTGTTGCGAGGACGAGCGATACAAAGAGAAGCACGAGCGGCCACAGCTCGGGCCAGTGTCCTAGGACGTAAAACAGCGCCAGGATCCCGAAGCAGGCGCCAATCCCGGCGATTATGATCTTTTCCATGCGGACCTCTGTCGGCTTCTTCCCAGGGGCTTGCCAGGGGAAATGCGAGCATTGGTCCCCCAATTGTCGGTGCGCGGGTGAGCGTTCATGAGAACGCTCACCCATGCCGCTAAACCCTTTTCACCTCTCTGTCAAGTCGTGGCGATTGGTATCTTACGTGGCACAGCCTTGTGCGATTTCGGCAAAACCAGTGTAAGCACGCCGTCAGTCATGGACGCGGTTATCTTCTCCTGGTCAACCACATCGGTGATACGGAAGGAACGGAAGTAATTGCCCGTGCGGTACTCGGTAAGGAGTTCCTGACCCTCGGGAGCAGCCTCCGCGACCTTGCCCACGATGGATAGAACTCCGTCTCGAAGATCGATCTCGACGTTCTTGCCGTTCACCCCGGGCATATCCACCTTGAGGATCAATTCTTTTTCGTTCTCGCAAATATCGACTGCGGGGGTAAAGTACGGGCCTTCCCGCGTAAACTCTCCTTCCGGCGGGTTGACCTGCATTTTCTCATGAACCTGGATTTCTTGCTCAGCCATCGTTCTCCTCCTCCTTGAGCCGGTGGTCTATCCTGCTTCCACGGAGATCTGTTTGGGCATGGCCGCTTTTTCCACAGGAAGGGTAACTATGAGCACCCCGTCCTTATAGGTTGCGGTCACACCTTCCGCATCCACCCGGCGGGGCAGCGTGATGCTCCTCTGGAACGTGCCCGATGCGCGTTCCCTTCGATGAAAGCTTACGCCTTCGCCCAGTTCCGGCGACTTTCTTTCCCCTTTGAGCGCGAGAGTGTCCGCTTCCACTTTGAGTTCAAGGTCTTCAAGCTTCATGCCGGGAATTTCCGCGGTCACCACGTAGGCTTCCCCCAAGTCTCGAACGTTCAAGAGGGGAAAGAGCCTTGTTTGCGGCCACAGAGAGCCCGTCGGCCATGTCTCCGGCGTCAGCGCGCTGAGCAGGCTGTCCATTTCCCTCCGGAGGCGATTCAGCTCGGACCAGGGCGGTCCTCCATGCACGGTCCAACGAAACATGTTGTGGTCCTCCTTCTTGACAAGAAGTTATTCTCCGAAATTACGGAACCGTCGGCGTAAGCCGACCTTACAAATTTCACGGCTCTCGGATTGTCTGCCGCATCTGCGGCACGACAGGTCGGCTTTTCATCAGATCTTATGATGCCTCGAAACGCGCGGTGGGAGCGCTTAGCGCGCTTCCCACCGTGTTTCCTCATTTCAACTCGATCTTGATTGTCTTCTTCTTGCTCGATTCGGCCTTGGGCAGTTTCAAGGTCAGGACTCCGTCCTTATACGAGGCTTCCGCCTTGTCCTCCTGGATATCTCCAGGGATGGTGAATGAGCGGGTGAAACTCCCATAAGCCCGCTCGACCCGGTGTACGCTCTCACTCTTCTGCTCTCGCTCTTCCTTCTTTTCGCCGCTGACCGTGACAACGTTACCGGTAAGGTTAACTTGAACCTCCTTCGTGTCCACCCCGGGGAGTTCCGCCTTGACCACGAACTCATTCTCCGTCTCGGAGATATCGAACGCGGGGACAAACTTGCGCCCCGAATATGGTCCCGACAGGAACCAGTCAGACCCGAAGAAAGAATCGAACAGGTCGTCCATCTCCCTGCGTAGGGTCGCCAGAGAGTGTTCGCGGGATTCAACTTCTCCTCGTCTCCAAGGAATCAGGCTGCGCATTTTTCAGCACCTCCTTTTGGTTTTGCTTTCTGGTTCAGAAAACGGTCCTGTTTAATTACTTTTTCGGTTAAATCACTACTCAGATAGGTACGCTTCTCTGAATGTCAAGTGGGTGACCCCCATTTTTGCCACTTGGGCCTTTTTGTTCCATAGTCGTTTTCACGATTTGAAGGAGGTGACAACCGCGGAAGAAATCCACATCCGGCAAAAGGCATGTGGGGGGTGTCTCCGGAAGACGGCTTCCCGGACGCGACCTTTGAAGCGGAGAGTGAGGACTCCGATGGTTATCCGAAATCGACGGACCATGCCCGGGTGTACCCGAATGCGACGGCAAGCAATCTTGATGTTCCGGGTGATTTCTTGGCCCGCCGAAGTCGCGCTTTCAACACGCGGCTTCCGAGCGCGAGGTCTGGCTAGTGAGTTCCCGCTGGCCCTCTTGCGTGTTATGGTGTCTCATGTGGGGGGGCGGAACTCACGGCCGTTGCGTTTCGGTCCCAGTTCTTTCAGGGCAATTCGGTAAACCTTGCACGGAGCCGGGTGGGGAATAGGGCTGGGGCTTCATTGCGCACGGGCGTGGGTGTAGCGCCGACGAGCGGCGTTTAGTCGCTCGGCCCGGCCGGTTCTCGGCCGTGAGGCGCCATAGCTCTGTTTGATTCAGTGGAGGATAGCTCATAGTGACGAGCGCGGATCATTTCCTGAACGGGTTTTTCTGGCCGAAATCCGTGGCGGTGGTAGGGGCCACGTCCAATCCGCTCAAGATCAATTTCAGACTGACCCAGAACTTGGTGGACCTCAAATTCCCGGGAAAAATCTACCCCGTGAATCCCGGGGCTCAAAAGATTCTGGGCCTTAGAGTTTACCCGCGGCTGGCAGACATTCCGGACCGAATCGACCTTGTGGTGAGCGCGGTGCCCGCGCCAAGGACGCTAAGCGTGGCGCAGGAATGCGGCGCGCTGGGTGTCAAACGGTTGGTTATTGTCTCAGGCGGCTTTTCCGAAGGCGGAGCGGCGGGGAGAGACCTGCACCGGATGGTAGCGGCGTACGCCAGAGAGCAGGGCATACGCGTACTTGGCCCCAACACCCTGAGTCCGGTGAATTCGGCGGCCGATTTGGCCATCAGTTACAACCGGGTGCGATCCATCAAGCGAGGCGGAATATCCTTTGCCTTTCAGTCCGGATTTTACGATCCCCGAATTCGATGGATCTGCTCGGGTCTGGGCGTGAGCAAGATCTTGGATATGGGAAATAAGCTGGACATCAACGAAGTGGACGCGCTCGAATACTTTGCCGTTGATCCCGACACCACGGCGTTGGCAATCCATGTTGAGAGCGTCAGAGGTAGCGGAGACGCCTTTGTCAGAGCCCTGAAACGGATAGCTGAGAGGAAGCCCACAATCATCCTCAAGTCCGGCCGGACTGCTGCAGGCGCGAAAGCCGCAGCGTCTCACACGGGCGCGATTGCGCAGGAAAACGATCTTGTATTTGAGGGCATCGTTAGACAAACGGGGGCCATTCGGGCCCAGAACCTGGAGGAATTCTTCGATCTGGCAAAAGGTTTTGCATTTCTGAACGCGCCACAGGGGAATCGGCTGGCCGTCATAGTGATGTCAGGGGGGGAAGGGGTCATGGCTACGGACGCGTGTGTGGCCAACGGGCTCGAACCAGCTCAACTCAGTAGTGAGACCCACGAAATCCTCAAGAAGGTGATGCCTGCTTGGGAAATTCCGGTGAATCCCTTCGACGGCGGAGTTTGCTTGGAATTCCTTGTGTCATCGCCCTTCGATTTCTTCAACACTCTCAAGGCGATCCCGACTGATAACGGGGTGGACTGCGCAATCATGCAGATGCCGCCAAGTATCGCCGACTTCGCTCTGTCGGTCCCACATGTCACACCCGAACTTGCAGAGAAGGCTCTCGAGCAGTTTACGCAAGGTTTCGTGGGCCTTGGGAGCGTGGGCAAGCCGTTTGCCATGTGGCGCTCCACCATGGACGCGGCGGAAGAACACTGGGTCCAGATGATCGAATCGCAGAGAATTCCGGTCTTTTCGTCCTCAGCCAGGGCCATTGCCGTGCTTGCCGCCATGCGCCGTGACCGGATGAGACGGTCGGCCCATGAGGGAGCGCAGAGAGATGTCTGATCGCAGCGCTGCGCAAACCGTGGAGAGACCGGAGGAACTGTTCCGACAACTTGATGAGATCTTCAACCCTGGGTCCGTGGCCGTTGTGGGGGTTCCAAGAGGCTTCAAGATGGGGAAACTGTTCCTCATCGCGCTGCTCGAACAGGGCTTCAAGGGACCAATCTATCCCGTGAATCCGGAGGCTCAGGAGATAGACGGAATTCGGTGCTACCCCACCGTCTTGTCAATTCCCGAACACGTAGACCTGGCAATCGTGTTGGTCCCTCACCACCAAGCTCTGGACGTGATCAAGGATTGCGCGGCAAAACGTGTCAAGGGCGCAGTGCTCTTTACCGCAGGGTACAAGGAGACCGGGACCGAACAGGGCCGCGCTCTGGAGGAAGAGCTTGTCAGGATCGCACAGGGAGCGGGTATGCGCCTGTTCGGCCCAAATTGTATGGGTTTGTATTGTCCTCGGAGTGGTCTGTCGTTCTTTCCGGGGCTCTCCAGGGACCCGGGTCCGGTGGCGCTCATATCCCACAGCGGCTCTCTGGCCAACATCCTCGGTCGCATAGCCGACCAGAAGGGCATTCGGTTCAGTAAGGCCGTCAGCCTGGGCAACGAATCCGATCTGAATGCAGCGCACTTCTTGTCTTACTTCGCGCACGACCCTGACACAGGTGTGATCGGAGCGTACCTGGAAGGAGTGAAAGACGGGTCCTTCTTCGCCGATGCGCTCAGACAGGCAGCCTCCCGCAAGCCGGTAGTTCTCTGGAAGACGGGCTTAACCCCTGAAGGCGCGCAGGCAGCCACCTCTCACACGGGCGCGCTCGCGAGTTCTCCCAGGATATGGGATTCGCTCGTCCGGCAGACAGGAGCAATTCCCGTGGTGGGCTTTGAGCGGCTCGTGGATTTTCTCATGGGCTTTTCGCTGCTTCCCGCGGGCCTGGGAGATCGTATTGCCGTCCTCTCAGGGCCCGGCGGGCTGGCTGTAGCCGCGGCCGAGGCATGTGGGGCCGCGGGCTTGAAGCTGGCCGAACTCTCGCCCCAAACCCGCAAGACCCTGGGTCGATTCATCCCGCCGACCGGCACGAGCCTTTCCAACCCTGTGGACGTGGGTCTCACCGCGTCCTTCGAAATAGAAATCTACGTCCAGGCCGCCAGGGCGCTTGCTGCGGACCCCGGGGTGGACGCGGTGGTGATCGTAGGCGCGGGCATCAGCCCCGACACGAACACGGTTTACACCGAGTCCCTGATCCAAGCGCGTAAAGACTCGGGCAAGCCCTTCCTGATGGTGAGCATTCCAGGATTCGATCCTGCGCTGGCGCGCGCTTTCTGTCAGAACAAGGCGCCTTTCTTCGATTCCGCGGAGAGGGCGATGGTCGTGTACGCGGCCTGCCGCCGATACCAGTTGAGAAGCGGGCGGCGCGGGCCGACGGAGCATTAGTAAAACTAATTCACAACCATGCTATTTAGTTTGACTGTATCCATCCTGATCTGCTATGCTCCTCCCGGGTTTGCTGAAGAGCACTTTTTCTATTTATCCCCTCTGGCATTTCCAGGGGGGATTTTTTCGCTCCCCGGTTGCTCCCTGAGCTTTACGCCACCCGCCAAAAGCTCTGTCTTTCCTAGTATGACGTGGTAAGAAAAGTGATGAGGCGAGAAAATCACTGCTGGAGGCGCGCGACATGTTGTACGGGGCGATGAATTTTCCGGTGAAGCCCGTTCTCAAGGAAGTGGAGGCGATTGCCGCTCTGGGGTTTGATTACGTGGAGCTGACCATGGACCCGCCTCAGGCGCACCATAGCGCCATCCGGAAGCAGCGGCGCGACCTCGTGAACGCGCTGGAAGGACACGGGATGAAGTTGGTGGTCCACCTGCCCAGCTTTCTTGGCTTAGGAGACCTGACCGGAAGCATCAGGGACGCGTCGGTCAACGAGATGGTCTCTTCCCTGGAAGTCGCCGCTGAACTCGATCCGCTCAAGGTGGTCATTCATCCCCCGTACGTTACAGGGCTGGGGGTCTATGTGGGGGACCAGGTGGCTGAGTTCGGCCACCGAAGCCTTGCGACCGTTGCAGAGACGGCCGAGCGACTCGGCTTGACTCTGTGTATCGAGAATATGTTCCCTCGCACACGGTCTCTTGTTGAACCGGACGATTTCGACGAGGTGTTCCTGCGTCTTCCGAGCCTGAAACTGACGCTGGACACCGGACACGCGAATATCGGCGGGAAAGGCCCCAAGAGGGCTCTGGATTTTATCCGCCGTTTTCCGGAGCGGATCGCGCATATTCATGCGAGTGATAATTTCGGCAATGATGATAACCACCTACCCATCGGCGCGGGCGCCGCGGACTTCCCGAAAATCATCGCGGGGCTCAAGCAGATAGCGTACGACGACACGATAACCCTGGAGGTCTTCTCGCGGGACACCGACTACCTGCGGATCAGCAGGGAGAAGTTCGTAGCTCTCATACAGGTCGACTAACTCCGGGGGCAAGCGTTGAACGGCGCGTCCAACATCTCCAAGAAGACTCACGCGCAACGGCCCGGTGTCAGCCATCTCTTGGTGATTTCCGACCGGATCACACGGAGCGCGTGCGAAGCCCGCGTCCAAGAGCCGGCGGGCCGCCAGTCAGGCGAACGGATTGCAAAGAGACGCATGAACTCGGTCGCGGTGAACTCCAGACCGCGGGCGCATGCGCTCGCGGGTCTTCGTCTTCGCATAAGCCAGTAGAGGTAGGTTACGGCGTATTCCGCGTACTTCCGGTCCAGTTCAGTGAGCGCTTCAGGAGAGAGGTCCCGTCGACGGGACCATTCCGTAACCAGGTTCAGCAGCTCTTGGTATCCCCGCTCCTGCTGCGTCTTGCTGGTGTTTGCCGGATGGTCCCGATAGCTGCACAACGGTTCGCGGACATAGTCTACTTCATGGGCCGCGGCGATCTTCATCCACGTGTCATAGTCCTCGACAATGTTGTACCTGGGGTCGAACTTACCGACCTCAATGAGCGCGTCCTTTCTCACAACCACCGACGGAAGCTGCATGAAGCAGCCATGCTTGACAAGGGCGGAGAGCGCCCGGCCTCTACAGGGCTCAACACCTTGGTATGCGAAATAGGTGGCAAATCGATCTCCATGCGGATCGATGAAATAGCAGTCGGAATAGACCAGGGCCACCTCAGGCCGGGTCTCCAAGAGAGGAATCTGTTTCTCCAGTTTCGAGGGCTCCCACAGGTCGTCGTGGTCCAGGAAGGCCACGTACTTTCCCCGGGAAAGGTCCACTGCGCGATTTCGGGTGGCGCCCACGCCGGCATTTGTCTGGAAGTAGTACTGGATCCTCGGATCGGAGAAGCTCTTGATGATTTCCTCAGTCAGGTCGGTTGACCCGTCATTGACCATGACGATTTCGAAGTCATCCCATGTCTGAGCCAGAACGCTCCGCACCGTCTCAGCGATGTATTCTTCGCTGTTGTAGCAACAGATAGTCACACTGACTAATGGAGTTGCGCGAGGCATCAACAGACTCATATAAGAAAGCCAAAGCGGTCGCCGGCTCCAAGCGCCGTGGAAACGCAGAGAGCGCTTTCAGCGGCCGAAGAACGACCGAACCGCCTCAATGACGAGCGCGGGATCGTCGTCAGCCATCTCATAAAAAAGCGGCAGCGTAGTCATCTCCCCATATATCTGTTCGGTGACCGGCAAGGGAACGCGAAAATCCGCGTACAGGGGTTGTAGGTGATTCGGTATGTAGTGCACGCCGGACGCGACACCCTTCTGTTTCAGGTAATCCATCAGTTCGTCGCGGCGTCCGTCCAGGACCCTTAGTACGTAAAAGAAGGGAAAAGTTTCCTCCAGGTCATGGCGCAACAGCGCGACCGCGCGCAGGTCGCGAAAAGCCTGGTCGTACTGTTTTACAATGGCCGTCTTTCTGGCTCTGAACGCCTCTAACCGCTTAAGTTGCTCCAGGCCGATCGCAGCGTTTATGTTGCTCATGTGGTAACGATATCCCGGAGTCACCACTTCGTAAAACCAGCTTCGTTCGTGGCGATAGCGGCTCCACGTGTCTTGATCTATTCCGAGGATTCTCTTGTGAATGACGCGTGCCGCGATATCGTCATCCGCGGTGACGACCGCGCCGCCCTCACCACAGGTGATATTCTTAATCGGATCAAAACTGAAACAGGTCACGTGCCCCAGGGTCCCTATGGTGCGACCCTTATAACTCGAACCGAAAGCATGCGCGGCGTCCTCGATTACCAGCAAATTATGCGTCTTCGCGATATGGAGGAGACGGTCCATGTCACAGGCCAGGCCCCCGAAATGCACAGGCATGACCGCGCGCGTGCGCGGCGAGATCCTCCGCTCGACGTCCGCCGGGTCCATATTGAATGTGTCGATTTCCACATCACAAAAGACCGGTTGCGCGCCGCAACAAGTTATGACCTGAACCGACGCGGCAAAGGTGAGCGATGGGACGATCACCTCATCCCCGGGCGCTATTCCGCATGCGTCGAGCGCGATATGAAGCGCCGACGTCCCGGTATTCACCGCGATCACATGCGGCGCGCCGAGAAAATCCCGCAGCTTGTCTTCAAACTCTTTTGTCGCTGCGCCCATGCCGAGCCATCGGCTCTCGAACACTTTTGCCACCGCGTCGAGTTCTTCCCGGCCCAGATAAGGTCGTTGAAGCGGTATGGCCATTTCTTGCCCCTGAACGTTTGCCTGAGCATGCACACGGAGAAAGGCCCAAAATAGCGCAGCGCAACCCGGCTGTCCAGACCGCTCTTGGGCGCGCGGACAATACGGACGAGATAGCCGCCCGAGACTCCTTGCTTCACTTCTTCGCGGTCATGGGTCCTGGTTTGAGCCCGAAGTAGTTGATCGCATTCACGGGGGAATCCGGCAAGACCGGGTAGTCCAAGCTTTGCCGGAAAAGCTGATAGCCCGCGTCGCGGAAGAACGCGCGATAATGACGGTCTTCATAACTATGTCTGCCGGAATCGTCTGCGGGCGCCTTTGGCGCCAGGCGCCCGCTCAATAGAGATCGCATCCACCATTTCCCACGCCGGCGCCACGACTTAGGCCCTTCGATGTGCTCGCACGTTACG
>VGSG01000028.1 GCA_016875095.1 Deltaproteobacteria bacterium
GCCGACGAGGACGGATTTACGGCCGTCTGGCCTACGGTGGACGAATTCCACGCGGGATGCGCTGACGGCCTGTTCATGACCGCGTGGCTGTTTGAGGATGGATTGCCGCGGAGTCTGCCCCGTTTCGTGGATTTCCGGGCGGCAGTCCTACTCACACAATTGGAACACGGTGACACGAGCCGTAATGAACAGGGCGTGCCGTTGTATGAGATCGACACGAACATGTTCTCGGCGCTCCAGGCAGAGCAGAGGTTGTGATGCCGAAGAAACGGCAAGAGGCCGCCCCCAAACCGCTTCTGGAGCTACTTCAACAGACGCAGGCGGATAGCAACCTGAAGACGAGATGCTTTCATTTACTTCGGAGCAATCTCTCACGGGTGAAGTCACCGCGGGATTTTGAAAGGCTGTATGACGGGCTCTTTGCCTGCATCACTATTCTAGGGCCCCAGGGCGATGCTTACCTGAAGACCCTTGATCGGCTGAGGCGCACCCTTGATTCCGCTGCCGCCGAACACGAACGGGCCGGGGGCTGGATGGACCTGATCGTTTCAATCATCCAAAACCTTGTGCCCCACATGGTCCCGGACCTGTGGGCCAGGATTCGTCCGGGATGGGAGAAAGTCCTTGATCGCCGCCTGCCCAAGCATCCGAAGGAGGAGAAAAGACCACCGTGGAAAATCTAACGCTACGAATCGACGGCGATAAGCTCATCATCGAGATCGATCTGACAATGCGGGGAAGGCCCTCGAAGTCGGGACGCTCGGCGGTCATCTCGTGCTCAGGGGGCAACATCCCGCTGGTCACCCCGGACGGGCAATATCGACCTGAGCGATTGAACCTCACCGTTTCGCGAGCGATCACCCAAGACGACCTTGAAAACTGGCCCGGCGATGACATGGCCGACACGACCGAACGGACATGACCGCCATACGAACAGCCCTGTGATGGGCTCTCGCTGTGGCACATAACGATATGACATTAAAGGAGGATACGGACCGATGAGCGCAGAATGCAAAGAAAAAAGTTCCCCAACTGCCTCGCGTGCACGCACGCAAACCAAGATTCTCAATGACCTAACCGCAGCCCATCGCTGCCTTAATGGCAACTGGAAGCTACTCGACCGAAGCATTACAAAGACGCACCAACTGCTTGACCGCCTGCGTCGAAATAGCACGACGAAGGATGACGTGAGGATTGAATTAATGGAGCGCCTGCTCAAGTTGGACGATCATCTGATCACCACGATGGAAGCGCAGATCGAGGTGCAAGAATGGATTGGGCAGCGACAGAGTGAGCGAATCCTGCCTGAGATTAGGAGATGCCTTCTTGAGCTGCAAGCCGAACTCGAAAAAGAGTGGGCCCGCGAAGAAGCCGCGGACATGGAGCAATAACAAGAAATCCTGACCAGCGACTGACCACATGGAACACCTACTTACCCCAGAAGAAGCCAGTCAATTACTGGCGATCCCGATCAAGACGGTTCACGAATTATGCCGCCGTCACGTGCTGGGGTTTGTGCGTATGGACAACCGAGGCACCCGGCGCTTCACAATGGAGCAGATCCAGGCATTTATCCAGAGCCAGACGGTCGCACCCCGAATCGCTGTTGACACAAGGCAAACGAAAGTCTTACCCTCTCGGCCGAAACCTATCACACAGAAAGGAGGCGAGAGACAGACAGGGGTTTCGACTAGGGCGCAACTCAGAGAGGAGATGCGCTCATGGTGACTAAGAGAGGGAAGAAACATTACATCTACTTCCGACCGTTCAAGAGCGAGAAGATCGGGCTCGCTGTGGACGTGCCGACAAAAACCGAGGCAAGGGCTATCGAAACCATGATCCTGCGAGCCTGCCGAACTGGGGACTACTCAAGCCTTGATCCCGTGTCCCGTGAAGCCACGGTCAGGATGTTCATCAACCAGGGCTGGCAGCTACCCGCGGGCCTTGGAGATGGGCAAGCTGGACCTCTGCCGGAATTGTCCTTGGGGGAAGCTTCTGAACGGTTTCTCAAGAGCCCGGAAGTCAGGGATACCAAGCAGCGCTGGCGTCACAAGATTGCGCTCTTGAACATCTTGGAACGGCTCGGAAAGGAAACTCCGGTCAAGAGCTTGTGGATTTCGGACCTGAAGGCATACCGTGAGGCCCGGCTGAAAGAAGGCCGTAAGCCGACCACGATCAACCGGGAGCTTAGCTCACTCAGTAGGCTCTTTGCCTTCCTGGTTGAAGAGCGGATCGTGGATGACAACCCTGTGAGGCGTCTGCCGAAGCTGTCAGAGAAGTGCTCTCTGCGGCAAGTTCAAATGAGCAAGGCGGACGTGGAGCGAATAGCCGCGGCTTGCCCGGCCTGGTATGCAGCGATGATCTGGACAGCTTACTACACCGGAATGCGCCGGGGCGAGTTGCTCAATTTACGCCGAAAACAGGTGAACCTTCAGCGCCGGATGATATACCTGACCGGAGAGGACACGAAGGAAGGACGAATCAAGAGAGTCCCGTTACGTCGTGAACTGGTTTCGATACTGGAAGAAGCCGTGAAAGTCCCTTTTCTGAAGACGGATCATGTCTTCGTGGTTCGAGACTCCAAAGGAGTAAGACCGGTACATGAGGAGACGGCCAAGAATCCCTGGGGCCGAGCCTGTGAGAAGCTCGCGCTTAATAAGCCTTGGCCTCGGTTCCATGACCTAAGAGCGACCTGGAAGACGAACGCCAGGCGATCAGGTGTGCATCCTGAGATCGAGCGGGCGATCATGGGACATGGTGAGCGAGGGCTATCGGTTCACGAGAGGTACGGCTTCATATCGGACGAAGAGCTGCTCCAGGCCGTCGACGCGATGACCTTCGATCACGTCAAGGAAACCGTGGTGATTGCCGTCACCACGGCTTCCGAAGAAAAAGGTAACAAAATGGTAACAAGTGCGGTTTTTCAAGGAGGAAGGTTTTGAGTTTCGCTGGTCGGGACGACTGGATTTGAACCAGCGACCCCTGCATCCCGAATGCAGTGCTCTACCAGGCTGAGCCACGTCCCGACACATCAAAACTACAATGTGCTAGAGGCTTTTGTCAAGAGGGGCTTCCTTCGCCCTTCGTTTTTTCCATGCGCCGTATGGATAATCTTAGGGTTTTCGAACTTTTGCGAATAGTCGAGCTTCGCCTCGTCGACCGATTGGTATAACGCTACTGGGCGTCTTTTCGTCTTTCATCTAACCGTGTGTTGAGCGGCCTTAAAGCAAAAATGGCGCTTGACCGCGCCACTTGTGGTATGGCATGCTCAACACGGACAAGTTTTCTCAACAAAGCTGAGGACGATTTTGCCCGCGTTGACGCACGGCGGAGACGTGTAGGCGCTTCTTGGGGTTCAGAGTAGCGTACCCGCGACCGGGCGTTGCGCCGAACGCCCCTTGAGGACAATACCGTGTCATGGGCGAGGATCTCGGTTCCCTGAAGGATCGTCGGAGGGTGTGCACATGAAACTTTGGCGCGTCGCGCTTCTTTTCGTAGTATTGCTGTTGGCCGTAAGTCAGGTCTGGGCCGATTCCCGGCTCGGGAACGCGGGACTTTTCCGAGTCGGTCCCGTGCTTTCCGGATCCGAAGGCGGGTCCGTCTCGGGATGGAAAGCGGATGCCCAGGTGGGGCACTTCTCCACGTACCGGGCAGTCGGGGTGTCTCTTGAGGCTCGATCCGAAGCCCTGGCCACTGACTTGTTGTCGGTGGAGCATAAGTTTCCGCTGGACGGCGTCATGCTTAGCGCGTCCGTCTGCGGTCCGCTGACCGAGGCAATCCGATTGTATGCTCGGGCCGCCTGGTTTGTTCCCTTTAGTCAGAAGAGCGCCGAGACATACCTCTTAACAACGACGATCCCTGGAGTGGGAACGTTCCCCTTTTTTGGCTTCCAGGGCCTGGAACGCGGAAGTTCGTTGGTACGTGCTGGATGGCGGCTTTACATTTCCACTCTGCGGGGGGATAGATCTGGCAGGAGGATTTCGATTCGACTCTTTTGATACACGGTTTAACAATGCGGCGGGAATAACAAATATAGGCGGCCTGGGAGAAGATGAGGCCGATTTTACTTTGACAGCGTACATTCCTTACGTGGGCTTTATGCTGACCCAGTACCCGGGCCTGAAAATCGGGTTGATCGGATTCCCGTACGTTCCAGCGTATGTAAAGCAGAAGGAAGCATACAGTGGCGCGTTTCCGGGTATAGCTCGGGATGAGTATTCCGGTGACCTGGGCAGCGGTTACTTTTTGGAGTTCTTTGGGGAGTACAAAGCCCGGGTGAGTTGGGGCGAGCTGGGCATATTCGGCGCGTGGACGAGCTTGCAGACCGCCGGCAAGGTTGACGCGAGGTTCTTTCAGGTCGGTTTTGTTGCGCCGGATCAGGACTTCGAATTGAGGTTCAACCGCAATCACTACACGTTTGGTGTAAGCTTCTCCGCCGGTTTCTAGCGTCCTGTCCCTGAAACATTATAAGCCCCATAATCTCCACCGCATTCTCGAGCGGTTGATCATCATCGCCGCATTTCTTCGTCCCTGTGGTTCGTTCGCGCCCCATTTTCCCTCAGCTTCAAGTCGACGCTCGATCACACCGATCTGACGGCGATCAAAATAGAGAAAGACGGTAGCACGGCCCGTGTTCAGCCTACACGCTCTTTGATGCTCTGCCACGGCAGTCTATCCAAATCCACATTTCCGCCGGATAGGATGACGCCCACCCGCAGACCGGTCAGATCTATTTTGCGCTCCCACAAAACTCCGACCGGCACAGCCGCAGAGGGTTCAATAATTATTTTCGCGCGTTCCCAGATGAATTTCATCGCAGCTACGATGGCTGCTTCGCTTACGGTAACAATTTGCTCAACTCGCTCGCGGATAATAGGGAAGGTTAAGTCGCCAAGAGATGTCAACAGGCCGTCCGCTATGGTTCGCGGATTAACCGATGGGAGTATCCTCCCCGCGGCCAGGGAACGGAACGCGTCGTCAGCCCCTTCCGGCTCCGCTCCGATGACCCGGATGCCCGGGGAAAGTTCCGTAGCAGCGACGGACGCGCCGCTCAGGAGGCCACCACCGCCCACCGGAGCCAGGATCACGTCCAGGTCAGGTATTTCCTGCAACAATTCCAGGGCCGCGGCGCCCTGTCCCGCAATGACCTGATAATTGTTGTACGGATGGATTGGTGTCGCGCGGGTTTCGGCGATCACCTGCTCTTGCATTGATTGTCGCGCTTCGAGGGTTGGCTCGCAGAAAGTGATTATGCCTCCGTACCCCGCGACCGCGGCTTTTTTCACCGCGGGCGCGGTTCGGGGCATCACGATGTACGCCGGAATCCCGCGCATCCGCGCGGCCAATGCCAGGGCCTGGGCATGGTTCCCCGATGAGTGCGTTACCACGCCTCGCGATAGAGCCGATTCGGGGAGCGAAAACACAGCATTACACGCGCCACGAAACTTGAATGCGCCTACTTTTTGCAAGTTCTCGCATTTGAGAAAGACATGCGCGGCCACTTGCCGGTCAAGGCCGGCGCAGGTAAGCACGGGCGTGCGGCGCGCGTATGGTCGGATACGCTCCGCAGCCTGGCGAATGTCGTTAATCGTCGGCGCAGCCACGGTGTCTCCTTTGTCCGTGAATGTTTAAGATCCAACGTCCACCCAACGCAACCGCCTTTTTACACGCCGGTTCGAACAGTCAATCCTGCGGCCGCTTCGTTTTGCGTTTCCAAGGAGGATGGAACTCCTGTCTCCGCGTTGCCAAAAAAAGATACACAGATATGGCTATCGTGTCACCAACCAAAAAGCCGGCGCCATGTGCGAGTTTGGTGATTTGTGCCTTGGTCTCTTTTGGGGTTTCTTTTTGTTCCGAAAAGACACGTTTGTATAAGAAGGGGACTCAAGATCCGGCGATCCTTACCCGCTTCCCGCTATTGACCGAAGGCGTTCGATCCTTACTTGACGCGTTTCGGCTTCGTGCTATCTATGCGGTGATTCTTAAGGCGGGGGGCCCTCTCCCCGGACCGGCCGGAGACCCTCGAAAGGTGAATGCAATGGAATGGAACTATGTGAAAGTGGAACGCTCCGGCCGCGTGGCCGTGGTGAAGTTTGACCGCGGGGACAGCCTGAACGCCCTCTCTGTTGACCTGATGCGTGAGCTGATTGACGTAGCCGGGTCCTTTCGGGATGACACCGAGACCCTCGCGGTGGTGCTCGCGGGCGAGCGAGTTTTCTCCGCGGGAATGGATCTGAGGGATCCAAAGCTCATCGAGGCGATGCAGGGACCGCTCGGGGCTCGGCGCAGGCTCCTTGCCGCAGGGCCTGGAATGTGCCGCGCCTGGGAAGACGTGGAACAGATAACCATCGCAGCGATAGAAAAACATTGCGTGGGCGGTGGCGTATCCCTGGCCGTTTCCTGCGACTTCCGCATCGTGGGGCGGAGCGCGATCTTCCGAGTTCCCGAATTGACGCTCGGCATGAACATGAGCTGGCAGACGCTTCCACGCCTTGCCCACCTCGTGGGGCCTGCTCGGGCCAAGCAGATTGTCATACTCGCGGAGCCGGTCAGCTCCGACGAAGCCCTCGCGTGGGGCCTCGTAGAAGATGTGGCCGAAGACGGTCACGCGCTCGCCACTGCGGTAACCATGGCCGAAAAGATCGCGGCGATGCCTCCGTTGCCCGTCAGAATGACCAAACAGGCGGTCAACGCGGCTGTCAACGCCTTGGACAACGCCGCCAGCTACATGGACAGAGACCAGTTTATGCTGTGCCAGATGACCGAGGATTACGGCGAAGCCATTTCCGCGTTCTTCACGAAAAAGAAGCCCGTGTTCAAGGGGCAATGACCCGGCCGCGCGTCGTTCTCCGCAGACCCTCGAGTCCAGGCGCTTGAGCGATTTATCAGCGTCCGCGCGATCCGTTCAACGGACAGACCCACGGGAGAAAAGCCTCATCCGCCACTTAACGGTGGAGTTTCTGTCACCGAATTTGAAACTTGACGCTCTACGGGCGCCTTGATAACCTGCCAAACACCATTGAAGCTCAGAGGAGGCCACCAATTTGGACAAGACCGCGGATTTAGCCGGACCAGGCATTGGCAACTATACGGATCTGGAAAAGATTCTCCCAACTGGTTACCGCCCTCTCCTCACCCCCCGAGAGACCCAAGTCGCCGTGTTTGCGCTGAAAGATTACGTGGAAGAGCATCTTTGCAGAGAACTGAACCTCATCCGAGTCACGACGCCGCTCATCGTGGATGTGGAGAGCGGTGTGAACGACACGCTGGACCGGGACGGATCAAGGACTCCGATTCAGTTTCACATTACTAACGATCATGATAAGAATCCTGTGGACGCTCAAATTGTCCAGGCCGCGACAAAGTGGAAGCGTATGGCGCTCAAGCAGTTTGACATGAAGCCCGGTGAGGGGCTTATCACCGACATGCGAGCAGTGCGAAAGGACTATTTCCTGGACCATGACCACAGCGCTTACGTGGACCAGTGGGATTGGGAACTTGCGATCACCGACGAACAACGCGCCCTCAGTTTCCTGAAAACCGTCATTGAAAAGATCTGGAAGGTGATAAAAGGCGCTGAGTCGCACATCAAAGGCATTTTCCCGCAGCTCGACTCAGGTCCTCATGAGGATCTACCCGAAGAGCTTTTCTTCATCCACGCTGAGGATATTCTCGAACGATATCCGGAATTACCGCGGAAACAGCGCGAGACCCAGATTCTTCAGACTTGGCCGGCGGTCTTTATTTACGGCATCGGTTGGCCGCTTAAGGACGGGTACCCTCATGAAATGAGGGCAGCGGACTATGACGATTGGGCTACTGAGATCGTGTCCGAGGACGGGCGACCCATGCATGGGCTGAACGGAGATATACTCGTTTGGAACCCGGTGACCAATCGCCGCCACGAGCTGATGTCCGGCGGAATTCGCGTCACGGCCGATACCTTGAGGCTACAAATGGAGATGGCGGGGCAAACGGACTTGCTCCGGTTTCCGTACCATCAGGCCATCCTGAAGAATGAGATACCGTTGAGCATAGGAGGAGGCATCGGGCAGTCTCGGACATACATGCTGTTGCTCAAGAAGGCGCACCTCGGAGAAGTCAGCGTCTCCGTCTGGCCGAAGATATTGAAGCAAATCTCCCATCAGAAGAACATTCACGTGCTGGAATGATCCAGGGCCACACGAGTGGATCTCACCCGACCTTGCAGCGGCTGAAATATCAGACCTCGTCATTGCTGTGGCCCGCCTGCACAAGAGTCCGTTTTTTTTTGATCATTGCTCATATCAGGCGCCCGAAAAATACGTTTGTTTGAACTCCGACAAAAACTTCACAGGGAGCCCGGAGCGCTGTAGTGCGAAGATGATATCAAAGGGCTTTCAGACAGGTAATACCCTGTTCTTGCTGGGACTGTCCCGTCAGGCGTGGGATTGCCCTTTGTTCCCGGGCGGCAAGGACGCCGGCCCCTACCAGAATAAGATGCAAGGCGGGAATAGCTATTGGGCCGGGAAAGGTCTGGTAGCGGCCGGAGTCCCTGCCGGCCGCATCTTCATCTTTGCGCCGGTCGCGGCCATTGCCGCCCGACGTCAACTACATTTGTGCACTGACAACAATTACACTTGTGCATGTTGATGATTGATATCCAGGTCAGGTATTGGTGACCTGTGGCATTGGTCTAGGAGCCTGTCGCTTAACGCTTTACAGTTTCTTTGGGTTAGGATATGAGCGCTTCGCACAAGATACTACCGCTTCATACCGTAGGAGCCGGACAAGCCATTAGAGCTTGCGCCGGATATCAGGAAATGGTTGCCGCCGGATCATCTTGCCCTGTTCATCAGCGACGTGGTAGACAGCTTGGATCTCACCGAGATAACTGATGAATACCTTCATCTTCAGGGTGGACATCCTGCATATCATCCGGCGATGATGCTCAAGCTCCTCTTCTACGGGCACTGCGTGGGGATTCGGATTTCCCGCCGGATAGACACAGAAGACGTACGAGGACGTGGCCTTCAGGGCGCTCTCGTGCGACAGCCATCCCGATCACAGCAGGATTTCGGACTTCAGAAAGCGCCAGCTTGCCGCCATTTCTCGGCTGTTCGTGCAAGTCTTGGGTATATGCAAGGAAGCGGGAGGAGTATGCCCTGATCTACCAAGAAGTTATCTAACTGGCGCCTTTGTTCAAGTGTCCGCCCCTGTACGATAGGCGCCTCCAGCCGAATTTCCCCCGACAGTGTCTTGTCTATATAATAGTCAATCGGCAGGCGGAAGCAAGGCCCCTTCTGGCCTAAGTTTTTCTGCTCCATCTCCTGTTGCATTCTTATCCAGATCGCCAGCCGGAACCGTAGCCACGCATCACGTGGTGGTTGCGGACTATAATCCAGCCCTCCCCTGATGTGCTTTTGATTTAGCTTAATGAATTCATAGTAATAATCTTTCAGACCTCCCCGTCGCGGCGGTCGCCCTCCCCTAGCCATAAACCGTGCCTCCTTTCAATCCAACAGAGCGCGGATCTATTTTCCTGCTCCAACTGCTTGGAGATATTTGGCGATTTCTTTGTGACCTCTCACTCGCGCGATCTCCAGGGCCGTCATGTTCTTGACCGTCCTTGCTTGGACACGGGCTCCCCTGTTGACAAGCAGTTTTGTTATCTCCAGATCACCGTTCTTGGAAGCCGACATCAGGGCTGTCCAGCCAAACTTATCCTTTGCGTTGAGATCTGCGCCCATATCCAGGAGAAGCCGCACTACTTCAATGTGACCCATCTCGGCACTCACGGTCAAGGCCGTCCAACCGTCCTGGTTTCTTGCATTGACATCAGCCCCCTTTTCCAAAAGGAGCTTCACTAGTGCCGCGTGGCCTCCGTTCGCCGCCAGTTCCAACGCAGTAACGCCCCGTTTAGTCTTTGTATTGATATCAGCTCCTTTTGCCAAAAGTAACCTCACTACTTCCATGTGACCTCGTGGCATAGCTCCTATAAGGGCAGTGTAGCCATCATCGTTTCTTCCATTAACGTCGGCGCCGTTAGTCAAAAGAAACTCGACCACGTTGAGATGTCCCGCAAATGCGGCTTCAGTCAATGCGGTTTGCCCCTCGTGATCCTGTGAATTTGCGTCAGCGCCTTTCGCCAAAAGGGACTTGACCAGCGCAAGATCACCGCTTTTCGCAGCGTCCACAAGTTCCGCTTGGAGAGATGCGGGGGGCTTTGCCGTGCCAATGCAGGACAGAAAGGCCAAAGCCAACACCAGACAAAACCAATGCTTCCTGATGATGGGAATGCGTCGGGTTTTCATCGGAAATCTCCTCGGTAAACAGCAGAAGCCCGCAAACACATTTGGAATATCTCTCTGGAGCATACCATTTCCGAGTCTGTCCATTATAGATCTCGGTGCGACGTCTGGTGGAACCGTGCCAAATCTATTCCTTCGCTCCATGTGCCTTGAGGAGCTCCACGATTTGCCAATCTCCGCGGTCTTTGGCTCGTTGGAGGGCTGTGCGGCCGTCCTTGGGCCTTGCATTAACGTCGGCCCCCTTGGCCAGAAGGAATTTGACCACATCAGTGCGACCGGTGCTGGCGGCCCATACGAGGGCTGTCTCTCCATCTTTACGCTTCGCATTAACATCAGTGCCATTGTCAAGGAGGCTTTTGACTACATTCACGTGCCCATTAGCGGCAGCAAACACGAGGGCCTCCCCGCGCCCCTCCCCAAAAACTCCCGGGTTCCTAACTAATTCCGCAGTCTTCACAGCCATATGGTTGGCGGATGCATCAGGACATCATCTGGCACAGCCGCTTCGTATTAGCATTGAGTTGGAGCTTTTGCCGTCGGCCCGAAACCTCCCTATGGGCTGGTTGTGAAGGGTTAACGTATTGGGATTATACGATGGGAGCCTCAAAATGACATAATCATACGGAAACGGGCAAATTCGTCAATAAAAACACTCTCTGTCTCACCAATGTGGGCGATTCCCGGCGCCGGGAAAGATCCTCGGCCTCTGGGAATCGCGTCCCACACCCATTTTTTTACCGGGGGCTGGAATTCCTATCCCGATTTGCCGCGGCCGCATTCCGTCATCTCTGCGAAGAGCGTCATTCTCGTGAAAACAAGAACAGGAATCCGGCGTACCAAACCTGGCGCACGCTGTCCCCACACTCGCTCGTTTATCTTTCGGGTTCTCGCTCCTGTTTCCGCCGGGCGCAGGCTTTGCGCGGGAATGACGAAGGAGCGATCTCTTTCCGGTTCCCACAAGATGTTCCATTGTGTGGCCAAACGGTCACGATTTTTCGCAGCCGGTATGGGACTGGCGGCTTCGTCGGCAAGCCGATCGGTTCGGTGTGAGCAGACGTGTGCAAGCAGAGGCAGCCCTCGCTCTTTTTTTCTTGACTCACAAGAAGGGTTTCCCAATATTACCGTGAGGTCATTCAGCGCCAGTCATCCAAACAAACCATCGATCAGTAATACTTACCAGAGGTTAGCTCATGCCGCGTCGAGATGATGTCAAAAAGGTGATGATTATCGGCTCCGGTCCCATCATTATCGGTCAAGCCTGCGAATTTGATTATTCGGGCACCCAGGCCTGCAAGGCTCTCAGGAAACTCGGCTATGAAATTATTCTCGTGAATTCAAATCCCGCCACGATCATGACCGACCCCGATATGGCCGATCACACCTACATCGAGCCGCTGAACCTGCGCACCATGATTGAGATCATCAAGGCGGAGCGACCTGATTCGTTGCTGCCCAACCTCGGTGGACAATCGGGATTGAATCTTTCTGCGGAGCTTCATAGATCAGGCGTCCTTGACGAATACGGGGTCAAGATCATCGGAGTAAAGGCGGATGCGATTGAACGAGGAGAAGATCGCACGGCCTTCAAGAACACCATGGACAAGCTCGGGATTGAAATGCCGCGAAGTCAAGCCACCTACGGTGTGGATGAGGCGGCGAAGATAGCGGAGGAGTTGGGTTACCCCGTCGTTATTCGGCCGGCGTACACCCTCGGAGGCACAGGCGGAGGACTTGTCTACAATGTCGAGGAATTACGGACGATTGCCGCTCGCGGCATCTCGGCGAGTCTTGTCGGCCAAATTCTGGTGGAGGAGTCCGTACTGGGTTGGGAGGAGCTGGAGCTGGAGGTGGTGCGGGACGCCAAGAATCAGATGATAACGGTATGCTTCATCGAAAATGTGGACGCCATGGGGGTGCACACGGGCGATTCGTTTTGCACTGCGCCCATGCTCACTATAGATACGGCTCTACAGGAAAGGCTTCAGAAGCACTCTTATGACATTGTTGAAGCAATACAGGTGATTGGTGGCACCAATATACAGTTTGCGCACGATCCCCAGACAGGCCGAGTCGTCGTGATAGAGATCAATCCCAGAACTTCAAGGTCTTCAGCTCTTGCCTCAAAGGCGACCGGTTTCCCCATAGCCCTCATCTCGGCAATGTTGGCCGGCGGCCTGACTCTTGACGAGATCCCCTACTGGCGTGAAGGCACATTGGACAAGTACACCCCGTGGGGAGATTACGTGGTGGTCAAGTTCGCTCGCTGGGCCTTTGAGAAATTCGATGGTGTCCAAGACAAACTCGGCACCCAGATGCGGGCGGTCGGCGAGGTTATGAGCATCGGCAAGAACTACAAGGAGGCGCTTCAGAAGTCCATTCGTTCTCTGGAGAACGGGCGATATGGCCTTGGTTTTGCCAAGAATTTCAATGATATGCCCCTTGAAAGCCTCATGACGCTGCTCTCCGAGCCGTCCAGTGAGCGCCAGTTCATCATGTGCGAAGCATTACGCAAGGGCGCCGACATCCGGAGCCTCTCTGAAAAGACCTACATTAAACCCTGGTTTATTCAGCAGATGAAGGAACTCGTGGACTTGGAGGAGGAATTACTGAAGCATCGAGGCCAACACCTTCCGGACGAGCTGTTGACCCGCGCGAAGAAAGACGGCTTTTCAGATCGCTACCTCGCTCAACTGCTTCAGAAAAGCGAAACGGAAATCAGGGACCGACGGGAATCCATAGGGGTGGTCCAAGCGTGGGAGCCGGTGCCTGTGAGCGGCGTAGAAGACGCGGCGTACTACTATTCCACGTACAATGGGCATGATACGCTCCAATCAAGCACGAGACGCAAAATCATGGTGCTCGGGGGTGGGCCGAATCGTATCGGCCAAGGGATTGAGTTTGATTATTGCTGTGTCCACTGCGCGTTTGCCCTTCGTGATGAAGGGTACGAATCGATCATGGTCAACTGCAATCCCGAGACGGTGTCCACCGATTTTGACACTTCGGACAAGCTTTATTTCGAGGCGCTGACTGTCGAAGATGTGCTCAGCATTTATAAGAAGGAGAAACCCGAGGGGGTCATCGTCCAGTTCGGCGGTCAGACGCCTCTGAACATCGCCAATGAAATTGCGCGGGCCGGGGTCAATATTATCGGCACCTCTCCGGACACGATAGACTTGGCTGAGGATAGAGACCGCTTTCGGCAGATGATGCGCAAGCTTGGCATACCCCAACCGGAATCCGGTATGGCGGCCAATCCGGATGAGGCGCTCCGGATTGCCCAAGAAATCGGATATCCGTTGATGGTGCGCCCTTCATATGTCCTTGGGGGCCGAGCGATGGAGGTGATCTACAACGAGGCCATGCTTCGGCGTTATGTCGCTGCCGCGGTTGAAGTCAGCCCTGATAGGCCGCTCCTTATAGACAAATTCCTAGAGAACGCTATCGAAGCAGAGGCTGACGCGATTGCGGACGGCAGGGATGCATACGTTCCAGCCGTGATGGAGCACATAGAACTGGCGGGGGTGCACTCAGGCGATTCGGCTTGCGTGGTCCCGCCGGTGAGCATTCCTCCCCGACATCTGGAAACCATTTATGATTACACGAGGAGAATAGCCATCGAGCTAAACGTGGTGGGCCTGATGAATATCCAGTATGCCATCGCCAATGACACCGTTTACATCTTAGAGGCAAATCCTCGGGCCTCCCGCACCGTTCCTTTGGTTTCAAAGGTCTGCAACATTCCCATGGCCCGCATCGCGACTCAACTCATGCTCGGCAAAGCGCTGGAGGATCTTAGCCTTAAGCCCAGGGCAATCCCCCATTTCGGGGTCAAAGAGGCCGTATTCCCGTTCAACATGTTCCCCGAGGTGGATCCTGTGCTCGGCCCCGAGATGCGATCGACCGGTGAGGTGCTGGGGCTAGCCAATTCCTTCGGACTTGCCTTCTACAAGGCTCAAGAGGCCACCCAACTTCAGTTGCCTTCCTCCGGAACGGTGCTCATAACTGTTGGCGACGCAGACAGGTCCGGAGTGCTCGAGGCGGCGGCCCAGTTCATCGCGCTTGGATTCACCATCAGCGCAACGGAGGGCACCCATAATTACTTGACCAATCACGGCGTCGAATCTCAACGCATTCTAAAGATGAGCGAGGGACGTCCCAACGTGGTCGACGCAATCAAGAACGGGGAAGTTCATCTTGTGGTCAATGTCCCTCACAGTCAAACGGGAAAACATGATGACGCTTACATCCGCCAGGCCGCAATAAAGTACAAAATCCCCTACATCACCACGGTGGCCGCCGCTGTGGCCGCCGCAAGAGGTATTCGGGCTTATCGGAGGAGTCCGGGCATCGTCAGGTCTTTACAGAGTTACCATTCTGATATCAAGGACTTGTAGTTCAGGCGTGGCGCCCGGGGCAAGAGAAAGTTTCTCTCATTTTGCGCAGAGTCGGCCGTGGAAGTGAAAGGAGCCACTATGAAAGCGGTGAAGATTATGCCGTGTCTTGACATGAAGGATGGACGTGTTGTCAAGGGAATCCATTTCGTGGATCTCAAGGATGCGGGCGATCCTGTCGAGAGCGCTTCGTTATACGAGAGAGAGGGAGCGGACGAGCTTGCCATGCTTGACATCGCGGCCACCCTGGAAAACCGCAAGACGCGACTCGAATGGGTACGGAACGTATCCTCGGTAATCACCATTCCTCTCACTGTGGGAGGAGGCGTTTCCACTCTTGAGGACATTCGTCTTTTGATGGACGCGGGCGCAAGGAATGTTTCCATGAACAGCGCAGCGGTGAAACGCCCCGAACTGGTCCGAGAAGCTGCCCTCATGTTCGGCTCCGATCGCATCACCGTGGCGATCGATGCTCGCCGGAACAGCGCAATGCCTTCGGGTTTTGAGTTGGTGGTTGCAGGTGGGACCCGACCTGTGGGCCAGGATGCGGTGGAATGGGCCCGGCAATGCGAAGACCTGGGCGCCGGCCTAATTCTTCCCACCAGTATGGATGGCGATGGAACTCAAACCGGATATGATTTGGAGTTCACCAGGGCTATTGCGGACGCGGTCAAAGCGCCTGTGGTGGCGTCCGGGGGCGCGGGAAAGCTCCAGGACTTCTTCGACGCGATCAGCAAAGGAGGAGCGTCAATACTCTTGGCCGCGTCGGTGTTTCACTATCGCCTCCTCAGTGTCCGCCAAGTAAAAGAGTACCTGAGAGACAAGGGCATTCCGGTCTTTCTGTAGACCTCCATTCCGGGAGCGTTTCAACACAGCTTCAGTTTTGTTTCCTCGTTCGACCAAACGAGATGTCCCTTGCCGGCCGAAGCCGAGCGCTTTCATGATTCTTTGTAGCTTACTGGCTATGGGAGTTGGTATGAGCCGTGTTGCGTCCGATATTCCTCCAAGACGCGGACTATGCTCAACAAGGTTTGATTCACCGGTGTAGGGATGCCGTGCCGCTTGCCCAGATCCACCACCTTTCCGGCAAAAACCTCGACCTCGGTCTTGCGGCCTGCCTCAATATCCTGCAACATCGAAGTCTTGCCTTCAGGAGAAAGGGTTTTCAGAACCGCATACCATGCGTCGAGATCCCGCTCCACAAGATTGACGCCGAGGCGCTGCGCGAGCGCGATGACCTCACGCATCAGCGCTTCCATCAACTCCTGAGCGTCAGGCGATGACTGAAAGATCCTGTACGGCGCTCGCAACACTGCGGATGCCTGGTTCACCCCAACGTTGATCATAAACTTCCACCAGAGCATACGCATCATATCGGCGGGTGTTTCAAACAACACTCCTGCTCGCTCGAATGCCGTCTGCACGCGGCGGACTCGTTCACTCGGATGCGAGTTGTCCGGGTCACCGAAGAAGATTTTCCCCGGATTGGTATAGGTGACCGAGTTTCCCTCACGAACGGCGTCTATACCGACAGCAACAGCATAGAGCACCTTATCCATCCCGTAGGCGGAACCAAGGCGCTCTTCACTATCAAGCCCATTCATTACAGAGATAAGCGTAGTATCACCACCGACCAAGTTTTTCAAATCGTCGATTGCTTCCGAAAGGTTGTGGTTCTTGAGAGCGACGATGATAAGATCCGCGGGCGCGGCCGCCTCATCAGGGTGAACGACCTGGATTGAATAATGCTTCCCGTTGACCGCCAAACCTTCTGCACGCAATTTACTGTAGCGAGGGTCCCGAGCAACCAACACCGTGGAAAATGGAGACGCATCGAAAAACCTGGAGGCGTAGACAGCGCCCATAGCGCCTGCTCCAAGGATAGCTATGTTCTTGATTTCCTTCACTGACCTCCCCGGCCCGATTGACGTATGTGCGGTCGATTGATCCATCCTACTTGTTTCAAGCTTACGCGGTCACAGGGCCAAGGTCAATCGCGCCGGCGATCTTTCGGCTAGGGCAACCCGAAAGCGGGGGCCGGTCCAAATTAGCAGACGATGTGAACGTCTCTGCTCCTCGCTTGATGGGAATTTTTTTTGCTCCATTGTTTGAGAACCAACCTTGAAGCTCTCCCTTTATGGACGTGCAGGAAGATCCCACCGTGGAGCATTGGTATCCGGGTTCTTGGTCCCTCCGTGACCTTGCGTCAATGATCCGACGTCAGGAACGAAACTGCGAGCGTTAAGCAGGTTTTCCGCAAGGAATGCAAGGAGTTGAGGAGAGCTTGACCAACAGCTTTCCTTAAAGTACGGTATTCCGCGGGCGAATCTCGTCTCCTCACCATAAAGCTCAGGCAGGAGACGAGCGCCGGACATCACTGACGGTGAGGAATGTTATGAAAAGAATAATTCTTCTGGTATGTTGCCTTGTTCTTGCCATTGCGCAGATCGTTTCGGGAGCTAATATCAAAGACTCCGAATCCGAAACACATGGATCGGACTCGTCTACGCACAGAATCGTCGATACGCACTCCTTTCCGGGCTTCAAAGTCATCCAGTTTACGCTGCCTGTTCTTTCCGTGTACACGTACTTGCTGATCAGTGACGGTGAAGCCTTGCTGGTGGACCCGGTGCGTGACGTCTCATTCTATCTCGAAACCGCAAAGAAAGAGTCTGCAAAGATTAGGGGAATTTATCTGACGCATTCTCACGCGGATTTTATAGCGGGCCACACGGAACTGAAAAAGGCGCTGAACGTTCCCATCTACCAGAGTCACAAATCGGGCGCCGAGTATCCCATTGAGGCGGTGGACGAGAAATCTTCAGTGAAGATCGGCGGCGTCACTCTGAAGTTCATCGATACGCCGGGCCACACACCTGACGGTCAATGTTGCGCGGTTTTTGCTCCAGGAGACTCGAACACTCCCAAACTGCTGTTCACCGGCGACGTGCTCTTCGTTGGCAGCGTGGGGCGGCCGGATCTTATGGAGGGTACGGTTTCCGCTGCTTGGCTCGCCTCGGCTATGTACGATTCCTGGACTCAAAAGCTTTCCAAGCTCCCTGACGGCGTCATGGTTTTTCCGGCCCATGGTGCAGGATCCCTTTGTGGCGCTCATCTTAGCGACGAACCGACGTCAACCATCGGCAAAGAAAAGGCATCCAACCCGTACCTGAAGGCTAAGGGTCGAGGCGAGTTCGTTGCGCTTGTTCTCCAAGGCCTCCCGGAAGCGCCCCAATATTTTCAGCATAATGCAAAGATGAACCGCGAGGGGCCGCCACCGGTGGATTGGAACGCCCCAATGCCCAAGGAGATCGACACCGGCCTGGAATTGACCCAGCCCGAAAAGCACTACGTTATGGACCTCAGAGACGCAGGAACCTATGCGGAAGGACACATTCCCAATTCGGTCAACATTGCGGTCAGGGGTAGATTTGAGACCTGGGTGGGCACGATGGCGCCGTGGGGTTCCAAGCTTGTCCTGGTGGGTGACACGGACCTTCTCAAGGAAGCCCTCCACCGACTCCATCGAGTAGGGTACAAGGCCGACATTATCACCCCGGACTCGTGGAAGAACGCGAAACTCCCTCTGAAGAAGGGAAATCCCATTTCCCCGGCGGACCTGCACGCGCTCATACAGAAAGGGGATGCTCCCCTTGTGGTTGACGTGCGTCTCCCCGCGGAGTGGATGGCCCTGCGCATAGGAACGGTTCTAAACCTGCCCCTCACCCATTTGGCAGAGCTCTCTTCAAAGCTGGACCCGGATCAACCCGTGGTGGTCGTCTGCAATTCGGCGTATCGTTCGAGCATGGCCACCGGTATCCTCGAACGTCGAGGCTTCAAGAAAGCTCGCAACCTGGAAGGCGGAAGCCAGGCTTGGATTGAGGCGGGCTTTCCCATATACGAGGGTGAGAAAACCCCCGAGGCCGGCTTAGTTCCCAGTAAGGCGGCGCCCAAAGGGCCATCGTCGGAGAAGACGGACAAGCAATCCGCAGAGACATCCAAGGCAGGGCGCACCCCTAAACCCAAGGTTCCTTCGCAGGGTTGCTGACTTCGCGCCGCGCCGTATGCCGGGCGCCAAGAAAATAATGGCGGTTTGGCTACAAGGGGGGGAAAATCACGTGGGCGCCGGGCAGTGATAACAGGGCGCGCACTCGTATTGGCGAATATTTTGAGAAGAATCCAAGGAGGACCTCATGATATCAGGGCTGAACCGTCATGTTTTCACACAGATCAGTTATGGTCTCTACATCGTGACTTCCTATCTCGGGCCAAAACTGAACGGGCAGATCGTAAATACGATCATACAGGTTACTTCCGAACCTCCTCGGGTGGCCGTAATAATCAACAAGAACAACCTCACCCATGAATTCATATCCAAGAGCAAGGTATTTGGCGCGTCCGTGCTCGATACTTCCACCCCCATGACCTTCATTGGCCTATTCGGCTTCAAATCAGGAAGAACTGAAGACAAGCTGGCCCAGGCGCAGTTCATTCGAGGCGTCACAGGGGCGCCTCTAGTCACCGAACATGCCCTGAGCGTTCTCGAAGCTAAGGTCATCGACGAGGTCGATGTGGGAACCCATACACTCTTCGTCGGAGACGTGGTTACCGCCGAAGTCCTGCGCGTGGGCGAACCTCTCACCTATGCCTATTATCACACCTACCTGAAAGGGAGATCTCCGGCGACCGCCCCGACCTATAATCCGGATAGGTGAGGTGAATCACGCGGCAATGATGGCCGGCCACTGTCAAAAGGCGGGCTGAATTCATGCTGCCGCAGGAATGACGAGATCA
Organism: Deltaproteobacteria bacterium; assembly: GCA_016875095.1. Lineage (GTDB taxonomy): Bacteria > Desulfobacterota > Desulfomonilia > Desulfomonilales > Desulfomonilaceae > VGSG01. Next base: position 19,478 of record VGSG01000028.1, read on the forward strand.
GGCCATTGCAAATCGGGGAAGCATTCCGACGCTCGCCGTCGTTAGGTTCAAGGGCGAAATTGGGACTCGCATAGCACGCGCGTCCGAACCGAACGGGTTTGAGGTTATCCCTAAGGCTTCTGTGCCAGGTACCCGGCTTGTTTGAGTTTGTTCACCAGAACCCAGCCCTTGCCTCTTGGAGTATGGATGGAATGGGTCACATTGCGGCCCTTGACTCTGGCGGGTATCTTACCGGCTGAGGGTTTCAATTTGGGATTCAATTCGAGAATCTTCCTGGGCGGTGTTTCGGTCATTCGCGCTATCTCGGCCACAGGCAGATCCTTGGCTAGGACGATGCCCGTCACATTGTCGAAAATCAGTGGCGGAACCTCTGCGGCATTGAGGCCGTAGTCGCGCGGGCGCGCGAAGATGATGGCGAATGCGATCCACCTGACCACCAGCTCTTCCGCGCTTTCCGGGAGCGGGATATCCCAAAAAGATTGCGATTTCCACTGCTTCGCACGTTCCGCTATGGTTTTGGTCGAGGTAATGTATGCTGCGGCCGCCATAAGCCAGCTTTCGTCTCCCAGATCCTTCCTGATACGTTTGATTCTACCGGCAAAACATGCCGTAGAGAGCTCCAGATCCAGCCTGTCGTCACGCCAGGCGTCCACGGACATGCTCACGCCTTCGTTCGAGTCGCACGGTTTGTCCAGCCCCCACCAGCCCGCTCCCGATATTCTGGGAGCGGCTTGAAGACTGAGTCCTGAAATCACTGGGGCAAAGAGGAGAAAATCACGCGGCACGCCTTCTCGATTCAGCGTTTCCTCGAAAATCCAGGCGAACTGCTGCGTTTGAGTGATCCATGACGTGAGTGCCGCGCGCGCGTCCAGGAGCAGGAAGTTTAGTTCGTTACGGACCCGATCTCCCACATCCGGCCGCTGGAAAGGAACCGTTTCGCCGGCAAATCGAAACGGTTTATTCATCAGGTCCGCCGGTAAAGAATATCGGCCGCACAGGGTGGTTCCGCGGGCACGCGGGCCCGAACTCTTGGCCTCAACAAGGAAGCACCCCACGTGAAGGATCACGACAAGTATGGCAGCCCCCAGAACCAAGCGCTCCGTTTTGGGAACGCCCCGACGTTTGCGGGGGGAAAACGTGGACCGGCTTCGGTGGGAGAGGCGTTCCGCCAGTCTGTGAATGACGGCTAAAGCTGTCCCGGACGCCGATCCGGGGATGCCCGTCCCGCCAAAGCCCTGGGCGCCCCTGCGACGAAATATATTAGGGCCCGTCGGAATTTCCAACCGATCCGCTCCTGGTCGCGTCCTTCGATGAGAGGTTATGGGGCCCTCTCTTTACGGACGGGAGCTGAAGAATAACGCTCCTGCAGCTCATTTCGTCGTTAGTTGTTCGGCTTCGTCTGTTTGTCCAGTTCCTTTTCCAAATCTCGGAGCTTTTTTTGCACCATCAGATTCTGCGGATTCGATTCGAGGGAGCGCTGGTAAGCCCTTAACGCGTCCTCCTTTCGTCCCAATGCGACGAGGACGTCTCCCAGATGTTCGGCGATGATCGGATCCGATTTGACCTTTTCCGACGCCTTCTCGATCTGCTCCAGAGCCTTCTCGTTTTCTCCCTTCTTGAAGAGCAGCCAGGCCAGCGAATCCATGATGTAACCGTCGTCCGGTTTCAGCTCTATGGCCCTTCGGATGCACTCTTCAACCTTCTTCATATCTTGACCCATGGAGAGCAGGGTGTAGCCCACAAAATTAAGGGCGCTGGCATCATCGGGCTTTTCCTGGAGCAGCTTTTCCATGGTGGCGAGTCCGAGACCGCGGCGGCCGCTCTTCTCGTACACATTGCCGAGAGAATAGAGCAGCCTGGTATCGTTCGGGCTCAGCTCCAGGCTTTTCCGGTAATTGCTCATGGCTTCCGCGTAGCGGTGCATCTCTTCGAGCACCGATCCGCGAATGTGGTACAGGTCGGGGTCCTTTGCATCAGTTTCTATAGCCTGATCGACGTACTTGATGGCTTTGGCGTAATCACGTTTCCTGAGGAACATCAGCGACATCACAAGTCGGGAGTTCAGATATGACGGGGCATCTTTGCCGATTCTGATGAACTCTTGTTCAGCTTCGTCCAACTTGCCCTGTTCCCTGAGCACCCTACCCAGATGGTACCGGACCTGGTCCCATCCCGGCTTGGTTTCCAGGATTTTATTGAGCGTCTTCTCAGCCATTTCATACTGCTTCTGAGCTGCGAGGATGAGAGCCATCCTGATCTGAATGCTGAGATTGGAGGGCGCGAGTTTTGAAAGCTCCTCAAAGACTTTGTACGCTTCGTCGTACTTCTTCTGGGTTGCCAGGACGTGAGCCAGGTTGAGTCGAGCATTTATGTTTACCTTGTCCAGCTCCAACGCGTCCCGGAGATGCTTTTCGGCTTGGTCGTATTTTTTTTGGAGGGTGTAAACCGTCCCGAGTTCCACGTGCGCCTGAGCTGCCACGTCGCTACCGGTCTCCAGCAACTTCTTGAACGTCTCCACGGCCTGGTCGTATTGCTCGGTTTCGACGTAAACCTTGCCAAGGTAGAAGTAGCCCTCCCGATCTTCAGGGAACCGCACGATCATCTTTTTCAGGGTCTTTTCCGCGTCGCCAAAGAGCCTCTGTGAAGCCTGGAGCGAACCGATAAAGATGTAGAGATCTTTTTCATCCGGTTTCAGATCCAGCGCGGCATTGTACGATTCTATGGCCCGGTCGCGATCTCCGGTGACGGTGTAAATCTTACCCAGCAGCGTGTACGCTTCTTCATAGTCCGGGTTGTACAACAAAGCCATCCGAGCCATGATGAGCGCATCCGAGGCCCTTCGATTCTTGGCGAGGAGCGTCCCTATTCTGGTATTGAGGTACGGTGAGGTGGGGTCCAGGTCCAGGGCTTTTCGGTAGTACTCGTATACCTTCTCCATATCACCTTCGGCTTGAGCCTGTTCAGCCATCAGGAAGTAGTATCCGGGGTCGTCTTCGGCTCTGGGCATCTCCATCACAGGCGGTTGTCCGGAAGGGGTATCGGTCTTCATTTCCGTGGCCGCGGAAAACGCGGTAACGGCCGAGACCGGCAATAAGAAGGCGCATACAATAAGAGCCGCCATGAATATTCTCTTGCGGATCATGATCTCTTTCCTTTGATCGTTTCAGCCTATTTGGCGCCTGCCGCGTGTAGAATGTCGATCACATTCTTGTAGGGCGGATGCCCGAATACGGCGCTGCCCGCCACAAAGACGTCGGCCCCGGCGCGGGCGAGGTCGGCTGCGGTAGTCGGGCCTACGCCTCCGTCGATCTCTATGAGGATCTCATAGTTGGATTCGTCGATCAGGTTTCTCAGCGCCTCCACTTTGGGCAACATGGTCGGAATGAATGATTGCCCGCCAAAGCCCGGGTTCACCGTCATGATCATGGCCACGTCCAGCTCAGCCATCACATGACCAATCGCGCCAAGCCCTGTTGAAGGGTTCAAGGCTGCTCCAGCCTTTGCGCCTCGTTCGCGAATGCGTGACAGCGTGCGATGCAGGTGATGGGTTGCTTCAGGATGCACGCTGAGAACATCTGCGCCGGCATCGCAGAACGCGTCGATGTATCGATCGGGGTCGGATATCATGAGGTGGACATCAAGCGGCAAGGAGGTCGCACGCTTAGCCGCCTCCACAATCATAGGTCCGATCGTGATGTTGGGGACAAAGCGCCCGTCCATCACGTCCACGTGGATCCAATCGGCGCCGGCTTCTTCGACGGCCCGGATTTCTTCACCCAGTTTGGTGAAATCCGCAGAGAGGATGGAGGGCGCAACAAGGATTCGCTTCTGATTCCGCATGAGCACATCCTGTGGATAATGTCCGAAGGAGGTTTCTGAGAGAATAGCGAGACTGCATTATAACTCAAGGCCTTCCACTTCGTATTGACACTTGGGACAATGCCCCTCTTTGACTCGATTATCCTTGACGGTATAACCAACCCGGTCAATGAGCAGATATGAGCATCCGGGGCAGTGGGTCTTTTCCCCAGGGTCCCACGGAATATTACCCGTGTAAACGTAGTAAAGTCCTTCATCCAGACCCACTTGTCTCACTTGGCGAAGAAACTGAGCGTCCGTGGCGGGCAGCGCGGTCTCCTTGTATTGCGGGTAGAACCTGCTCACATGCCAAGGCGTATCCGCGCCCAGATCGTTCTTGATGAATTGGGCCAGGTCGTGGACCTCGTTCATATCGTCGTTGAGTGTGGGTATGAGCAGCGTGGTAACTTCAACCCATATCCCAAGCTCTTTCATGTAGCGCAGCGAGTCCAGGACTCCCTCAAGCCGAGCCTTGCAGTACCGCGTGTAAAACTTGTCGTTGAAGGCTTTCAAATCAACGTTGGCCGCATCCAGCAGGCCCCTGCAATCGTCGAGCATATCGCGGGTCATGTAACCGTTTGTCACAAATACGTTGATAAGGCCAAGCTTTCTTGCTTCCACCATGGTATCGAGGGCCAGTTCATAATAGATGGTGGGTTCCGTATAGGTGTAGGCGATGCTCCGACATTTGTTCCGTGCGGCCATCTCCGCGATCAGTCCGGGCGAATAGCTCTCGCCAACTATCCGTCCCTGGTCCCGCGGCATCTGAGAAATGGAGTAATTCTGACAAAACGAGCATTGGAAGTTGCACCCCACTGTGGCAATAGAGAATGATCGGGACCCCGGCGCCACGTGGTAGAGCGGCTTCTTTTCAATAGGATCGATGTTGGTCGAAACCACTTTGTCGTACACCAGCGTGTACAACGTCCCGCCTTTGTTCAGTCTCACCGCGCAGATCCCTGTTTTGCCCTCGTCGATCTTGCAGCCGTGATGGCAGAGGCGGCATTTGACCTTGTCCGAATCGAGTCGATCATACAGCCGCGCTTCCTTCATGCTTTTGCGTCCTTGAGGGCTTCCACCAGACGAACGGCAAGGTTATCAAAACTCCCGTTGGACATAATGAGAACCACGTCCCCATCATGAAGCGCTTTTGTAAGGAATTCAAGAACTCCGTCCGTATCCGCAAACGCGTGAGCGTCACGGTCACAGCGCTTGAGATCTTGCGCCAATCGCTCCGAGCTGAATCGGTCCGCCTCAGGTATCTGCTCCACGTTCGGGGGCTCTCTCAACGCGATGAGATCCGCGGCAAGGAAAGCATCCACATATTGCCGCTGAAAGATCGATCTACGGCTCGTATTAGTCCGGGGCTCGAAGACCGCGACCAGACGGCGGCCCGGGTAGCGCGACCGAATAGCTTCGCAGGTCAGTCGCACTGCTGTCGGGTGGTGGGCAAAGTCGTCGATGACGAGAATACGACCGTCACCGTCAAGCGCTTGCTGCCGCCGCTTCACCCCACGGAAAGACTGCAAGGCTTGCATGGCGCGTGGGGGTTCAACTCCTAGACGGGCAACAATTGCTATACTTGCAATCGCATTGAGCACATTGTGTCTGCCCATCATGGGCAGGCTACCCCGCGCTACAAAGAGCCCTCTGTGCGCTATACGGGCCTCTATTCTCCCGCTCGTCTCCCTCAACGCATCCGCGGCCCAATCGCACTGAGCGGAAAGACCGTAGCTCTCCGTGCGGCAAGCCGCGCAGGCTGCTACTTCGCGTGCACGCGCATCCTCGCCGTGGAAGACCAGGCGCCCGTCTTCAGGAATGGACTCGGCAAACAATTGGAACTGGGCATGGATCTGATCCAGGTTCTCGTAGATATCGCCATGATCGAATTCCACTGAGGTGATCACCGCCACATGAGGCTCGTACAAAAGAAACTTTGGGCGCTTATCAAAATATGCGGTGTCGTACTCGTCACCTTCGATGACAAAGTGAGGTCCTTGGCCGGCACGCGCGTCATTCCCCATATTCAGGGGCACGCCTCCGATCATGAACCCGGGATCCAACCCTTCATGGCGGAGTATCCAAGCAATCATGGAGCTGACGGTGGTCTTCCCATGCGTTCCGGTAACCACGATCCTGGTCCTGTCCTGCGCAAAATACCGGATCAAGGCCCGGGGAAAGCTTGTGAAAGGAATTCTCGACTGCTCTACCTCGACCGCTTCCGGATTGATTTTTCGGATTACGTTCCCCACGATCACAAGGTCCGGCCGCGGCTGGACGTTCTCGCCTCTGTAACCCTCCATCACCGGTATCTCAAGCTGCTCTAGGAAATCGCTCATAGGCGGGTAGCAGGCCTGGTCCGATCCTGTCACGCGGAAGCCGGCCCGCTGAAACATCCCGGCAAGCGAAGCCATTGCCGTGCCGCAGATTCCCATTAAATGCACGTGCGCGGGAGGTTCAATCGGAGGCGGTTCAGGGGAAATACCTTTGTGGGAGCCTTTGTCCATAACGCTGACCTGGTATCACCACACTGCGGCGCTGTCAAGCCAAGGAGTTCGGACACGTTCCCGCGGTGGACGTGAACCTTGCGCATTTCATACTCTCGGCGCAACGTTAAGAGTGGTGGATAAGGATCTCACCCTGTGGCGAGATCCGGGCAGGGAACGATTCCCGCCCGCTCTCTCAAGATGGAGGTGTAATTATGGCTAATCACGTATGTCACTTTGAGATTCCCGCGGATGATATAAAGGCCTTGGAAGGATTCTACGGCAACGTCTTCGGATGGACCTTCGAGCGCGTGCCTGGTGAATTCGAGTACCATGTGCTCAAGACGTCGGAGGGAAACCTGAGCGGCGGCATGATGCTGCGCCAGGACCCTCATCAGGGACCGGTCAATTATGTCTGCGTTGAATCCATCGATGAGGCCCTCGAAAAGGCGCACGCGGGGGGCGCGACGACCGTCGTTGCCAAGTCCGCGGTCCCCCAAATGGGTTGGTTCGCGGTACTGCACGATCCTCAGAAGAATCCATTCGGCTTGTGGCAGGAAGACCCGAACGCGGCCTGATATTAATTGAACATCCTGGGACGAAGACCTGCGCTTCCACGAGGTATTCGTCCCAAGCTATCCGAGTCCCGACCCGCGGCCGTCACACTCCGTCATCCCTCGGAAGGCGCGTAGAAGCATCGTTTCGGAGAGTTCACAAGTCCTTTGGCCTTGAGGGAATTGATTATCTTCGAGACTTCTTTGGAGTCCATTTTGAGCGATTTTGCCACATCGCCCGGGCGGACCGGTTTCCCGGCTTTCTTCATGGCGTCGAGCACGGTCTTCTCCTGTTTCTCCATCCTCTGCAACTCCTTTCTGCGTTGAAAGCCATTCTATGGGATGTCACGTCCTGATCGTACTTTCCAGCGATCAACGAGACACTGCGTAATCAGTCAGCGTTATTCTAGGCCCGACCAGAAGCGGTTTGCAATTGGTTTTCGTGGTGGCGGTTCGTTGTCATTTGAGGCGCAATCTGCTAAGAGATGCTCTCACAAACCCTTTTCTTATGGGAGGATGGCCCACATGTTCGAAGATTATCCGAGAGAGACCGTGCTGAAGGACGGATCCTTCGTGCTGCTTCGGCCCGCTGTGCCTGATGACGAAAAAGGGCTCAGTGAACTCTTTGCCCGTATTCCGGATGACGAGAGCTGGTTTCTCAGGGATGATCTGGCTGATCCGGAAATAATGCGGCAATGGATCAAAGACCTGAATTACGATCGAGTCATTCCTATGGTCGCTGTGCGACAGGACGACGATCGGATCATTGCCAATGTTCGGCTCCACCGCCGCTCCGCCAGGTGCATGAGACATGTGGCGCACCTGCGGATCACGGTCGACCCCGAGTTTCGACAGCAGAGGCTGGGCACGTGGATGCTCGTGGATGCCATCAAGCTGGCCATGGAGATCGGAATCGAAAAGCTCGTTGCGGAATTCGTCGAAGGAGTTGAAGAAGCCGCTATCAGCGCGGCTCACAAGCTGGATTTCTTCGAGCAGGCCGTAATCAAGGAATATGTGATGGGCCCCCAAGGGGACTACAAGAATCTCATTATCATGGTGAAAAACATCCACCGGGACTGGAGTGATTTTTGAACCACGACGAATCGACGGAAGACCAAACCGGATCGTGCGACGCCGCGCGGGACCATCCCTTCTGCGAAACCACTGAAGAAGGGGTCGTGTCCATAATCCCTCGATGCCCTCCGGAAAAATTCCCGGAACTCGTTCTGGATAAAGGAATCGGGAACTTCTCTCACTATCGCTCCATCATTCAGAAGTTGGATGTATTCCAGAAAATAGCCCGCGCTGAAGGCGGCCGGGTGGCCGTAGCCCTCCTCAACGATTATGTCATGATCGGGTACTCGGCCTGCTGGTACCCACCCAAAGGAGAACGCTGGAGCAAACTGGGCAACCTGATGTACGAAATGGGCGCAATCGAGGTCAGCAGGAAATATCGTCATTTGAAGATTGCTCGAAAACTGGTAAACGCTCTGATGGACGATGATTTTTTCGAAGACAAAATAGCCTACATGAACGGCTTCTCCTGGCACTGGGACCTGGACGGCGCAGGATTAACCATGAGCCGCTATCGAAAAATGATCATGGGCCTCCTCAGACCACATGGATTTAAGGAGGTCTACACCAACGAACCTAACATCGCGTTGCGAGAAGAGAACTTCTTCATGGCCCGTATCGGCTCGCGAGTATCGGGTGAGGACCGCGCCCGTTTCCGCAACCTCCGCTTCGGACTTGTCAATCGATAGAAATGCGTTCGATGGGACCGGTCGCTTACGCAGAGGAGATGATCTCACCCGCGGCATTGCGAGGAGTGAACGGTAGGACAGGCTTCCAGCCTGTCCATTAGGGATAACAGGCGAGACGTTTGTCCCACCGATCGGATTGCTTGGCCGCCCTCGCACTGACAGGCTTGGCGCGGGCTACACAGCCTACGCGGTATATTCAAGCGAAATGCTCCGATCACCGTTCTTGACCTCTCGCCTGCCCGATGATATCCAAGGCTCCCATGCCTCTCGAGGAACTCTTGACCATATATGCTGGCGAGCGCCCGCAGTGGGACGTCGAGAGCCTTGTGCAAGCCGCTCGGAAGGTCAAGGAGCACGCTTCGGCGCCTCTGAGTCGCTTCAAGGTGGGCGCGGCGGTGCTGACGGAGAGCGGAAAGATCTTTGAAGGCTGCAATACCGAATGCCTCATTCCCGTTCTCAGCGGGTGCGCGGAACGCAACGCCATCAATCACGCATTGATTCACGGAGAACGCGGGTACCTCGCGGTCGCCGTTGTCTCGGACCTGTACACACCCTTGCTGCCATGCGGCGCGTGCCTGCAGTACATGCAAGAGTTTGCCCGAGAAGACGCCCGCGACATCCTCATCATCTGTGAAGGCCGGAACAGCTCCAGAATCGTCACGAGCCTGGATGAACTCCTCAAAGGGGGCTTCTCCCCCGACACTTCGGTGCGTGACCTTCAACAATCCTTTAGCTGGTCCTGCGAAGAGTGACCTAGTAGTCCGTCCCTGAAATAGCTATACGCCACGGGGCAGTTGCTCCCACCCGAGGGAACGGACCAATTCGTGTATCTCTTCAGTAAGTCAAGGGAAAATCCCACCTGCCCCTTTTAAGAAAGGAGGGTATATGGCGCTTTTCCCCCTTTTCTAAAGGGGGATACAGGGGGATTTTCGAAGCGGCAAAAACCGGCCGAGCCTTCCTTTCGCCCCGCGTAACTGGATCTTTGCCAACTTGACCGTTTTTATATTGTATAATCAATGTGTTTTGTGATAAACTTCATGTAAAATATCCGGTCTGGACTATGCATGAAGAAACAACTCACGATTACCAAAACAAAAAAACTGATCCGCATCCGCGACATCGTCGATGACCTCAAATCGGAAAAGAGCGACGAAGAGATCAAGGAGCGTTTCAGCGTCTCCTGGGAGCAAATGGGCAAGATATACGCCCGGCTCTTTTACGGCGGGTTTATCACCGAAGAGGACCTGGTCCGTCGCGTCGAGCTGCGCGACGGTCGGGACGCGTCGCATATTCCACTGGTGCGCATCGATCTCCCGGATTGCCTGTTTCAGTGCTCGTTGTGCGGATTTACCTCGTCTCGTCATTTCAGCCGATGCCCCCGCTGCCGCGAAATCCATCTGCGGCGTCTGCGCAAGCGAGCGTCCACTGACCGCGTTCGCCATTCAGGATACAGCAGAGTCATCTGACGTCGCCCCATTCAGCCGGGCCGCGAAATGTACGCCAGGTGTTTTTTTCAGGTATCCGAGCAAAAATCCCCGCTTTCCCTTTTCTAAAGGGGAATGGGGAGGGATTTCCGAAACGATAAGACCCCGTCGCCCCATTTCTGTGCCCCGCGTAACTGAATCCTCACCGCCAAGTAACGGTTCACGTTGACTAACTCATTGAATTGTATTATATTTATAGAATAGGAGCCCAATAAGAACCCTCCTCGGAGAGCACCATGGCTGACCGGGTAAAATCGATCCTAGATCGACTCAATACCGAAGCTGCCGAAACAGTGGAAGTAGAGCCGAATGGCCTGAAATTCCATCGTTTCTTCACGTCTCCCGGGCGAGATCCGATCGACACTCTTCAGTGGGTGAAAAGGTCGGCTGTGATCAAGAGCGAGAGCGGCGAAGTTATCTTTGAACAGAGGGACGTAGAAGCCCCCGCGTCGTGGTCGGACATGGCCGTGAACGTGGTGGTCTCCAAGTACTTTCGAGGCAGGCCGGGGAGCCCCGATCGAGAAAGCAGCGTCCGCGGCCTGATACTGCGCGTGGTGGAGACGATTCATCGATGGGGCCTGGAACAGGGCTACTTCGCTTCCGATGAAGACGCGGGGGTCTTCAAGGACGAGTTGACCTTTCTCCTCGCGCACCAGATGGCGTCGTTCAACAGCCCGGTCTGGTTCAACGTGGGAGTTGAGGAGAAGCCTCAGTGTTCAGCCTGCTTCATTCTGAGCGTGGACGATACGATGGAGTCCATTTTGAACTGGTACCATCAGGAAGGGCTTATCTTCAAAGGCGGGTCCGGCTCCGGGGTGAATATCTCCAGCCTCCGATCTTCCCGTGAACCTCTTGCGGGCGGCGGAACAGCGTCAGGCCCGGTCTCGTTCATGAAGGCTGCCGATGCGTCGGCCGGGGTGATCAAATCTGGCGGTAAAACCCGTCGCGCAGCCAAGATGGTTATCCTCGATATAGATCATCCTGACGCGCTCGATTTCATTCGATCGAAGGCCGGAGAAGAGGCCAAGGCGCAACTGCTGGTGCAGGGAGGCTGCGGTGGAGTCTTCCTGGAAGACGCATATTCTACTGTGGCGTTCCAGAACTCGAACCATTCCGTACGAGTAACCGACGAATTCATGGAAGCGGACCGCGAGGACACCGAATGGCGCACGCGCTTCGTCCTCACCGGCGAGACAGCGGACACCCATCGGGCTCGGGCGCTTATGCGAGAAATCGCCCAGGCCGCGCACTCATGCGGCGATCCGGGTATGCAGTTCCACACCACGATCAATCGTTGGCATACCTGCCCGAACACCGGCGCTATCAGAGCTTCCAATCCTTGTTCCGAGTACATGCACGTTGACAACTCAGCGTGCAATCTGGCGTCTTTGAGGCTTACCGCGTACCTGAGTCAGGACACGTTCAAAGCGGACGCGTTCCGCCACTCCGTGGACGTCATGATCACCGCGCAGGAGATCCTGGTTGATAAGTCGAGCTACCCCTCCGCGGCGATAACCGAGAACTCGCGTAAGATGCGAGCCCTCGGCCTCGGGTATGCCGATCTGGGCGCGCTGTTGATGGAGCTTGGGCTGCCCTATGATTCGGATGAGGGCCGCTCGTGGGCGTCAACCTTGACCGCGCTCATGACCGGCGAAGCCTACGTGCAGTCTGCCCGTCTAGCCTCCGCGCGGGGACCGTTCGAGGAATTCGAGCGGAACCAGGAACCCATGCTGAACGTAATCCGGATGCACCGGGACCATGTCCGGACGATCAGCAGCCCCCAGATTCCTCCGGACCTTATCTCTCAGGCGCGCAAAGTCTGGGACCGAGCCCTGAAAATAGGAGAGGAACACGGGTACCGCAACTGCCAGGCTACTGTTATTGCGCCCACAGGCACTGTGGGATTCATGATGGATTGCGACACCACAGGAATCGAGCCGGAAATCGCTTTGGTCAAATTCAAGAAACTTGCAGGGGGCGGGCAGCTCAAGATCGTCAATAGGACAGTCCTTCGTTCGTTGGAGCGGCTCGGATATCCTCCCGTCGTGGCGCAGCACATTGTGGCGAAGATCGAGGAGAACGGCGCCATCGAGAATGTGGCCGAAGTGTTTCCGCAGCATTTGCCTGTCTTTGACTGTGCGTTCAAGCCGGTGGGAGGCAAGAGGTTCATATCGCCCTTGGGACACCTCAGGATGATGGCCGCGGTTCAGCCGTATATCTCCGGCGCGATTTCCAAGACGATTAATCTGCCGGCGGAAACCACCGTGGCGGAGGTGGAGGAAATCTTCAGGACCGCATGGCGCCTGGGACTGAAGGCGATCGCCGTCTATCGGGATGGTTGCAAAGCGGTACAGCCGGTGAACCTGACGACAGAGGCTCGGCTCAGACCGGCGGGGCCGGTGCGCAGACGCCTTCCCTTGGATTGCAAAGCGTCCCGCCATAAGTTCGAAATCGCGGGCCAGAAGGGATATATACACACCGGGTTCTACGAAGACGGCAAGGTGGGAGAAATATTCATCACTATGGCCAAGGAAGGGAGCACAATCTCAGGGCTCATGGACACCATAGCCACACTCACCTCCATCGCGCTTCAGTACGGGGTGCCTCTCGAAGACCTGGTGGGCAAATTCAGCCACGTGCGGTTCGAACCGGCCGGGTTCACCAACAATCCCGATATACCCATCGCCAAGTCGCTCACCGATTACATATTCCGCTACCTGGGCGTGCGTTTCCTCCCCAAAGAGCAACAGAAGGCCGCCGGCCTTCTGCCCGCGTCTCCAAATGAGGAGCCTCACCGGGAAACGCCCGCTCGGGAACAGAATCCGATGAAGGCGGGCGCTCCGACCAAACGGAGCCGGTATGCCTTTAATCCCCAGTCCGATGCGCCACCCTGCCCCGACTGCGGAGCAATAATGATTCGGAGCGGCTCATGCTACGAGTGCCTCAACTGCGGGCTCACCAGCGGATGCTCGTGATTCCGCTCCTATTGCCGAGAAAATGCCGCTTACCGACGATTTCGGGCCGATTGCGGTTCCCGGCGCCATGCTGTAATGTGTGTGAGAGGCCGCTTCAAATCGGTCGTCGATTGATATGAATGGTCAGAGGTTACCATGCTCGAGATCGGTCAGGCTCAGGAAAAGGTCCTGGAAGACATCCCTGTCTTGGGGACTGAGCGAATCCACATTCTGGAGGCTCTCGGCCGCGTGCTGGCCCACGATGTGAAAGCGAAAAGAGACGTCCCCGCCGGTGACAACTCGGCCATGGACGGGTACGCTTGCCGGCACGGGGACGTAGCCGGCGCAAGCGCGACTAATCCGGTGAAATTGAAGCTGATCGGCGAGGCCGCGGCCGGAAAGCCCTTCGCCGGTCGAGTGGGCTCCGGGGAAGCCACGTGGATTATGACCGGAGGTTTGATCCCCGCGGGCGCAGACACCGTGGTAATGGTGGAAGATACCACCAGGGAAGGGGATGAGGTCACCATCCTCACGGATCCGGGCAAATCGCGGCACATAAGGCCTCGGGGAGAAGATGTCACGGAAAACGAGACCGTGCTGTCAAAGGGAGACATCGTTCGGGCGCCTGAAATCGGTATGCTCGCTACTCTAGGACACGCATACGTTCACGTGTACCAGCGACCTCTGGTGGCCATACTCTCCACAGGCGACGAGCTGGTGGACCTGGATGAGCCGTTCAGCGAAGGAAAAGTGGTCTGTTCCAACAGTTACAGCTTAGCCGCGCAGGTCATGGAGTGCGGCGCTATCCCGCTTTCACTGGGGATCGCGTCGGACGACGAGGCTGACCAACGCGCCCGAATATCCGAAGGGCTGCGTGCGGATGCGATTCTTACGTCGGGAGGGGTCTCGGTCGGCAAGTACGACCTGGTGAAGGACACTCTCTCGCAGCTCGGTATGAGAGTAAAGTTCTGGAAAGTGGCCATGAAGCCCGGTAAGCCGCTCGTCTTTGGCACCATAGGCAACAAGCCGGTATTCGGTCTGCCCGGCAACCCCACCTCCGCTATGATCTCATTTGAACAGTTCGTCAGACCCGCCCTGCTCAAGATGATGGGCCATGTGAACCTCTTCCGCCCGTTCATCGAGGCAACCCTCGCGGACGACGCGCCCAAAGAACCCAACCGCCTCCATTTGGTGAGGTGCCAGGTGTTCGAGAAGGACGGCCGGCTCATGGCTCGCCGCACCGCGAATCAGAGCTCCGGCGCGCTGCGCTCAATGGTGCTGGCAGACGGTCTTATGATCCTCGCGCCGGAGGACGCGCCCTTCACGGCAGGTAAGACGGTTCAAGTTCAGTTGCTACACACCAACAGCCCTCTGAGCCCTCATTCTCCTTTCAGCGAACTGGGCACACGCAAAGGACTCCATCTGGTTCCCGGTATGGGAGGCGCGCTGATCGCGGCCGCGGAGCATCCCGGCAAAGGGTGATTCGGCCTGAACTCAGACAGGACTAGATAAGGCCGTAGTCTTTGATCTTCTGCAAGAGCGAGGGATAGCTGATTTCCAGCAATTCCGCGGCCTGGGAACGGTTCCCGCCCGTGCGATTCAGGGCCTTGCTGATCAGGGTCTTTTCGAGGGATCGAGAGGCTTTCTTCAAGGAGAGATTGTCGTCCTCGTCCAAGAGAGACGCAGGCGGCGCTCCCGGCCGCCGTAGATCGTGCGGGAGACAGTCCAGCGTGATCTCAGCTCCTGCGCACAAAATCATCGCGCGTTCGATCACATTCTGAAGCTCTCGCACATTGCCCTTCCATGGCGCGTTCAGGAGCGCATCTTGGGCTTCGCGGCTTATCCCCTTAACCTTAAGCTTCATCTTTTCATTGAACCGTCCCACGAAGTGCTCGAGAAGAGGAGCAATGTCCTCCCGACGGGCTCGCAGTGGCGGAATATGAATGCGCATGACGCTGAGGCGATAGTACAGGTCTTCTCGGAAGAGCCCGTTTTGCTTTTGGGCATCGAGATCTTCATTGGTTGCAGCCAATATCCGGACCGATACAGAGCGTTCCTGGTTTTCGCCCACTCGACGAATTCGACTTGAATCCAGCGCTCGCAGCAATTTGGATTGCGCGGACGGCGGAACCGCGCCGATTTCGTCAAGCAAAAGGCTCCCTCCGTCAGCCTCCTCAAAAAGTCCGGCCTTGTCAGCGACCGCGCCGGTGAACGCGCCCCGCGCGTGGCCAAAGAGCTCGCTCTCAAGGAGGCCTTCCGGCAACGCCGCGCAGTTAATAGCGACAAAAGCGCCGTCCGATCTCCCCGAACGCCGATGTATTTCCCGCGCGATGAGTTCCTTGCCCGTGCCCGACTCTCCCGTAATGAGCACGGATGATTCGAACCGAGCCGTTTGGTCGATTGTCTCCAGAATAGACTTCATGGCCGGACTCTCCGCGACGATGCGCCCGCTCGCTTCCGCGTGTCGCAACCGCCGCTTGAGCCGAATCACCTCCCGACGCAGTCGTTCTCTTTCCGAAGCTTTGCGCAGTGTAAGCGCCACTTCGTCAGCCTTGAACGGCTTGGCAATGTAGTCGTAAGCGCCTTTCCGGATGGCTTCCAGGGCCAAATCCACGTTGCCGTATGCGCTCATGAGAATCACGATCGCGTCAATCGAACGGGCGCGCAGGTTCTCTACCAGTTGAATGCCGTCCATGCCCGGCATTCGAACGTCCGACAGGACAAAATCAAAGCTTTCAAGCTCAAGTATCCGAAGAGCCTCCTGCGCGGAAGACGCGCATACGGGCTCCAAGCCTTCCTTTTGCAGCAGGGCCCCCAGCATATGCAACATGTTCGGCTCATCGTCCACAATGAGAATTCTTTGAGACGTCGGAGACATCATAAATCCTTGAGGCTGATCCTTCGCCGCATGCTCAGCCACGGCCGGAGAGACAAGTCATGGAATCATTGCCGCAATTCCTATTTGATTCAAGAGGCTACGTCCCGTCAGCGCCGGTTTCGCAGGAATGACCGGAAAACCTTCACTGGCTTCGCCCCACCGAATTGCCTGTTTCGAAGCTTGGGGACTATGTTCTTGGCAACCGGCATAGATATTAGACGGCCGTTCCGATCCCGGCATATTATGTGTCGGAGGCCGCCCGCGATCAATGATCAACTGACAAAGTCTTGAGGAAATTATTGACGGGTCGGCATAGGTCTTGACATTATTGACTTTTTACTTTAATATAAAGATATAGGTATCGGTTATTATGAAGGTTAAACTAATAATACGAAAGCCGCGGTCCTCAGGAGGACGCCCCATGAAAAGAGCCCTGAAGGCAACGCTTCTGCTCGCAGCGCTGCTCGCGCTTCCCAGCGCGCTCCCCGCCGACATCAAGAGGAACAAGGACCACGACTTCGTCCCGAAAGTCCACAATCTCGTCTTTGTGATGGATGTTTCCGACTCCATGATGAGCGGCTATCCCAACACATTTGACCTGACTCGTCACTTTATTGCCTGGCGCGCCTTCAAGCTGTTTAATCAGGTTATGCCCCATGTGCCGCGCTGGCAATACGATTTGAACACCGCGGTCATCAGCTTCGGAGACAAGAAATGCCCAAGAATCGTTAGTCCTCTGAGCCCGTGGGAACGGGTGAAGTACGATAAGCTTTTTCCGTGCTTGCGTGAGAATGGTTTCTATCCTTGGCGAACGGTCGGTTTCCAGGAGGCGCTCCAACTTGCGGGCGCTATTTTGGGAACCGCGTGCGGTCGAGGCGCTGCGCTGGTTCTGTCCGATGGAGGGTCCCTTGGTGAGTGCCCGCAAAAGACCGCGACCGCGCTGAAGGAACGGTTTGGAGACAAGATACGCGTCTACGGCATATTCTTTGGGAACACGGAGAGTGGTTGGCGCAATCTCTATGAAGTGTGCAAGCTGACGGGCGGATACGCTCGACACTGGGAGGATGTGCGCACCCATCAACTAATGCAGGATTTCGCGCATGATCTGACCGTGCAGGAAATCATGTTTCCATATCCGGAGATCTTCTTTAAGCATGACAGCGCGGACCTGATTCCCCCGGAAACGATCAAGCTCGAGAGTGTCGCGAACTTCCTCCACGCGATCCCTCAGTATGTTCTGCAAATCGACGGGCACAGCGATTTTCTTGGCGGCGAACGGCACAACTTCAATCTGGCCTTGAAACGAGCCCGAAACGTTCGAGACGCGCTCGTCAGAATGTACAACATTCACCCTGACAGAATCCGCGTCCGGTCATGGGGCGAAGAGCTCCCCCGCTATGACAATCAGAACCTGGAGACTCGTTTGAGGAACAACCAGGCCAATCTGTACCTTGTCCTACCGCTAAGGAATTTTCCCTACGATGAAAAGAATTTGCACACGTTCGGCGTGAAGGCGGTGGGAGACCTGTTCAACACCCAGGAGCGCGAAAACGACCGAGAATGGGCTTGGCCCGACACGGCTCCGCCAGGAGCGGCGCTTCCAGTCAAGAAATTCCGTTGAGCGCTAAAAGGCCGTCGAGCGCAAAGGGCGCCTTTTAGGCCGGGATCCTGAGCCGGATCGCCGCAGGATTATGCGCCCACGCGGCATCACTGCGATCTTGAGAACACCAAGACGTCTGAGACAGGGTCCGGAATCGGTCGGCCAGGCGTTTGAGGAATTTTTTCCAATAGAAAAGGCCCGGCGTATTGCCGGGCCACGGTCACTCAAATCAACCTTGCGGTATTACAAGCGGGGGAGGAATTGGGGCGAAACCGGCAAACACTCCATTAGAAGAGGAATCCAACTTCCACGAAGGCCCCGTCCACGGTGGTGTTGAACCGCTGGGCCGCCTTATCCTTTCTGAGCTGGGCATAGTGGTAACCACCTTTGACGAAGCCGAAGCGACCTTGCTTGATGGGGATGAGATAGCTGAGATTCGCCTCAGCGTCATACCCGATATGGTCGTCCAAGAAAGCCACTCCGCCTTTCAGGCCCAGGGCCAGAGTGCTGCCCCGGTAGTTCTTCAGACACTTGTTGAACTCAACCCCCAACAAGGCCAGGTTCTTGTCGTCATTCCAGGTGACCAGAGCCTCGGGCCCCAGCGCCGCGCCGATGGAGAGCTTATCCTGAATGTGCATCCAGTCGGCAAATACGCTCGTCACACTGTTGGTGGTCCGCTTCAGATCCAAGACCAGACCGAGCCGGTGTTCGGAGCGTTCCCACTTTGAGCGGAGGTTGGTCCCACCGGCAAACGTCTGCCCTCCAAAGGTGAAGGTGGTGACAGGCTGGCCCGTGCCTTCCTTCCTCATGGGGGAGTACGAGTATCTAAGGCCCCAGCGAGGCTGGAATTGATAGAAGGCGTGCAGAGACCAGATGTTGTGACCGCTCTTGGAAATCCCCAGATGATCGCTGAAATTGATCAGAGAGGACTCGAGGCCCGTGACGGCCGCGCCATAGCGAGCCTCACCCTGAACCCTGCCGAAGAGGACCCTGGGCGCGAGTACGAACTGTCCCTGCGCGGGCATGGGCAGGCAACAGTCCGGTCCCCATTCCGTAGGGATGAAGCCTGAAATGCCCCGGAGACTCTGGACAATGCCTTGGCTTGGCTTGGCCTTGACAACAGGCGCTGGAGCCGCGGTGACGCCCGTGGCCGTTGGCGGCTTCACCTTGGCGATGGATTTGTAACCAGCGGCAGAGTCTTTCGGAGCTCCGGTACATGGATCATAGGTGGTACTACCCGCCCAGGCGCCGGCGCTCAAGACTGCCGCAGAAAATAACAGCAGTACTGTGCACTTGAGAACCGTTCTTAACATAATACCCTCCCTCAGGGTCTGATGTGTTGCGAGGGTGAGATAAGCCGGTTCGATCACAATGTCAAGCAAAAAATCCTCTTAGATCAAAAATTTATTTCAAAAAGCTAGAAATTGGTTGAATTTATGTGAGGCAGTGGCTGTCTATGTAGCTAACCTTATTGACTATTACCTACAAGCCTGCCTTTCCCGTGCGGAAGCGATAACTGGAAGAAATTTACTTAATTATCTATGATATCAAGCTAATTTGGTGAATGACATGAGACAGGATTGCCCTGCTGGCCTGCGCGCAACTCCCATGCCGCGGCCTCCTTTGTGACCTTTATTACTTGAGCTAATTCTTCTAATTCCTTGATTAATCAGTCTATTTACGGCAGCGTTGCCGCGCGGCTCCCGCGAGGAACCCCGAAAATCCTGCAGACCCGCGGCGGATCAGCTCACTTCAGTATAGTAGTCCCTACGGGGAAGCTGGGGGGACCGCTCGAAAATGCGGAATTTGGCCAATCCCATCTTTTGCAGTCTGAATCGGAGGGAAGTCCACAGCACGCCCAGCCCGTACACCACAGAGCGTCGAAAATTGATGGACGAGGCTTCAGCGAAGTATCTGGTCGGGCACGAAATCTCACCCAGCCGAAAGCCGAAGAAGATCGCCTGGGCAAGCATCTCGTTGTCGAAGACGAAGTCATCGGAGTTGTGATGGAGGGGGAGGTCTTCCAGGACGCGACGGGAGAAGGCCCGGAAGCCCGTGTGGAATTCAGAGAGCTTGGAACCGAACATCAGGTTCTCGATGAGGGTGAGGACTCGGTTGGAGATGTATTTATACGCAGGCATCCCGGACTTGTGGGCAGCGCCGCCAAGAATGCGCGAACCGAGGACCACGTCGTATTCCCCGGAGACCACCATTGCGGCCATAGCCGGCACCAGCCGCGGGCAATACTGATAATCCGGATGCAGCATCACTACCACGTCCGCGCCTCTCTTGAGGGCTTCGGTGTAGCAGGTTTTCTGGTTTCGGCCGTACCCGTAGTTCCGATCATGGCGGAAGGATTGGATATTCATCTCGCGGGCCAGTCGAACTGTTTCATCGGAGCTATAGTCATCCACCAGCAGGATGTCGTCCACCACCTGGCGGTCCAGTTCAAGAACGGTCTGGCGCAAAGTTTTTTCCGCGTTGTATGCGGGGAGCACGACGAGTATTCTTTGTCCGTTGAGCATGGAGATTTTTCCGCGAATGCCGTCAGACTTTCTTGCGTTGCTCGCTGCTTCGGCGGACCTGGATCATTTCCGCGACGATGGAAACAGCGAGTTCTTGCGGCGTTTCACCCCCGATCCGCACGCCTATGGGAGCATGGACCCTCTCCAGGTCCTCAAGGGTGAAGCCTTCGTGTAGGAGCGCTTCACGAATAAGGCTCACCTTGCGTCTGGACCCCATCATTCCCACGTAACCGGCCTTGGTTCGGAGAGCCTGCTCCAGCACGAGCTTGTCGTGCCTATGCCCTCGGGTGACGATAACAATGAAGGTGTCTTCATCCACAGAGCGATCCCTGAAGGAGTTCTCAAATGAGTCCAGGACCACAACTTCATCCGCTTCCGGAATCCGTTCCCTTGACGCGAATTCCGCTCGATCGTCCAGGACTACCACCTTGAAATCCACATAGGCCGCGAGGCGCGCGACGCATTCGCCCACATGGCCCGCGCCGAATACGTATGCAGGACCTGTGGGGCGGAGCCGCTCCAGAAAGATAGGATACTGGAGTCCCGGGACTTCGAGGAGCTGCGCAGGCTTAAGGAGCCTGGACTCGGGCATGGCTCGAATCGCAAGCTCTTCCCCGGGAAAGCCACCGAGCTTCCAAGCCGATCCATCGGTCAGCAGATGCTCCACACGACCTTGGCCGCCCGGTGGGATGGACATCGGCGTAAAGAAGAAGGCCGATCCCCTTTGTAGCGAAATCTCGGATAGTCGCCCGATCACTTCCCTGAGGCTTTGGTCCCGCGCATCCACGTACTCGACCAGGACCTCCGCGCTGCCTCCACAGAGCTGATCAGAGGAGCTTGCGTCTTGACCTGTGAACGAAAAAGGCGCTCTCCGAGACATCCCCTCCTTCAGCGCATCACGAGCCAGGTCTTGCACCTTGGCCTCAAATTGTCCCCCGCCTATGGTTCCTACAATGGCGCCGTCCTTCCGCACCAGGAATCGTGTTCCGAGGTGACGTGGAGAAGATCCGGCCACCCCGACGATGGTCGCGAGGACGAAGTCATTGCCTTGCTCAAACTGCTCTACTGCCGCTCGCCAGATTGCCAGCATGGTCTCATTCCCTCTTTCGTGGGAAGTAGTGTAGGTCGCCCGAGCGCCCGAAAGGCCCTCAGACGGAGGATATCCTCCAAAAATGTATCATGCGAGGCAATGAGACGTCTTGTCAAGCAACCTGCGCCTTCGGGCGCCACCGCTCACTGAATGGAGACCCGGTGTCACGCAGAGTCATTGGCGCGCGACTTCAACGCCACGACACCTTTGGGATGATAATCAGGTCAACGGCGCGCCGGGAATCGGGCCCTTTGGGGAACGAGACGCCGCCGAGGTTGGGTTTCCCATAGGATAATGAGCCAGGCTGACGGTATCATGTGCTATCCTTCACAGAGGTCCGGCTCGGCGAACTCCGACCGGATATGGCAACGAGGCGAAGAAGCGGAGGTGACCCGTGTATCTCGTGACAGCGGATGAAATGAGGGCGTTGGATGCGGTCGCGATTCAGGAATACGGCATCCCCGGCGCGGTTCTGATGGAGAATGCCGGGCGCAGCACGTTTCACATCCTTCGGGAATACCTTGAAGGGCAGATCCGCGGATTGAGAGTAGCCGTTGTCGCAGGCCCGGGAAATAACGGCGGGGACGGTTACGTCATCGCGCGGCACCTCATCAATCATGGGGCTGAGGTGGAGACGTTCCTTCTGGCCCCGCGGGAGACGATCAAGGGTGACGCGCTGATCAATCTCCTCGTGCTTGAAAAGATGACTTCTCAGATCTTCTCCGTGACGGATGAAGCCGCGTTGGCCCATGCGGCGTTTGTCTGGAGCGAGGCGGACGTCATCGTGGATGCGATTCTGGGGACAGGTCTCACCTCTGAGGTTCGTCCTCCGTACCGCGAAGCGATCGAACGGATAAACGACGCGCCGGGTCTCAAACTGGCGGTGGACCTCCCGTCCGGGCTCGATGCGGACACGGGCAAGGCGCTGGGGGTGGCTGTGCGAGCCGACCTGACCGCGACGTACGGGTTCATGAAACTCGGCATGGCCCTTTATCCCGGCGTGGAATACTGCGGTACGGTCGAAGTGGTGGATATTTCCATCCCGGTAAACGCGGTGGAAAACAATCCTCCTGCAGCCCACCTGTACGATCGAATCCAAAGCACGCAATTCTGGAGGCGCCGGGCCGATCCCGAGGCTCACAAGGGAACTTTCGGCCATCTTCTGATCGTTGGCGGTTCTCCCGGCAAGACCGGAGCGCCGGCAATGGCCGCGCGAGCCGCGGGCCGCATGGGCGCGGGCCTGGTCACCGTGGGCGCGCCGGCGTCATTGAACCCGATTCTGGAAGTGAAACTCACCGAAGAGATGACCGAGCCGCTGCCCGAGAGCATCCCCGGCTATCTGGGGGAGGCTTCGACCCAGCGCATCCTCGCTCTGGCCGAAAACAAGAGGTGCGTGGTCCTGGG
>VGSG01000029.1 GCA_016875095.1 Deltaproteobacteria bacterium
TTTTTCGTCAGGGTCCCGAAACGTGGCTCCCTGGCTGACGGTTGTGAGAAGTTTCTTTTCTACCCAACACAGGCTGGATTCGAAGACCGGATGACCAAAGCACAGGAACTCAGCATCGGGATTCTTGAAGGCCATCTCTTTGTCGAAAGTGGCTTTTGGATAAGATTTTTGAATAACCCCGTAGCGTCTTTTGAAATCATCTTCATAGGATAGTTGTCGAATTTCGGCAGGAACGCCCTCGATGGCCAAGAGTGAATCCTTCCGGTCCTTGACTCTTCCTCCTACCAGTTGGAAGACCTTCCTGAAAAAACCCTCTGTGTACTCAGGGATGAGACGCGACTCACGAGCACGGGCATTCATCTCTTTAAGGCGTGTGTAGTCTATGTAATGGGTCGCAAGGCTATCGCCAAGGTTTTCCTTGACTTTTGCGATATATTCTTCGTCCACGTGGATCTCAATTTCTTTCAGGATATCCTCAAGGTTTCTCGCATTAGCGGCGGCATCCAGCAGCAACTGGGAAAGATTCTTCCCGTACAGGACTTCGCTTAGCACATCGAAGACCTTGTCACTGCCGAGAGCGGCTTTTATCTCCTCTATCTTGGCAAATAATCGGGTAAGAACCTTGCCTTCACGGGTGTCTTCCGCCACGAGGTTGAAGACGTAGACCTCCTGGGTCTGGCCATAGCGGTGTATACGCCCCATGCGTTGCTCAAGGCGGTTGGGGTTCCACGGAATGTCGTAATTTATCATAAGGTTGCAGAACTGAAGATTGATACCCTCACCGGCAGCTTCCGTTGCGATCAGCACTTGCGTTTCGTTGCGGAAACGGGATTCCTCGGTGATACGGTCCTCAAGTCTCAGCCCACCGTGGATCGTGTTGACGGAGTATCCCCATGAGACCATTCTCTTGGCCAGATATTCAAGAGTATCCCTGGATTCCGTGAAAATAAGAATTTTCTTGCCGGAAAATTCTTTGTCGAGATGGTCAAGGGTGGATCTCAGTTCGCGAAGTTTTATTTCTTCGCCCTGCTCAATTATCTTTCTGGCCTTCTGTTCGAGGTCCTCCAAGATCGAGATTTCCTTTTGCAGCTCTTCCCTGGTTTCGGCAACGCTCAGAGTTTCCCAGAGTTCTTCTTCTTTCCACCGGTCCTCTTCGCTCAAGTCCTCCGTAGTATCAAAGTCAAAGGTCTTATCATTCCTCCCCATCCCTTCTTTAGGACCCTCTAGCAGTTCAATAAGGCGTTTCTTCCGTCTTTCCAAAGATCTCAGCAAGGCATAGACGCTCGAAGCAAACCGGCGTTGCAGGATGACCAAGGCAAAGGCCACGTTTCTTTTCTTGTCTTTGGACAGGGCCTTGTTGTACTGGGTGTTCACATACTCTGAAAGCTGGTTATAGAGTTCTTTTTCAGCGGGAGAATCCGTTCCAAGGTTGAATGACAATGTCCTAACGTGTCTAGGCAGAAAAAGGGGCTTCCCTTCAAAGTCTTTGAGATCTTCCTTGACCCGCCTAATGAACAGCGGATTGTCTCTCGAAGAGATTGATTCTTGGAGCATTTCTGCCGTGGCAAAGAACCCTGGCTCCAAGAGATCTAAGAACAGCCGGAAATTTTCGGGATCCCCTTTGTGCGGCGTAGCCGTAAGAAACAAGAGATGGGTCCCGATTCGTGAAAGGGTTTCCCCTAGTCTGTAACGGCTTGTTTTGTCCAACTTATCCCCGTACCGATAAGCACTCATCTTGTGAGCTTCGTCAGCAATAATAAGGTCAAAGTGGGTGGAACTCAGCGAGGGCAGGATTTCATCTCTTTTTGAGAAGTCTATAGACGTTATTACCTGGTTCTCCCTGTCCCACGCATTTTCTCCGTAGGTAACATCCAGGAAGCCTCGGTCGATTACCATGAAATGCTCCTCGAATCGCTCCTTTAATTCTCTTCGCCACTGATCCTTGAGGTGTCCTGGAACGACGATCAGGATTCTTTTGACCAGATGGCGGAGCTTCAACTCTTTGATGATTAGGCCCGCCATGATGGTCTTGCCTGCACCTGGGTCGTCCGCAATGAGGAACCGAATTCGAGGCAGCTTCAAGGCAAATCCATAGACGGCTTCAATCTGATGAGGAAGGGGGTCAACCTTGGACGTATTGACTGCTAGGAGCGGGTCGTAGAGGTTGGCATATCGGTATCGCTTGGATTCAAGGGCCAGAAATACATGAAGGGGGTCCGCTGTGAAGTGGGACTCGATCTTTCGCACCGTGGCATCAGCCAAGTCTGCCTTGGAGATCAGTTGATCTATGTGCTTCCGAGAGCGGACGGTCACTCCCACCAACTGGACGTAATCCCCGCCCACGTAATTGATGAGTTTCACCTCGACCGGCTCTTCCCACCTTGGCGATTCAATGATGTCTCCTGCCTTAATTTCCATTGCGGTCCCCTAGCAAGATCTTCGCGGTAGATTATTAGCGGACCTCCGACAAATAGTCCAAGGAAAAATGGGTTTTATAAAGGCTTTTTGGGATAGGCATGGACCGATTTTCCTGGACCCGCCGACGGTCCAGGTTTCTCACGGTTCCGATCTGACTCCTCCGTCCTCATGGGCGGCGCCGAGTCGAGTCTGCTCCAGTCGCCCCTACATGTCAGGAAGAGGCTCCCCCCCCCTTCTTTATCCAGGTCCACCTTCCTGAGCGCTTACGGTCAGCCTGGAAATTGTATCAAGAACATGTGTCAAATAAGGTCAAACGAGGAAAAGCCCCGTCTGTGAACGGTCAAGTAAAAAGGGACCAGTGACGGCCATCTAAAAGGGGACCACCTGGTTGAACGAGAGAGGGTCATTGTTTCTTCTTTCTGGACATGCTCTGTTTGAACCGGTAGCTCTCCCCGTTCATGGCCAGGATGTGAGCATGATGGGTGAGGCGGTCCAGCAGGGCTCCGGTGAGTTGCTCACTGTGGAAGACCTGGGGCCACTTGGAGAAGTCCAGGTTCGTGGTCATGATGATGGATTGCCGCTCATAGCTGTCGGCAACCACCTGGAAGAACAGCTCGGCGCCCTTTTCCGAGAAGGGGACGTACCCGATCTCGTCGATGATCAAAAGGTCGAGCTTGGTCAGCGCCCGCTGGACTTGCGATAATCGGAGCGCTGCCTGCGCTTCGGTCAGTTGATTGATGAGCCCCGCCGCGGTGAAGAACCGTACATTCTTCCCCTGCTGGCAGGCGATGAGCCCCAAGGCGGTGGCAAGGTGGGTCTTGCCGGTACCGCTGTTGCCCATGAGCAGCAGGTTTTCTTTCTTCCCGATGTACTCGCCCTGGGCCAGATGGAGCACTACGGCCTTGTTCAGAGACGGTATCGCTGAAAAGTCGAACCGGTCGAGGGTCTTGAGTAACGGGAATCGAGCCTGGCTTACCCTTCGCTTGTACGCATTTTCTTCTCGCTGATGGGTTTCAAGCTCGGAAAGTGCGAGCAGGTACCCTTCGTAGGTCTGGCTGCCCTGTTCAGCCTGCCTGGCCATTTCCTGATAGTGGCTCAGCATGGCCGGGAGCTTCAGACGCTTCAAATACGCCTCCAGGAGCATCTGGTGTTCCATAATCGCCTCCTTATGCCCTGAGCAAGAGATCGAACTGGTCAACCCGGTTGGGCAGAACCGGAGGCGAATTCACCCGCAAGGAGGCGATCTCCATTGGAGGTTGATGGGCCTGGGAGAGGAGATTGATCACCCCGTCCGCGCTGGATATGCCGTAGGAGAGGGCCTTCTCCACCGCTGCGGTCACCTCCTCCACCGGATGGTCTTTGAGGAGCATGAGAATACGGATGTATTCCCTGATTCCTTGGGAGCCCTCATGTCGCTCTTTCAGGCGACGGCGGCACAGGTCGTAGACCGGAGGGAGCGGCCAGGAGACGATTGGCGTGGCCCGCTCAAAAGCGCCCGGTTTTCTCATGAGCACAGGCAGGTAATGGTGGGGGTCGAGCATCTCCTCGTCGCGGTCGTAGCTGCGCGAATGGACCGCGATCACTGTTTCGGCCAGGACGATGATCACCCGGAATACGAATGCCTTGACGGTTACCGTCTTCCCCACGTACTGCGGCGGCACAGAGTACCAGTTGCTTGCAAAGCGCACCATTTGCCTACGGTTCACCTTTGCCGTTGCAAAGACACATGCCTCCGGCATCTTCTCCGGCAAGGGACGGAGCTTCTCTTTTTCCTCAAGCCATAGCTCGTGAGCCGTCTTCCCCCACCGCGTTCGTTCATGGGAGTCCTTCTCGCAACAGCTGAGCAGGTAGGCGTTGAGTGAATGAAAGTCTGACACCACAGGCATGGGAACGAGGAAATTGCGTCGGACGTAACCTACCAGATTCTCGACCCCGCCTTTCTCCTGTCCTTTGCCGGGGGTACAGTAATCTGCTTCAAACAGGAAATGAGACCTGAAGGCCACCCACAACGACTGCTCGTGTCGATTCCCGCCCTTCAGGACCTTCGCCACCGCCTGCTTCATGTTATCGTAGCGTATCCGCTCAGGAACTCCCTCCAGGTACTGAAATGCATCGATGTGGCTTGAAAAAAGCCCTTCGCTCCGCTCGCTCGGCAAGGCGCACACGAAGAATTTGCTCGAATAGTCCAGTCTCATACATGCCAGATGCACTTTCCGCTGCGTGCCGTCCATCACTACCTGTGCGTCACCAAAGTCAAAGGTGGCTCCGTCTGCAGGCCGGTACGTCTGCGGAACGTGACTGTCAGGGACCTTTTCTCTCAGAAGGCTCACCTCCCGGCGTACCGTCCTTTCTCCACCCGGGAAGCCGTATTCCTCTTTGAGACGATCATAGATACGCTTGGCGGTATGGCGCTGTTTGGGAGGCCGCTGTCGGTCCTCCTCCAGCCATTGCTTGATGACTGGAAGGTATGGGCCGATCACTGATTTTTCGCGTGGTTTGTGCCTACTGTACACGGGAATCCCAGGATCCATGAGCGCCTTGTGGATCGTCTTGCGACTGTGATGGAACTCCCGAGCGATCTGACGCATCGACTTGCGCTTGATGAAATACTCCCGCCGAATAATCTCTTTCTGGTCCACCGTAATCATCTCCTCTGCCTCTCGGATCAGCAGTGCTTGGCGGCACTCCCAATATCAAAAGGCGGTTTACGGTGGTCCCCTTTTGCATGGCCGTTATGACCTCAAGTGGTCCCCTTTTATATTGCCGTACACACATGATTCCTGCTCTTGCGTGTGCTCTCCTGGTTGAGCTGTGATTGGCCTTCCAGAAATACGAGCACATGTTTTGGATGCTTGCAGAGGTCTTTGAAGGCCGGGGAGCGATAGAGGTCACGGTACACCATGAACGCACCTTTCGTGTCTGCGGCCAGCACCTGGCCCCATTCAACGACTGTGCGCGGCTCCTTACGAATTCGGGTCCCCGCGTCGATTGGGCGTCTGTGGCTCACATTCATAGCTAATCAGCGATGCGTCTAGCGGCTGTTTTGGTTTTCACTTTGCTGCGCGCATAACCTTCTGTGACTGGAGTCCCACGAAGACTCTACGGGTGCCGTGGGCGTTGGGGGGCTCCAGGGGTATGGTCTCGGTCACGATTTATTCAGCCCTGACCCTATGCGGCATTCGGCCTCGTACCGCTCCACATCGTCCAATCGGAACCGGACGCAAGGCCGCGCTCCCCGCCCTCGCGCCAAATCGATCCACGGCAAGCGACCATCTTGTCGCGCACGATCAACAGTCCGCACACTCACGCACCACCGCTCCGCAAGCTGATTCCGGTCCAACAATGTTGCATCCATCTCGCACTCCTTACGACAATTTCCAGGCTTGAGCCGCTGCTGATCTGCCTCGCAGGCCAGCTCTCGTTTCTCGCATCCATCAGAATGTCCTTTTCCTGACTAGCCCAATGCAGTCCGGTACAAGCGTAGCGACTTCTGTCATGGTTTGTGTTACATGTCAACAGCTTAGAAACGGTTGTCTCAGCGCCACAAGAGATCATAAGAAGTCAAACGTTGACACGCATAAAGAAAAGTATTGTCTATGAATCCTTTGGGCGCGTTTCGATGGTGCCAGCAGGCGAGCTTCACCCGTTCAGCGAGCGCGTAAGATATGAGAAAATTTCACCGGAAGATTCGCCTCGCGTGAGGCTTCACGAGAGCCCCGCTACGCGATTTTTATGGCAAGGGTATAAAGAAGGGTGCGCGCAACCCGGATCGTCCAACATCGCGCGTCTCAGAGGGTCACTCGTTCAGGTCCCGGGATGCCGGGCAGCTCTCTTTTCCCAGCCGTCTTGCCAGTA
Organism: Deltaproteobacteria bacterium; assembly: GCA_016875095.1. Lineage (GTDB taxonomy): Bacteria > Desulfobacterota > Desulfomonilia > Desulfomonilales > Desulfomonilaceae > VGSG01. The sequence continues at coordinate 6,274 of VGSG01000029.1, forward strand.
CACACGACTCGCGGCGGTCATGCAAGAACGCTGTGTGGAACTTTCAGGAGCCCAAATTGTCTTCTTGGTTGAGTCTTAGATAGAGATTGACCCAAGTGCAAATTCCTGATATCTGATTCTGAGTTAGCACCCCCCTCCGGTTCGGCCGAGGGGTGAGGGCCTTCGTAAGGGGGCCCTTGTTTATTTGGCCAATCGTGCGTACCTACGTCTATATTGATGGTTTCAATCTGTATTATGGGGCGGTCAAAGGCACACGCTTCAAGTGGCTTGACCTTCATGCCCTCGCGCGCACCATCCTGGACCCCCGCCATAACATCCTACGTCTGAAGTACTTTACGGCAATCGTGTCGGCCCGGCCCAATGACCCCGAAAAACCACATCGGCAAAAGACCTATATCCGTGCATTGGAAACCTTCATCCCCAATATTGGAGTCTACTACGGCCACTTTCTGAGCCATCGTCAGACTGCTCCCCTGGCCGAAGAAAGAGAAGGGCTCAAGTTTGCCAAGGTCATTCGTACCGAAGAGAAGGGATCGGATGTCAATTTGGCGGTACATCTTCTTAATGATGCCTGGAAGGGGGTCTATGACTGTGCTGTTGTAGTCTCCAATGACAGTGACCTCGCGGAAGCCTTGAAGCTGGTCCGCGAGGAACACCGCAAGCGCATCGGGATAATATCCCCCCGCCGTCCGGTGTCACACGCGCTGCGGAACTGCGCGGATTTCGTGAGATACATTCATCGTCCGACCTTGCGAGCCTGCCAACTCCCTGATCCAATCCCAGACACTTCAATCCGAAAACCTCACTTGTGGTAAGGCCGTGCTCGATTCGAGCCTTCCGGGTGAGAGCCCGCAGTTCATAAGCACACAGCCCGGCGCCGGCTCGCCAGGGCCACAGGTTATTGTATTCGCATGGAGCGCCACCGGGATAATTTCCCCGCATTCCGCACAATGTTTCTTAGGCTTTTTTCCCATCGCTCGCCCCTTTCAAGGAGTCTTCCCGCAACGAAGCCGCTAAAACCCGGATCAATCTGTTGAACGAGGACGTAGAAACCTCCTTCGTCCACAAATAACCTGTTGGGGACGTTTCTCGCCATTTCTTGTCGGCTTTACGCCTGAATTCTTCCTGCTCCTCATCGCTCAACCCAGCGAAACCCTTCAAGTCCGGCGGACTTTCCACAGAGACCCCCAGATCTGCGGTCTGAAGTCCCGGAAAAAGGCTCCGCCAGGTGGCCCGGAAAACCGGAATCTTGGGCCAAAACTCACACCGGTCAATGAGTGCAGTCACCACCACTCGGAACTCATCAGCCGGAATATTTACCAGGGCCCGGTAGTACTCTTCAGCTTCCAAGGTACTCGCCTGGTGATGGAAGTGCTCCGTAAGTCGCTTGAATTCTTTGGCAAATCCTTTCCGCTCCATCAAGCGTTTCTCCTAAAACGGCTAATTTAGGGCGATAAAGCAACCGAGACAGATCACCCCAATAGAGACACATGGCCATGTGGCTGATCTCGGCGCTTCGCCACATCTCATAGGAGGAGCCTCCCATTCATCAGGTTTCATGGGCCGCATCCGCCCCAGCTCTTCATCGAAGATCCAATATCGGTCACTAAATTTCGTCATTGTTAGGCTTCTCCTGTGACTTCAGGGCTAGTTTGCCGAAGGTGATACGCCCATGCACACCCGTTGTCAACAGCCGCGCTTTCAATTAATAGTTCATTATTTCGCTGGGTTAAGTCACTGCATGGCTTTTCCTTGACTAATTTTCGTACGCAGGTCATCCTTTGGGTGACCGAAACGCGGTCGTCAAGGAAGAGTTCTCTCGGCGGGACCTTTCCGGTATGGTAAGGTGTCCCCAAGAGGGAAGTGTCTAATTTACGGCGAGGTGTGTTATGGCAACGCCAATTGCTCCTACCCCGGTCTTAGAGGGTGAGGACGCAGAAGAGTTCTGGAAAATGGACAGGGACGAGAGTTTGAGAGTGCCGCTAACCCCCACCCCAAAGCTGAAAGAAACGCGGGAGAAAATGCTTGCGGATGATCGAAGTCGCAAGAAATGAGGTTCGATACGAAGGATTCGTTTTGAGACCCTGTGGCGCTGTCCCAGGGTCTTTTGATTGTGGAAAATCCGATTTGAACGAGTTCTTCATCCAAGATCAGCTCCAATACGAGGAGCAGCTCTTGGCAAAAACCTATGCCCTGCTGCCTGAAGGAGGCGATGAAGAATTTCCCAAGGCCCTAATCAGCTTCTGTAATGATGCCATACGAGCCGAGTCGTTCGAGGATAAGAAAGATTTTGAAAAGATCAAGAAGCAGCTTCCGCATGGGAAGCGTTACAACAGCCTTCCCGCCGTCAAGATCGCAAGACTCGGAGTCCATCGTCATTATCAGCGCAAAGATGTTGGAACCCACCTTCTAAACATGACGAAATTGCTGTTCTTGACTGAGAACCGCACAGGATGCCGATATATTACAGTAGACGCCTACAGGACGAAAAGGGCGGTCGAGTTTTACAGAAAAAGGGGCGGCTTCCGATTTATGGAAAAGGAAGTGCAAACAGATTACGAGATGCGCTTGGCCGACCCTAATTTTGAAGTGGAAGATTCAGATGAAACCGTGTCTCTATATTACAACCTGAAATGGACCCAATTGTGATCCCCCCGCTACCGCGACACCATGCGTGAATAGTAAAAAGCTCCGGGCTAGTCGTATTGTCGCGCATCTCTGCCACAACGCGGTATTCATTGCATGGGTTCTCAGTTTTAAGAGATGGCGGATCAGGGCATCGCAGAACATAGCCTACACAGTAGGGTTGACCGGCTCCCTCCCCTACGTCTTGACCCATGACATACTCGCCTCCCGAAAAGTGGTGTTTCCATATCTTCACATTTCCAGAGGGGTTGGCGACAAATTCGTAGTCAATTCTTTCAATGAACCGAGAATCAACTTCAACCGCTCCTACGGCGGCTGGAGGGCGGCTTTCAGAGAGCTTCCGAAGACGTAGAAGCACGTCGGCCTTAAACCATGCGGAGCTTTCGAGCTTCAATTGTCCACTGCGGAAACGCAGGTCCCAGGAAGTCCAGTCGGGATTCCCAGGTGGTTATTGTCGAAAAAGGCACTCTTCCGATAATACGGAATCCGTTATTTCTTCAAACAATAATAGCGCCGAGAATGCTCCGACGCGTACACAGTTGAAGCCCGAGGGGTTTCATCGAGGTCGGTCGCGAAAGCCTGAAAAGCGCTCGTCTCTCCCGAAGATCCGAGCGTCTTAATCGCCCCCTTTTTCCGCTTTGCGTTTACCGCTGATTTACCGCTATCGTTTTTGGTCTTTTTGGCTGGCCAGTAACTTATTGGAATCATGGAGCCGGGGATGGGAGTCGAACCCACGACCTGATGATTACGAATCATCTGCTCTGGCCTCTGAGCTACCCCGGCCCTGGACGGGTAGCGCCAGGATAGATCAGGTCCGGCGGCCGTGTCAATGTTCGAGGCGCGGGCGCAGGCCCTCCCGGCGCATCTGAGCCGACAGAAGGGACCGGGGCGCTGAGACTTCGCTTCTAGGGCGTAACGCTGATAGGAACAGGCACAAAGGTCAGTACGAAGAGGACCAGCGCTGTCCAGCCCAGGAGCCTGGCGCCGCGGCTCAACGGGGTTACGGGGTCCAGCGGCGCAGGGTGACGAAGCCCCAGGAAAAAGACCAGAGCCCCAAAAACGAGCCAACCCGGCCATACGAACACGCCCAGCGGAATGAGAACGCCAAAGAAGCCGTATGAAAACAAGGCGGCCTTTCGCGGTCCGACCAACGCATAGATCACATGCCCGCCGTCAAGCTGGCCGATAGGGAGTAGATTCATGGCTGTGACAAAGAGCCCGAACCAAGCGGCCACCGCAGTAGGGTGCAGAATAATGGTCATGTTGGCAGTGTACTCCCCAAACCTCAGCAGGGACAGGAGCTCCAGAATCAACGAGGCGCCGAAAGCAAAACTTTCACCCTTGGGCGGCTCCGGGAGGACTTCCGACAGGAAGAGCCCCACCATGAGAAGCGGTATTGCCACAATGGCGCCCGCAACAGGACCACATGCGCCGACCTGCATGAGCGCCTTCCGATCCGTGATCGGGGACCGGATCTTGATGAACGCGCCGAACGTTCCCGCGGGCCACGGTCCGGGCAAGAAATAAGGTGGCGTCACGTCGAGGCGGTTGATTCTGGCCGCGATGTAATGCCCCATTTCATGCACGAGGAGAATCCCCATGAGGGGGACAGAGAATACCCACCCGCTCAGGAAAAACGAGATCCATCCGTCAACGGTCTTGTTCGCGTGGAGCGCGCCCGCAAAGGTGGTCGTGATTGCGGTCAACGCAAAGAGCGCAAAGTTGAGTCGAAAACGCTGTCTCCTAATCGTGAACCTCCGTCATGATCAAAGAGTCGGCGGGGCGAAGAGCCATTACCGATGCCCGTGATATATGGACGGCTGCGCATTCGTATGGACCTCTTCCCATGCTATACGTCCTCCCCTCACCCTGCCCTCTCCCGCTGTGGGAACGAGGTTCCTGGACGCACTCCCTTACCGGAAATGGGTGAGTAGTGGGTGGCGATTCGTTCGGTCCGCCGACGAGCAATCGCCATTTCGGGGCCGATCCGGATCACGGGGCCGCAATTTGCCCCACTGCCTCGTCGGTTTTCCGCAGGTGGACGGGTTCGGTGAAATGCGGATCGGGCCTTACCACTGAGAGAACCTCCTCCACGGTGGTGACACCGTTGAGCAGCTTTCGGATCGCATTCTCCCAAAGAGCGCTGAACTTCTTCTTTCGGGCCATTTCCTTCATGTCACGCACGCTCGGCTGGTCCGTGATCAATTTGGCCATGTCGTCGTCAATCGCCACAACCTCATACACGCTCTCTCTCTTGAAATAGCCGGTATCACGGCACTGATGGCAACCTCTACCCCTCTTGAGCACGATAGTTTCCGGCCCTTCAAAGTTGAATCCCATCCGATTCAGTTCTTTCAGGCCGATCGGGTAGGACTCCTCGCACGCGGGACATATCCTCCGGATCAGCCTTTGCGCGAGCAGGCCGACCAACGTGTTCGACAGCAAGAAATGGGGCGCTTTGAGATCGAGCATCCGGGTAACAGCGCTCACCGCATCGTTGGTGTGCAGGGTGGAGAAGACGAGGTGTCCCGTGAGCGCGGCCTGCACGGCAAGGGACGCGGTCTCTTCATCCCTGATCTCTCCGATCATGATGATGTCCGGGTCTTGTCTCATCACGTGCCGGAGGATGGGTCCGAACGTCATCCGTTCGTCGGGGTCGTGGAGCATAGTCACCGCGGGATTCACCGATATCTGATTGAAGCGCTCGTAAACCATTTCCACCGGGTCCTCTATGGTGGTGATATTCCGATCGGGAGTGGAGAGCGCCCGGAGCGCGGAATAGAGCGTGGTGGTTTTGCCCGATCCGGTGGGCCCTGTCACGAGCACGATTCCAAAAGGTCTGCTGATGAGTGACTGGAATATGGTCAGGTCCAGAGGCGAGAACCCTAGATCTCCCAGGTCCATAAAGAGCAGATCCGGGTCCTGGATGCGGCAAACGGCCTTCTCTCCGAACGCGGTGGGCACCGTGGAGACCCTTACTTCCACTTCCCGATGATGGAAGTTGAGCTTGATGCGACCGTCCTGAGGGCGCCGCTTCTCCGCGATATCCATTTGAGACATCCCTTTAATGCGTGTGACGAAAGCCTGGTGGAGCGGCGCGGGTATGGAGTCGATATCATGTAGTATGCCGTCGATGCGCATCCGAAGTAGGCTTCGGGATCGTTTGGGTTCCACGTGGACGTCGCTGGCCCTCTGGGAGATGGCTCTCCTGAACATCGCGTCCACAGCGGTCCGGATATTTCTGTCGGTATGGGAGATCTCTTCAAGGCTCTTGACTTCGACCAGTCTCTCCAGGTCGGAAAGCTCCTTGAAGTGCTTGACATGCTTAGCTTCCGCGGCTCGTATGGAACCCTTAAACCCGTGAAACTCCAGAATAATCTTGGTAATGTCTTCTTTCGGCGCGATGACGATTTCCACTACTCGGCCGGTCACGCGCGAAACGTCCTCAATCACTTCTTTCTGGGACGGGTCATACACGGCGATGCGAATCTTGCCGTCCACCTCGCCTACAGGCAGGACCAGGAAACGGTCGGCGAATTTCTGAGGGAGTGTCTTAGTAACGAAGTCGGGGTCGAGTTCCAGGGAGTCCAGTCTCATGAAGCCGAACCCGAGATGATCGGCCACGGCATGAACGATGGAGGCTTCGTCGAGCAGACCTTCGGGGCCGGAGAGCTTCATCTCCGCCACGATATCGATGACGGTGGTCTGGTGGGAGTGGGGCACACCTTGTTTGATCTGTCGCGCCCGCTCCTGCGAGAGGCGATCCTTAATGTACTGATCCGCCTCTTGCAGTCGGAGAATACCCTCTTCGTCGAGCAGTCCTCGGCTATAAAGGATCTCTCCTATTTGATTGAGATCGTTGTAGAGTTCCACCGGGCCCGCCCGATTGTGCGCTGGGAGCCTGTCCCGGAGCCTATGGGCCTGAAGGACAAACTCCTTACGCCGCTCGTTTCCGCCTTGAACTCAAGAGCGTCCGGCTCGGTCGGCCGTCATGGCGCGTCAACACGCTGACACAGACGCTCCGCGCGCCTGTACGATACTGGAGAGCATCGGCGGAATCAAGAGTCACGTCGCAGGCCACCAGTCGGTCCTTACCCGGTCCTCTCGAAACAAAGCGCCGGGCAAAAGAACATCGAGGCTGCCGTGAGCATCAGACAGCCTCGTCCACTTTTTCCTTGAGCTCTTTTCCGGTCTTAAAGAAAGGGAGCCTCTTCGCCTTGACTGATATCCTGTCTCCCGTCTTGGGATTCCTCCCCGTGTACCCGTCGTACTCCTTCACCGTGAAGGAGCCGAAGCCACGGATCTCTATGCGGTCACCGCCAAGAAGCGCCTTGCCCATAGTCTCGAAAACCAGATTAACGATGTCTTCCGACTTGCGCTGAGGGAGATCCGCTTGCTGGGCCAGGGCTGCTACCAGATCTGATTTGTTCATAGCAGCTTCCCACCCGCGTGCTACTTCGCCTTCTTGACGGCTTCCTTCAGCGCTCGGGACGGACTGAAACGGGGGACCTTTGTAGCGGCAATCTTGATCTTTTGCCTCGTCTGCGGATTGACGCCGGTGCGAGCCTTTTTCTTTACTACTTTGAACGTCCCCAGGTCGGCCACGCGGATTCTTCCCTCTTTCTTCTTCAGCGCATCGTGAATAGCCGCGACCAGGGCATCCAACGAACCGGCCGCAGCCTTTTTCGTAATGCCGGCCTTTTCCGCAATCCGAGTAACTAGTTCGCTCTTCGTCATGATAACACCTCCCAAAATGTTAGAGCGTTCAAGGGCTTGAAGTGAGATTCAAGGATTGCAAAATGTTATCGATAGCAAACTGATTTGTCAAGTGAAATTCGCTTCGCGACACGCAGGAAAGTGGCATTGTGTCATGAAACTGGCTCCAGATGAAGTCATTTCCCCTCTTGACAAATCGCCTGGAACAGTCTACTCGATCTTCCCACTCATGGGGCAATTCAGGAGGCGCCGGCGTGAACGACCTGCTGCTCCTCGGGCATTTGGAAGAAATAGCCACACGTCTTGGAATAGAACTGAGGTACGAAAACCTCGGTCAGACGGGCTTTAGGTCGATGGGAGGGCTTTGCAGAGTCGCGGGGAAGCCTCTCATCCTCCTTAATCGCCGGGACCCCCGGCGGCAGAAGATACGCGTCCTCGCCGAATCTCTGAAAAAGCTAGACCTGGAGGGCATCTTCATCCCCCCCGCGGTCCGAAGGGTCCTGGAACTCGAGAATAATTGATCGACAACTCACCCAAAGACCTTCCCCACCCCGGCCCAGGATTCTCTCAGGCGCAATGATTTGCGCGCCTGCGGCCAACTCCCCAGCGTGTATTTTTCAGCCCTCGGGCTGATCCGCGCGAATCGAGCTACTCTCCACGAACGGCCAACATTGTGTTTTTTCTGTTGAACAGGTATCTTTCAATAGTTCTGCGTCCCGAGTTCATCTCGTAGTCCCGGCCGACATCGTCCAGCCGCGAAAGAGGACCGCGCACGTGAAATCTTCCTCTCACACACTGAGCCTGAGCATTGACGAGCGTCTCGCGGTAGCGGCTGAACTGTTGGAGGAGAGGTCACGGGCTGAGCGGCTGCTCCAGGCGCTGTCCTGGAAACAAGGGTTCGAAGCGGGATATCCGCTCATCATGGCGCTCGTTGGGGGCACAGGCACGGGGAAGAGCACTCTGATCAATTCCTTGGCAGGCAAGGTGATCAGCGCGGTTGGGATCAGACGTCCATGCACCCACACTGCTACGGTATTCGCGCACCAGGATTGGGCAAGTCAATTCCGCGGCTTTCCCTTTTCCGCGAGGCGCGGTGAGTCCGCCGCGGGGGCTCTCCCCAGCGAGATCACACTACTGACGCATGACAACGCTGACCTTGCCGGGCTCGTTCTCGTGGACACCCCTGATGTGGACAGCGTTGAACTGAGCAATCGCTTGGTAGCTGAGGATTTCTTCTTCGTCAGCGACGTGTTGGTCTTTATTACCTCACAGGAGAAATATGGCGATCTGAGCGGACAACGGGTCAGAGAGCAGGCCCGCGCCTGGGGCAAAAAGATGCTCCTGGTGATGAACAAGGTGGCGTCCGACGCCGCATTTGAGGATTTCCGCGAATCACTGACGCATTCTGAGCGGTCGATCGCGGATGTGACGCGTGTTGCGCGACTGGATTCATTGCCGGAGCTGATACCGGGCCTTTGGGAACATGCGGGATTCGTTGCCTTGCAAAGGCTTGCGTCAGACGAGCATCGGGAAGAAACTCGCATGGGCGAAATGGGCCGGCTGGTCCGGCAAACACGCCGCAGCTTGGAAACCCTCGAAGGATCGCTCAATGCGCAGTTCGAACGAATTGATCGCATCAATAAACGTATCGGGGCCCTCGTTGGCGCAGCGCAAGGAGAGCTGGACGCGGAACTGGACCACATTGTTTCGGATGACGTGGAGGCCCACATCCAGGAGCGCCTTCAGCAACTGCTCAGAAAGTACGATATATTCTTCACGCCCCGCATGATCATTCGCAATGCCGTCCGGAAAGCCCTTGGCCTGGTGGTAGAGTTGTTTTTTTCCACGCCGACTGAAGCTCAGGATAGGGAGAAGGCGCTTCGATCAGAAGACTTGGAAACCACGCGTTCATTTGTCCGGTTGCAGCCTCTCGAATCCGCTGTAGCCAAGCTGAACCTGAGAATAGCGGAACTGCTGGCGTCAGACCCGGCGTCTGAAGACCTCCGCCGCGTTGCTCGAACAGATGTGCCCCCATGGGACGAGGCGGAAATACGCCGGCGCTTTGAACCGGTCTTCCCAGGAGTGCAGAATTTGTTGGAAGCTGAATTCGACCGCCTTCGCGGCGGCTTGACTCTGGGGGACGAGCTCAAGCTTTACGGCTCATACACGGTTTGGGCGCTCCTGTTGGTCACGGCGGAAATCGTGCTCGGAGGGGGCTTTACTCTCTTGGACGCTCTGCTGAACACGGCAATCGTTCCCTTGATCCCCAAGTGGCTACTGAACCTTAAGATAGTCGATCTGCTCCGTGAGATCGGTCAGCGGGTAGACCTGGCCTACCGCGCGGCGTTGAGCGCGATTGTGGAGCAACGGGGTGAGATGTATATCGCGGCATTCCAAGGGCTGCTCCCCGACGAAAAAGAGAGAAAGCTCGTGCGTGGCTTGAAATTGAGCCTTGACGGTGGGCCTGGTTGACTTCGCTCATCAAGGTCCTATATCTAGGAAGGGTTTGAAGAAGAGATCGCCGTCCAACCGGACACCGTGACGTCGGCCCATTCGCATGACCGAGGGGACCGGGGCGCGGGAAGCGACTCGAAGAGAACCGGGAGTTTTTGGGGAGCCCCGTGCCCCGCGGGGCGGGAAATCCTCTCCCCTCCCTGGGGAACAGGAGGAGGGGGAGAACTCAAGCGGGTCCCCGGCGACTCCTGCCAAAATTCGCAGGAGGAGTCTTATGGTCCTGAAAGCTCGCGCTACGTTCCGATGGATCTGGGTGACCCTTGTGGTGGGATTGTTCATGATACCGCACGACCTTGAGGCCAGGCCGGCCAAATTGAGCCGTTATACGCTTTCCAACGGACTGGAGGTCATGATCCTGGAGGACCATGCCCGCAAAGTGGCTACCATACAGTACTGGGTGCTTGTGGGGAGCGCGGACGAAGAGGAAGCTGAGCGCGGCATCAGCCATGTGATCGAACATATGGCGTTCAAAGGGACACAGCGCCGGGGAGTGGGCCGGATCGCATCGGAAGTCGAATCTCTCGGCGGCGAGATGAACGCGTACACGAGCTGGGATGAAACCGTGTTTCACGTTACGGTCCCGTCACGGGCTATTCTGCAGGGCCTCGACATCATCACCGATGCGGTGCTCAACCCGGTCATAGACGCCGACGAGCTGGAAAAAGAGAAGCAAGTGGTGATCGAAGAGATCCTGGAAGGAGAGGAACGCCCAAACAAGAAAGCGTCAAAACTTCTCTTCGAGACAGCATACACCACCAGCCCGTACCGTTACCCGATCATCGGGTACAAGAGAACCGTTGAAAGTTTTTCCCGGGAGAACATGATCTCCTTTCGAAAGAAATGGTATGCGCCGGAAAACATGTTTCTCCTCATCGTAGGTGATGTGGACCCGGCCGCGATCCGTCCCGAGATCGAACGACTTACGGCAAAATTCAAACCCACGGGCTTCTTTCGCCCTCCACGAGGGCAGGAGCCCGTGCAAAAGACGATCCGGGGCGCGCTGCTCAGGGACAAGAACGCACGGGAAGCCCGCTTGCTAATGGCTTTTCACGTCCCGTCGCTCAAAGGAGCCGATGTGAACGCTCTCGACCTCGCTGCCAGCATCCTGGGCGGAAGAGAAAGCTCTCGCTTGGTCCGGGCGCTCAAGAAAGAAAAGCAACTGGTGAATTCGATCTCTTCCCACGCTCTCACGCCAAAGGAACCGGGCTTGTTCCTGATTTCCGCGACACTCAACGGAGCGAATTTAGAGGCCGCGACCAAGGCAATCATGGAAGAACTCCGACAGCTTGACCAGACAGCTCCGTCCGACGAAGAGCTGAAGCGCGCCAAGACCGACATTGAATCAGATCATCTGTATGCAAGGGAGACCGTAGAGGGATTGGCGCGGAGCATGGGGAGCTTCCAGGCGACCATTGGCGACGCGCTCTACGAGGAGAAGTACCTGAGACTTAACGCGGCCACAACGGCGCAAGCGGTTTCCGACGCCGTTCGCCGCTATCTCATCCCACCCAACGTGTCGGTGACCGTGCTGATGCCGGAAGGGGATGCGAGAGAATTCCAGATCGCCAGGCTCGAGGAAATTGTGGGGGAATTCAAGCCCAAGAAGTCCAAGGAGGCTGAAGAAGCCGCGGCTGAGGGCATGATCACTCGGACCCTCCCCAACGGAATGAGAATCGTCCTTGTTCCCGACGATTCAAATCCGGTCGTTTCGTTCCGCATCGCCTCTCTGGGAGGGAAACGTTTCGAGACCAAGCAGACGGAAGGAATCTCGAACTTCATAGCGCAGATGGTCACCAAAGGGACCAGCGCGATGAGCGAACTCGACATATCCCGCAAGATCGAGGACATGGGAGGTCGTCTGGGCGGATTTTCGGGCTATGATTCATTTGGGCTCTCTGCCAGCTTTTTCGGTCGATACCTGGACCAGGGCCTCGACTTGCTGTCTCAGATCTATACTGACGCCTCCTTCCCCCAAGAGATATTGGATAGGGAACGCGCCCTGATCATTAATCAGATAAAGACTCAGCCGGATCGACCCGTTCCCTTCGCTCTGAACCAGCTCAATGAAACGTTCTTTGGGAATCATCCTTACGGATTCAATAAGGAAGGGGCGCTTGAGTCCGTGGCCGGTTTCATCAGGGACGACCTGATTCAGACCTATCGGCGACTCGCGGTCCCCACCAATACGGTTATTACCGGCGTGGGCGATATGGACGTTACGCAAGCCATGCGGCGCATCACAGAGCTGTTCGGCAAGATCTCGGCCAAGCAGTTCGACCCTCCTCCGACGCCCGCGGAAACGCCTCTGAGAAAGGTGATAGAGAAAACGGTGAAAATCCCGCGTGCCAAAGCGCACCTGGTTGTGGGATTCGGAGCGACCACTTTCAAGGATGAGGATCGCTATCCACTGGCAGTGCTCAACAATGCGCTTGCGGGCCAGGGCGGCCGGCTCTTCTCCCAGTTGAGGGACAAGGAGTCTCTCGCGTACATCGTCACATCGATTTTTCGTCCCGGCATGGACCCCGGCCTCTTCGCCTTCTACATCGCATGCGATACGTCAAAGATCGATCAGGCGGTCCAAAGCCTCTTTCGCGAGATCCGTATGGTGAGAGACAACTTAGTGAACGACGAGGAACTGAACCGATCAAAAGAGAACCTGATCGGGAACCATCTGATCAACCTGCAGAGTTCATGGTCTCGGGCCGAAAATACGGTCTTGAATACCCTCTACGGCCTGGGATACGATTACGACAAGCTCTACATACGGAAGCTTTCCGAAGTAACCGCGGATCGGGTTTTGACCGTTGCAAAGAAGTACCTCGACCCTGAGCGGTGCGCTATTGTGAAGATTTTGCCCGAAGAAGATGAGAAATAGGCAAACACCTTCCCTTTGGGAGCTGTCTTAGTTTATATGAGAGCAGAAACGTCCGACACCATCGGGGTTCTTCTGTGAGCGCTGTTTTCGGTTCACTGAAAGGTCTAAAACCGTCTCAACGCGCTCGGTTGGAAAAACTGGCATTCAGGAGGGTCCCGCCGGACAAGGCGCTCACGCAGGAAATCTCTCGTCACCTCACGGAACTTTCCGCAGAGATCGGCCGTCAGATCGGTGTCCTCGTTGACCGCAAGGGCTTGGTGAGAAAGGTTCTGGTTGGCAACGGGCGTTCGATTCTCATTCCCAAGCTGGAAGGATGGCGGGTCGGCGCGGGCCGGCTCCGGGGGCTCCGGCTGATACACACTCACATCGGCGACGAGCCGTTGAGCCAGGAGGATCTCTCCGATCTTGCTCTGTTGCGGCTCGACTTAGTTGCCGCGGTCGGTGTTGACGACCAAGGCCTGCCGACAATGGCTCATGTAGCCCATCTGCTCCCTGAGAATCCCGGCGGCCAGGTGTGGCGGGTACTCCAGCCGATTTCTCCGTCGCTCCTTGACTTGGATTTTGCCGCTTTTATCAAGTCTCTGGAAGACGAGATGGCGCGTTCATTTGGGGGCCGCGCGGTGGACGGCTCCAGGGAACGGGTCTATCTGGTGGGAAAGACCTCCGGGAAGGAGTGGGAAGTCGAGGAATCCCTCGCCGAATTGGAGCAATTGGCCGATTCGTGCGGCGTGAAGGTGGTGGGGAAAACCTACCAGCGCAGAGAAGCGCCCGACAGCCACTTTGTCGTTGGAAAGGGGAAACTCCAGGAGATCGTGATCGACGCGCTTCACAAGGGCGCGGGCGTGCTGGTCTTCGACAGAGAATTGACCCCGGCTCAGGTGAGGGCCGTTAGCGACTTCACGGAACTCAAAGTTCTGGATCGCTCGCAGCTCATCCTGGACATCTTTGCGCAGAGGGCCAAGAGCCGTGAAGGCAAGATCCAGGTGGAGCTCGCGCAGCTTAAGTACGCCCTTCCCCGTCTCGGAGAGAAGGACGACGCGCTCTCGCGGCTCACCGGCGGTATCGGCGGTCGAGGACCTGGCGAGACGAAATTGGAGATCGATCGGCGCCGCATCCGCAGTCGCATCGGCTTCCTTGAAAAGCAGACTGAAAACCTCGGCAAACAGCGAGGTGTTCGTCGCGAGCTGCGAAACAGGAGGAGAACTCCGATCATTTCGATAGTGGGCTACACCAACGCAGGAAAATCCACGCTGCTCAATCGCCTGACCAAATCCAATGTTCCCGCGCAGGACATGCTCTTCGCCACCCTTGACCCGACCAGTCGTCGCCTCAGGTTCCCGCGAGAGACCGAGGTGATCATCACCGACACCGTAGGCTTCCTCAAAGACCTTCCTGATGCGCTGGTGGCGGCGTTCTCCGCCACACTGGACGAACTGTGCGATGCGGATCTCTTGCTGCACGTGGTGGATATATCCAACCCCGCCTTCGAGCAGCAAATGGCGGCGGTGGAAGAGCTTCTGGAGAAATTGAGCCTCCACCTGACGCCTATGATCAAGGTCTTCAATAAACAGGATCTGGTGGAACCGGACCTGGTCCGTAACATGTGCGCGCGCTACGACGGAATAGGGATTTGCGCGCACAGTTCCAAGACGCTCTCGCCACTGATCGGACGAATGGAAGACGAGATTCTGAGTCTGATTTCCGGCTCGGAAATGCGCCGCACCGACGGCCGAATAGCGCAACCCGGGCTTTCGTAATGAAGAAAATCCTGAGCGCACAAGATAAGGTCCGCCTGGCAATAGCGGGAGGCATTATTACAGCCGCATGGAGCGTGATCGCGTATTTGGCCTATTCCGGTCAACTCGATCCCTTGATTTGCGCGTTTTGGGAGACCTTCGCAAGTCGAGACCATTTGCGGACGTACGTGGAGAGTTGGGGTAGATTGGCTCCGCTGGCTTTTATCGTTATTCAGGCGTTTCAGGTGGTCTTCGCTCCCATACCGGGGGAATTCACCGGCGCGGTAGGCGGATTCATTTTCGGGGGGCTCCCGAATGTCTTTTATTCAACCGTCGGGCTCGGATTTGGATCGGCTGCGGCGTTCCTTGCGGCCCGGATTGTGGGGTTGCCCATTGTCAATGTGCTGGTCCCTGATGAAACTCTGAAGCGGTTTCACTTTCTCACCGAGGGTCGAGGAATAGCTCTGGCCCTTCTGCTCTTTGTCATCCCGGGTTTTCCAAAGGATTTTCTGTGCTACATCCTTGGGTTGAGTCCCATGAATTTCCTGCCGTTTGTCCTGGTCTCGGCGCTGGGAAGGATTCCCGGAACCGTGCTGCTCAGTCTTTGCGGTTCAGCGGTGTACAACGAAAATTGGGCTCTCTTGTTTCTCATCTCGACGATTACCGCAGTCGCGCTCGTCCTGGTGGTTTTCTACAGGGAGAGACTAGATTCCTGGCTGAGGAATTCCCGCGGCTAAGGTTATACCTGTTGCCAAAAGTTTTGTCCGATTCGAGGCAGCCCGATTCCGTCATTCCTGCGAAAGCCGGGGTGACGGACGATCAACAGGCCATTACTTTTGGCAAATGCTATATTCTCCCGCGTTGTTCGGCCCGCTTCCCGGGAATTCTGAACTCTTCAAACAGAAGCATTATGACGCATTGGTAGGGGCCGGCGTCCCTAACGGCCGGCTTTGGGTAGAACTGGAGCCCTCCCGGAACGAACTGTTTGCGCATACACGGCAGGCACGGAGGCTGATTCCCGCCAATCCGAAAGATCCGCGCTTCAGAATCGGAAATAAACTCCAGCCATCGCGAACACCGATATCTCGCACCGCGGCTATGGCATTTTCCTTGGCTGACAGGTAAGATATCAACGTGGCAGCCTCAATAGTACACATCTGCTCCGGCTGCTCTTCCGCGCCACGTCACGCCGCGCCTAAGACGGACATCAAGAGATAGGTTGGTTCCTTGAGCGCTCGGACTTTGCCATGAAGACTCGCTTCCGCACATTTATGGAGGCGTTTCTGCATCTTGGAGAAAACGGAATCCTCTTCCCCAAGAAGTGTCGCGCGTGCGAACGAGTGTTCGAGTCTTACGCTCAATATCTTCGGCAGACAACTCCCAAGCGCCATGTCATGGAGGATTGCTGTGACGTCATGCGCAAACCCTACACAATGCTGTACCGGCATTGCTTATGTGGTAATACGCTTGTGCTCTCACTTACCGAGGAGTCATTCCCTTTGCTGGATGAGTTGTGGGCCGCGCTCAGGGCGGAAGCCGGGCAGACCGGCAAGCCTTTGGAATCTGTGGTGAGCGAATTCCGCGAAACCTGCGACCGCCATGTGCTCCAGCGCTCTGATGAAGGCTAGGTCTTGGACCGCTTCGCAAAACTGCCTCCAAGGCTGAGATTATCAAAGGCGCCTCCGCGCCCGAAATGCCGTGCTATAGTGAACGGCATTGAGATTTGCGCGAAAGGTCACCCTCCCCCTTCCCCATCCCATCAAGGGATGGGTCATAAAACTCTCTCCCCCGGCGGGAGAGGGAAGAGAGAGAGGGATTCCAGCCTCATCTAAAGACGCACATCTCAACGCAGCCTTCTATAGGATGGGTGGCGGGGACGTCATACGTCCCGGGGCCCCAGGCGCAGAAGGCTTATTCTCTAGATCGCGGGCAGAGCAAAGAGGCCAAAATTAGTTCGGGCCCCCGTAAGAAAGGGCATTGGCAGTCCTCATTGTGAGCCGGGAGAGGAATTCTTCATTGAAGACGGAAGAACCCAAAGAGCTTCTCATTATTTATCATTCTCAGTCGGGTAATACGGAGCGGCTGGCCGAAGCGGTGGAACGCGGCGCTCGACGCGTGCGCGGGATCGAAGTGAGACGATTGAGAGCGGCGAAGGTCACGGCACATGACTTTCGGACCGCTCGGTGCCTTGTCATGTGCAGCCCGGAGTATTTCGGATACATGGCCGGAGCGCTCAAGGACCTCTTCGATCGGACGTACGAAGAGGTCCGTGAGGACGTTTCGGGCAGAGCTTACGCTGTCGTCATTTGCGCAGGCAATGACGGCGCCGGCGCGCTGAGCAGCATAGAGCGCATAATACTGGGGTACAAGTTACGTCGGGTTCAGGAGCCGGTCATCGTTCGAGGCGAACTTTCAGCCGCAGCTCTGGAACAGTGCGTCAATTTAGGCCATACATTGGCCGAGGGAATGGATCTTGGCATCTATTGATGATGCCTTTTCGATGAACGACGACTTTGGAGCAACGACCGTTCGCATGATCCGTGATATCGTTTTTGATCTGGGGAATGTTCTGCTGCCGGTAAACCGGCTGGGTGCGTTCAAGCGGTTGATCCCTTATCTCCCCGGTGATCGCGCGCATCTGCTGCGCGCTGAGCCGCAGGCTTTTGAAAGGCTTTTTGACGGGCCCGTTGCGGAACTGGAGACGGGGCGCATCACCTTCGATCTCTTTCAACGCCGGGTGGAGGAACTCCTCGGAACGCAGATAGATGCTGGAGAATTCCAGTCCATTTGGTGTGACATGTTTAGCCTCGATGAAGAAATGGCGCGATTTGGCAAAGCTCTTTCCACTCGCTATAGGACCTGGCTGGCTTCCAACACCAGCGAAACGCATTACCGATACATTCTTGACCGGTTTCCACAGGTCTCGTTCTACCGCGCGGCAGCCCTTTCGTATGAACTGGGAGTCATGAAACCGGCCAAAGCCTACTTTGAAAAAGCGTTGGCGCAGTTCGGTATCAAGCCGAAATCCGCGGTATTCATTGATGACCTGGAAGTGAATGTGCGGGCCGCGATTGAAGTGGGCCTGCGCGGCATCGTATTCAGAGGCTATCCGGACCTGCTCGCTGAACTGACCAAATTGGGCGTCAAATCGTGGGATGCTGGAGACGGCGAATGAAGGAAGACTCTCTGGAGATTACGGGATATCGATTTTCCGCAGTTGCCGCGGGAATAAAACAACCGGGCTCCGAGCGGCGCGATCTTGCTTTGATATGCGCGGACCGGCCCGCAACTGCGGCCTGTGTAACCACCACTAACCTTGTCTGCGCTGCGCCTGTGGAGATCACCCGCGAGCGGTTCAAAGCGGGATCATGTCAGGCCATTCTCATCAACTCCGGCAACGCCAATGCGGTCACGGGAAGACAAGGGATTGACGACGCTCTTGTTTTGCTCGATCAGGTGGCCCAACACCTGAATATCGATCGTAGACTCGTTGCGCCCATGTCCACGGGTGTCATCGGCGCCCCTTTGCCCGTGGACCGTATGCGCGCCGCCGTCCCTGAGCTGGTGGCCGGCCTCGATGCGACCAAAGCGCCGGATGTGGCCACAGCCATGATGACCACCGACACGCGGCCGAAAACTGTGCTTCTGAACGAGACAATTGGAGGTCGGTCCGTCCGGATACTGGGCATGGTGAAAGGAGCGGGGATGATTGCGCCCAACATGGCCACCTTGCTCGCTGTCGCGCTGGTGGACGTGCGCGTGGAAGCCGTCATGCTTGGTAAAGCCCTGCGCGACGCAACGCGAAATACCTTCAACGCTATTACGATTGATGGTGATACCAGCACCAATGACACGGTGATCGCGTTGACGGGCGGGGCGCCATTCGCGGAGGAGCTCGGATCGGACCACGATGCGACGCAGGCGTTCGCCGGGATGCTTCAGACGGCCTGCGCGAATCTGGCGCGGCAGGTGGCCGCAGACGGCGAAGGCGCTACCAAGCTCGTGGAAATACGGGTCCGTGGAGCGCGTGATAAAAGAGACGCATTGACGGTCGCAAGGACCATCGCCGAATCTCCCCTGGTAAAGACCGCATTCTACGGCCAGGACCCTAACTGGGGACGCATTATTGCAGCGGCCGGCAGGTCGGGAGTGAGTTTCGATCCTGACCGGTTGGACCTCTTCATCGACGGGATTCCGGTGCTCAAGAACGGGGCCCCGCGCAGTGATGAATGGGAGCCCCAGGCTGCTCAGGCGATGAAGAAACGAGAATTCTTCGTGCTCCTGGACCTCAATCACGGCACAGCCGAGGCCTCAATGCTCACCACGGACCTCTCCGAAGAATATGTCCGGATCAACGCCGCGTACCGCACCTGACGCCACTGCGCTTTTTTTCGGAGACTGCCGAAGCACCGGATCCAACCGAACCGCGTCAAAATGACGGGACGATGGAAAAGGGCTCTTACGAGGTGGGTTTTCTCTCGCAGACGGTCGTGCAGTACAGCGCCTCTTCCGGGTCTTCGGCCGAACATGCCGCACACTCGCAGCTTTCCGGATGATCCTCAGGCGGTTGGTACACTTCGCCTCGTTGTCGAGCCCGGTAGTCTTCAATGGCGCGTTGGAGCGCGTCAGAGCCCAGGTTAGAGCAATGATGTTTCTTCTTGGGAAGTCCGCCGAGAGCCTCGATCACGGACTTGGCGCTGATCGTCATCGCTTCGTCCAGCGTTTTACCGACAGCCATTTCACTCACGATGCTCGAAACGGCTATCGCGGCGCCGCATCCGAAGGTCTTGAACTTCACGTCTTCAAGCCGGCCGTCCCTCACCTTGATGTAGAACGTCATGATGTCTCCGCATGCGGGGTTGCCGACTTCCCCTATCCCATCCGCGTCTGCTATCTCCCCCACATTGCGCGGGTTCTTGAAGTGCTCCATAACGATTTCGCTGTACATAACGCCATCCTATCGAGGTGTCTTCTTGCAATTTCCGAAGGGCTGAGTGCGCTCTTTGCTCTCCGTTCCCGCAAGAGCTTTGTCAGCCGGTTCGACCGTGGCGCTCCGTCTCATAAGCGCAGTCAAATATCCCAACATATTTGGCGGGACACTCCCACGACACGCGGGATTGCCTCTCATACCTCCGGGAGACGGATTGTGGCCCGAATAGATAGGCGAGACGCCTGTCCCACCGAGACTGGTCCCAGCCCTTCCGCCACATTCATTTACCGAACCTACAAAACCGTACCCTGGCTCAACGGTTTTCTTAGCTTACCGCGCGAGTCTTCCCCGTCTTCTTGTACAGAGGCGACATGTCTCGCAGTCTTTGCACGATCGGCGGCAGAATCCTCAGGAAATCGTCTATGTCCCGGTCGGTATTGTCCCGCCCCAGCGTGATAAGAAGCGACCCCTGAGCGGTGGCCGCGTCGATCCCCATACAGAGCATCACGTGCGAGACCTTGAGGGATCGAGATATGCATGCGGAACCACTGGCTATCTTTACTCCTTCCATATCCAGGAACAAGAGCATGGATTCGCCTTCCACATACTTCACCGTCAGGCTCACGTTATTGGGAAGTCGCCGCGTGGGGTGCCCCACGATCTCCACTTCTTCCACGGCCTTTGGTAGTTCAGCGATAAGCCGATCTCTGAGCCTCCGGGCGTGCGCCATGCGGGACGGCAGCTCACGCAACGCAATCCCAGCCGCGATCCCCATCCCAACAATCCCCGGAACATTCTCCGTGCCGGCTCGGAGTCCGTTCTCCTGGATGCCGCCATCGAGCAGAGGCGCGATACGCACTCCCTTGCGAATGTATAGCGCGCCCGCCCCTTTGGGCCCGTAAAACGAATCCGCGGCCAGGGACAGGAGATCCACATGGAGCGCTTGAACGTCTACGGGAATTACGCCGGCGGTTGCCACGGCGTCACTATGGAAGGGGACCTTGTGAGCGCGAGCGATCTTCCCGATTTCCTCGATCGGCTCGATAGTCCCGATCTCGTTGTTCCCGTGCATCACCGAGATGAGAACCGTTCGCTGGGTAACGGCCCTTTCCACATCCGCGGGATCTACTATGCCGTGACGATCCGTGGGGAGGCGAGTCACCTCCACTCCCTGGGTTTCCAGGGCCTTCACCGCATGCATGATGGAGAAGTGTTCCACCCCGGACGTGATCACATGATTACCGCGCGCGCGATTCGCGTGCGCCACGCCTTTGAGCGCGAAATTATTCGATTCCGTTCCGCACGAGGTGAAGACAATTTCCGTTGGGCTCGCGCCAATGAGAGCCGCGACCTTTTCCCTCGCCTCATTGAGCGCCTCTTCGGCCTCCTCGCCCAGGCTGTGAATGCTGGAGGGGTTGCCGTACTTTTCGGCAAGATAGAGGGTCATTGCATCCACAACTTCCGGCAGGACCGGTGACGCGGCCACATGGTCCAGATTGATTGTCCTCACGACGGTTTTCCCTCTCATTCAACGGGTGGAACACGGTTGGCTTTACAGACTCCACCAAATCGTTCTTTAGATAATTATCGCGCCGAAAAAAGTCAACAAAATGGAATTGGGTTTGAAGTTGTGGCAGAGGCGCAAGCCGTGATAACAATTTCCGTTGTGATGAATAGAGGCGTCTTGCCGATTATTCGCGGGGAGATCGCCTCCAACGTAACGTTCTATTCAGGAGTAAGCCGTGAAATCCGAACAGTGGGGAATCTCTCGTGAGCGAGCGCTGGAGTTGATAGAGCAGTATCTCGAGGCCGAAAGCATCCGCAAGCATTGCTTGGCATCGGAAGCGATCATGAGGGCGCTTGCCCCACGATTCGGGGAAGATCCGGAACTATGGGGCCTGGTGGGATTACTCCACGATCTCGACTACAACGAAACCCGTGATCGCATGGACCAGCACACGATCATAACCGGAGAAATTCTCCGTGCCCACGGAGCGCGTGAGCCGGTCATCGAAGCGATACAATCCCACAATGCCGAGAACTTGGGAATCACCCGAAACAAACCGGTACACTTGGCGCTCACTGCAGCGGAGACCATCACAGGGCTCATCGTGGCCACCGCGCTGGTTTACCCTGATAAGAAGCTGGCAAGCGTTAAACCAAAATCCGTTCGAAAGCGCATGAAAGAGAAGGAATTCGCCCGGTCCGTCAACAGGGATCACATTCGTCTCTGCGAGCAACTGGGCATGTCCCTAGACGAATTCATTGAGGTGAGTCTTGACGCGATGAGGGGTATAAGCGACCGCCTCGGATTGTAAATGTCCGCTTAGGGCCCGTAGGTTGGGTAGGCGTATCAAAGGCCGTTTTGCCTCAATGCTCGTGTTATGAACGGAACATTGGATCCGATCGAGGCGCCCATGTTCCGCAGGAGAGACGGCTTATCCTAGGAGCAGGCGCATGAGCAGACATGATCCGCGGTCAGCCCCATAGGTGCAAAATTCGAGAGCCTCTAGCTGTCGGAATCAACTGCATCGGCCTCTATTCTATAGCGATGTTTGCGAGAGGGATGGCCGTCCGCGTCTCGCCACGCGAGTTTCACGTAACCCGTTTCGAATCCGACGATGACGTACTTGCCTTCGGGCAAGGTGCAGCGGGAGAATCGGTCCTTACCGAAGAGGCTGTATTCAGCTTTGAGCCCATTGAGGTGGATGATGTCGCCTACTTCCATGCTTCCTCCTTTTTCCTGAAACAGGAACTGAATTGACGTCTTCGGGCGCCGAAGGTCATCAGCAAAAAGCGGCGCCCGGAAACGGCAAGAGCGAGGGGTCATGAGAAACCGGGCGTAGGACCCATGAGCCCTGGGCGCAAAACCCTTGACATGGCAGATGCTGATAAGACAAATTAGAAAATTTGTCCAGCAATTAATTGCATCCCGCCCCGTTCTTTAACGAAGAATCGCTGTCAAACGCGCGCCGACACTATGGCAATTTTTTTACGGAGGGTACCCGTAACGCTCGAAGGTGGCGCGCCACCGAAGGGCGACCTTTTCGCGGGTAGCCTCTTCCATCGAAAACTCATTCTTCCGGTAATCGCTGACCGAGGATAGGTAGGTCAAGACCCGGCCCCGGAATGAGGCAAATCCGCTCAACCCCAACTCCCGGTACGCGCTTTCGAGGGTCTCCAGTGGAGAGTTCTCCAGGTCTTCGAACTTCATTTCGTGCAGCGCGCCCTCGGGGATTAACGGCCTGTCCCTCTCAAAGAGTGAGAATAATTCATTGTGCCAGGAAAGGATGATTTCATCCACCAGGCCCGCATCAGGGACCTGGAGGTGACAGCGGCCGAAGGTTTCCCGCCAAAGCCGGTGAGTGGATAGGTAGACTGTGTAGGGATCTCTCACAATGTGGATGAATTGGGCCTGGGGGAAGATTTCCAGCAAGGTGCGCACGCGCCCGAGATGGGGCGGAGATTTGAGAGCGGCGCGTCTCCCCTCGGAAAGGGTTAGTTTCTTGACGAAGAGAACAAGCGATTCTTTCCAACTTTGCAACGCTTCCGGAGGGATGAGATCGGGATTCAGCTCTGAGTATCCGGGATCGCCGGTGCGTGGGAACAGTACGCGCATGTACGGGGAGACTCCGCACATTGCAGCCAAGGCGAATTCGTCTTCGTGAGGAGCGTCTGACGAGAAGGCTACATTGTCCATGGGACGCGTCCGGGGAGCGAGGAGGTTGAACACCATGCCTCCAGCCTGGCTGAAAATGAAATGATGCGGAAAAAGCGCTTGATATGCCGTGGGGCAAGCCAAGTTCTCGTCGCAGCTCAGCAGGTTATGCAGATGGGTCGTCCCACTACGCCAGTGACCGATTACGAACAGAGGAGGTTGTCCAATAGCGACCGAATCGATATCCCGGCCGTTGAACAGCTTCTCGCAACCCCCATAAATCGAATTAAAGACACCCAAGACGATCAGATGAGCGAGTCTCCCCAGGCACGCTGCGTCAACCTGCAAGTGATTTCTGACTAGCGCCTGAAGAAGCCTGCTCAGCGTCATCCCCTGGATGACCTGCGGAGGCAGAATCCCTCCGTTTTCTCGCCCCATTTGCCTAAAGTTCCTCCATTGCCGTGCCGGCGGGTCGTTGCTCCGCCCGAGAACCAAACCAGGACAGATTTATGAATGGAGAATGTACCCCTGTCTGAGCTGTGGCGCAATAGATCGCGGTTCCAACAATTCTCAACGTATGGACCGGCCGCGTCTATGGAAGTCGGATAGGGCGCCGGATCCCTGCCGGGCCTAATCTGTAGAATTCTTTGATTATGGTCCGCAGGCGCGAAGCCCGGTGGCCGCCGATTTCAAGCGCATGAGTTGCAGGCTTTTGCTCACTGCAATATGTTATGTCTTGACCGAGGAGACGGCTTCAACTCCTTGAGCGTATTGGGTCGAAGCCAATTGGAGCGGTGGCGGAATCGATGGATTTCCCAACCATTGGAAAAATGGTCGCGTTTGTGGGCTTGGCGGTCGTGGCCCTAGGGCTCCTCTTGTGGCTTGGCGGCAAGCTCGGCCTCCCATTCGGAAGCCTTCCGAGCGACATTCGAGTGGATCGCCCCGGATTTTCGTTCCGATTCCCGCTCATGACCTGCATCGTGCTGAGCGTTATTCTTTCGGTTCTCGGCAGCGTCTTGTTTTGGATCTTCCGAAAATGACCGCTCACTCAACTGCAAGCAGATTGAGAAGCGCCTAAAATGAGGTCTGCTCGCGCGTTCCAGTGCTCGACCAACTCGCGTGGCAAAGCGATCCATGCATCCCGATTCGTAAGGTAAGGTTCGAGCACCGCATCCAGCGCCTCGAAGAATCCAGCGTATTCTAACCGATTGAAGCCCTTTTCCTGATGCCAATTGAGAACCGCTGCGCCGCCGAAGGTTTTGACCACTTCCATGAGGTCACGACCCAGCCGAACCGCTTCCTCATGATCCCGTCGAGCCCCGCTCACATCACGGAACAAGATGTGACCGTCCATCAGATTGCACGGAAGTTCCGTCAGAGGCAGCGTTTTTTCGGTTTCCGGATCGTAAAGCGCATAAGGAAGACATGTGCCTGCTCGGAAACCGGCCTGATCTCGCCACGCAACAGAGCTGTCGTACAAGAAGCCTGATTCCGCGTGTAGTCGATAGGTTCGGTGCGGAGCTCGCCAATCGATGGCCCAGTAGTGATGACGAACACCGTGAACCGGCCCCTCCAGTTTGCCCTCGAGCCATGCCTTGGCCTCGGGGATCGCTGCCGGGCGCTCCCGCGAACGGATCGAAGAATGGAGGCCGAATTCCCATCCCTCATCCGCAATCCTGCGGAGCGTTTCCCAATCGGTCCGGCGACCTGCAACCGAGGACTTGCAGTCATTGATGTCAAAACGGACTCCTCGCGGCCGATAGAAGAGATAGAAAGCGCTTTTCAGGTTACTTTGCCTCTCCCACTCCTTCCAGCGCTGAAACTGGAAGTGCGGATCGGCCGCGTTTCTCCCGAGACCGAACAGTCCAAGAGTAAAGAGCCTGGCATGTGAAGCGCTGCCGCGCAGGAGCGCTTTTGTGAGGTTTGCGGCCATCTCCAATGGGGCTGACACGTTTACGGCGTCCACGTCATGCGTGAGAACGAGCGCATACCGCTTTCCACCGGGCCAGCGCGGGATGGCCGCCTCCTTGAGACGTGGCCGTACGCGGAGCGCCTGCTCCAGCAATGCCGCCGCGTGGTTTTCCACAAAAGGAACCGCCGCGGATTGCGCGCGGTCAGGAGGAAGCGCCTTATTGACGAAAATGCCTCGTCGGTCCCGGTTCTCCGCACGCACCTGAGACTCATCCAGGTGAGTGAGCAGGCGGTAGGTAGTCCCCACCAGATCGGGCCAATCCCTATCGTCACCTGCGACCACCCAATTTGCGCTTCCATCTTTCCGACGGAACGCGCATACGGTCTGAGGCCGATACGCGGATTCGTCGAACGGTAAGCGCAGCGCAGCGCCCGCGGCCGCGGCGGAATCCGACCCACCGTATCTTAGATCGGGCTCGTCAGATGTGAAGAGCACCGGGATACCCCATCGGAGCGCAAATGTTCGGAATACGTACTCAGCCCGGGATCTGTACGGATGAGGAACCTGGATGCTCACTCGAATCATGAGCGCTTCCCCCGGCTAGTCATCTTTCCACAGCCACCAATTACCCAGCGCCAGGAAAGGCAGGCCGGAATTGTGGAAGACTTCCAGCGCCTCCATTGGGCGATAAACAATCGGATGCCCATGCAGATTGAAGGAGGTGTTCAAGATGATGCCCTCCCCTGTGAACTCTTCATAATATTTGAGCAGCCGGTAGTATTCGGGATTCCAGTTCTCAGTGACTTCTTGGGGTCTCGCGGTGCGGTCGTAGGGGTGCTGCGCGGCGGGGAACTTGTCTCTCGACTCGGGCCTCGTGTCGAACGCGATGATCATGTACGGCGAAAAGAACGGTTTCGGCTTGATGTAGTACTCCTCCGCGCGCTCCGCGAGGACTGACGGCGCAAAGGGCATCCAGAAGTCCCGGTTCTTGACCATTCGGTTGATGATCTGGACCACGTGCGAGCTTTCCGGGCGGGCAAGAATGGAACGATTCCCCAATGCGCGGGCCCCGAATTCCATGGGTCCTTTGGCGCGCGCGACCACATGGCCCGCCGCGATGGTTTCCGCGGTGAGTTTCTCAATGTCCGGCGCGTGCCAAGACCGAAATTTGGGCGCGGGCCGGAAGTCGCGGATGGCCTGTTCCACTTCTTCGTCCGTAAAGCCCCCTCCCAAGTAAAACGGACCGAGCGGGTCGATGTTTACGGGTTTACTTTGCGCCAGGCGGGATTGCGCATGGAGGAGATAAGCGGCGCCGATGCTGTTCGTCTCATCTCCGCATGACGGAAATATGAAGAGGCTCTGAACCTCCGGCAATTCAAGGATCCTCTTGTTGGCCTTCACATTCATGAAGACGCCGCCGCTGAGGGCCACCTGATGAATTCCGGTTTCACGGACAGCGTTGCTCACCCACTGTACAAGGAGATCTTCGGTGAATTTCTGCAAGCCCGCGGCCACGAGATCAAAACGCCGTCGATAGATCAAACTCTGGATAAGGCCCGTGGCGCTGTACAGGGACGGCACTCCCCGTTTGCGTCGCCAGATCAGCGGATTGCGAGAGTCAAACTCGAAGAGATCCGAGAAGACTCGGGCCATATCCGCGACCCTCTCGTCGTCAGGCACATAAGGAGCGAGACCCATCACCTTGTACTCGTGTTCGTGGGGAAGCATTCCCATGAGGAACGTGACCACCGCGTACAACCTTCCCAAAGAGTCGCTCTCGTGAACCTCCGCTATACGATCCAGTCGCCCATTCTCGCCGATGCACACCGTGGCGGAGAGGCGGTCCCCACTCCCGTCACAGGTGAGCGCCAACTGTCGTCCGCTCATGGGGCTGCCATAGTACGCCGCGGACGCGTGACACATGTGGTGATCAAGGCTCGTGAGGCGCTCAGAGCGGAACTTCAGTTGTTCGTACTCCGCCAGCCGGCCGGTCCTGCGATACTTGCGATAAAGGTCGTCAACAACGCTGTTCTTCAGCTTCTGTTTGATATGGCCCCACGGACTGGACGCGTGCTGATATTGCCGAGTCACCGCTTCTCTACTCCACCGACCGAATGAGGTATAAGCCCCTGCCAGCGCCACCTGATCAATCTCTTTCAGGGTCAGACCGTGAGCCTTCAACACATCGTCAATCGCCATCCCGGGAACGCCGCCCTGATTCTTCACGCGAGTCAGTCGCTCTTCCTGGACCGCGCCGAGGAGCACGCCGTCAGACAGGATTGCCGCCGCGCTGTTGATATTGTCGTTCACGCCGAGTATGACAGTCACTGGGGAGTTGCTCCTCAGCCCTCTCTCGGGTTACAGTTCCCCGTTATCTAGCGGACGAATTGTACTCGTCACTGTGCTATCTTGTAAAGCATTAGAGCTTCCGGATGGCCTCCGGGTCCGATGAGCCTCTCCGGCGCTCACCGGTTCGGCTATGAAAAGCGCTCTGCTCTTCATAATTGGCGCTTTGTTCGCATACTTCGTGATCTCGATTTTCCATTACCATCCGCACTTCGCCGGCCCTATGCCGTGCGATTCGGAGCGCCCGACCAAGAACGCTTATGCGTTCGCAGCCCGCGACCCTGGGCAGGTGATCGGCGTTTTTCCCCACCGACCGCGTTCAATTGCGGGCTTCTCCGTGAATGAAAGAAAGATCAGGCCGGAGACTCGCATTAGTCGCTCAGGGGCTTCGGCTGCAACCCTAAACCGTTTGTGAGAAAGCAAACTGCTATGATATGGTGATTTTCGCTGCATTAGCTTATACTGCGATGTTTGTTGCGAGCATCACTGTGAATCTTGGAATCTGAGGAGGTTGCACATGGCGAAATCCGGTGAGAGTGGAGGTCGGCTGGCGGAAATGATCAAGAAAGCTATCGAAGACGGCAAGCTGTCGAATTCGGAATATGATCGGATCATGGCGCTCGCGGACGCGGATCTTCATATCGACGCGCAGGAGCGAAATTTGCTCAAGCAACTCCAGGAGATGCTTTCCAACAAGACCATAGTTCGTGTGCCGGATTAGCGCCGCGGCTGGTCCGTCGGGGAACGAGCCGGGGAGACCCTTCGGATAAGAGATGGAAATGGTGGCTGAGCCGTATGGGCCGATCACGGTTTTGTCATGGAAACATGGACCATCCTGCTGGAAATATTGGAACTGCTGTCCGCAGCAATGGTTCTGGGAATCATATTCGAGCGGCTCGGCCAGAGTTCCATTTCAGGATATCTGATAGCCGGGACGCTCCTGGGGCCGGGGTTCCTCAATGTGGTCCAGAACCAACAAGTGGTGGACGGCCTCGCAGAGCTCGGAGTGGCTCTTCTTCTCTTCACCATAGGATTGGAATTCTCCTGGCAGCGCTTGAAGAGTTTTGGGGCGGTCGGGGTTGGCGGAGGCGCGCTCCAATTGACCCTCACGACTTTGGCGGCCGCCGCTATGGG
The DNA here is from genome assembly GCA_016875095.1 of Deltaproteobacteria bacterium. Taxonomy (GTDB): domain Bacteria; phylum Desulfobacterota; class Desulfomonilia; order Desulfomonilales; family Desulfomonilaceae; genus VGSG01. The sequence goes on from VGSG01000029.1 coordinate 34,741, forward strand.
ATCGGCCTTGGGAATGCGATGGGACGTATCCCTGGCCGTGGGGCTTATGATCGGCCCAAGCAGCACCGCGTGTGTTTTGCGCGTGCTGCGTGACCGGAGTATGCTAGACGGCATTCACGGGCGGCACGCTCTGGGAATATTGCTGCTTCAGGATGCCGCATTGGCGCCGCTTGTCCTTCTTATGGTTCTGCTGGGCGGTAAGGGTACGCCGGTCACGATCATTTTCGATTTTGCGGTGGTTGCAGGATCGGCCATAGGGCTTGTCGCCCTGTTCTATGCGCTCATCAATTATGCGTTTCCTAGACTGCTCTCGGCGGTAGTCGCGACCCGCAATCGAGAGCTTTTTGTCCTCATCGCCGCGACCACGAGTCTAGGCGCAGCTTGGGCGGCTCATGCCGTGAATCTATCTCCCGCGCTCGGAGCTTTTTTCGCAGGTATGATTCTGGCTGAATCGCCTTTCGCGACGCAGATTCGAGCTGACGTAACAAGCTTTCGGACTCTGTTTGTCACGGTCTTCTTTGCTTCGGTCGGTATGCTGGCCGACCTGCAATGGATAGGATACAACCTACTTCCCGTGCTAGCGCTTACGGCAGCTCTCATCGCAGGGAAGGCCGCCATCGTGTGGGCAGTCCTGATCGGCTTGCGTTCCACGGTCGGCAATGCCTTGGCGACCGGCGTGACTCTGGCGCAAGTGGGAGAGTTCTCGTTTGTTCTCTCAGGCGTTGGCGCCGCACACGGGCTGATCGATCAGACTACGCTTCGGCTCTTGCTGTCCGCCACTGTCCTTTCTCTATTCATCACGCCTGCGCTGGTCATGTATGCGCCAAGGCTGGGGCGATTCCTTGACCGGACGCTCTCGGAAGCGCGCGAACCACTGCCGACAGGAGGCCGTGCCGAACTCGGTGAGCGCCCTGCCGAAGGGCACTTGATCGTCGTGGGTTTTGGGCCCGCGGGAGAGAAGGTCGCCGACGCGCTGAAGGAAGAGGGATTCCTTGTGCTGGTGTTGGATTTGAATCCGCGCCTCGTGGCTCAGGCTAAAGAGTTGGGCCTGTTTGCCGAGGTTGGTGACGCGTCTCTTGAGGCTACACTCACTCACGCGAACGTGGAGCGTGCGTTGGCCGTGGTTGTTACCCTGCCGGATCCTCACGCGGCCCACGACGTTATCGGCCAGGTTCGGTCCCTCGCGCCGAAAACACGGGTGTTCGCTCGGGCCCGTTGGAACCGTTACGTTGACACACTCAAGCACGCAGGAGCTGAAGTCTCTATGAGTGAAGAAGAACTGGTCGGTCGAGAACTCGGGGCTGAGGTGGTCTCTAGGCTTACGTGACGGATCGAGTCCGATCGCTGACCGAAGATCGGCGCGGCCGCGCTAACGGGCGGCGAGCATGGCTCTTCGATTCGCCAGAGCTTTCTCGTAGAGTTTCTTGTATTCTGCGGCGGAGCGACTCCACGAGAAATCTTTTTCGATCGCCCGCGCGACAAGTCTCTTCCACGCGTCTTGGTCCTGCCGATACAGCGTGATTGCCTTTAAGAGAGCATGTTCGAAGGCCGCGACCTCCGGCGGATAAAACTTGAATCCGGTGCCTCGGTCTTCATGGCGGTTGTATTCCTCAACGGTGTCGTTGAGCCCTCCGGTGGCCCTCACCACAGGGATCGCGCCGTACTTGAGGCCGTAGAGCTGATTCAAGCCGCAAGGCTCGTACCTGGAGGGCACGACCACGATGTCAGCGGCCGCGAATATTCTGTGAGCCAGATCCATGTCGTACGTGAGGAAAACCCTTACGTGATGGGGATACTGTTTGGCTAATTCCTGAAAGACGCGATGGTAGCGCTCATCTCCGGCGCCCAGCAGGGCTAGTTGCACGTTCTGGTCCACAAGACCCGGAATCGCGGCTTCCAAGAGGTCGATTCCCTTCTGGTTTGAAAGCCGGCTCACGGTGCCGATCAGCGGTACGTGCGGATTGACAGGCAAGTTCGCAAACTTCTGGAATTGCGCCTTACACGCAGTCTTTCCCGAAAGATCCTCGTGGTTGAAGTTAGCTGGAATGAGAGGATCGGTTGCGGGATTCCATACGGAATAGTCCACTCCATTGAGAATGCCTGTGAGATGGGAAGCCTTGTCCTGGAGCACACCCTCCAGCCCGAATCCGAACTCGCCGGTCAGTATTTCGTTTCGGTATCCGGGGGAAACGGTATTCACTTCGTCCACGAAGACTATTCCGCTCTTAAGGAAGTTGAGCTGGCCGTAGAACTCCATCTGGTCCGGGTTGAACAGCTCCCAGCCGAGCCCGACCATAGGCATATTCCCCTGACCGAAGATCCCTTGGAATCCCAGATTGTGAATGGTCAGCACAGATGCGCTTTCTTCGAAGAGTTCCTCTCCCGCGTAGAGTGTGCGCAGGTACACAGGCGCTAGAGCTGCTTGCCAGTCATGCGAGTGAAACAGGTCGTACTTGATCTTGCCGGTGAGGGCCATTTCGAACGCGGCGCGCGTGAGGAAAACAAACCGCTCCGAATTGTCCTCGTAATCGCCTCCCGGACCTCCATAGAGACCCTCTCTGTTAAAGTAAGCGTCATTCTCGACAAACAGGTAGCGCACTCCCCGGTCGTCACGCAGCTCCCAGATCGGAGCAGCCACGCTGGTGGCGTTTAAGTGCACGGAAACCTGCGAGCCCATTCGGGTAATGGGCCATCTATCGGGTGTGATATGCCGGTATTTCGGGAGCGCCACGTCGACTTCGATTCCTTGACGCACCAGTTCCGCGGGGAGCGCGGAGAGCACCTCCCCAAGCCCCCCTGTCTGAGCGAAAGGCGTTGCCTCTGATGTAATCATGAGGACTTTCACGCGTCATGACCTCCACAATTGCGAGCGCTTGCTCAGGGGAAGCCCCCCAAAGACAACCGGCCGTATCGCTGAGCAATCAAAGTCTGCCCTCGCGCGCCCACGGAGCCGCCTACGCGACATCCGGCGAGGAAAAGTCATCCCGATCTCCCAGCCCCACACGCTGCAAGGGTCATCCGCAAAACGACTGATTCCCCGTCTCCCAGCCGACACACGCCTCAGGGGAAGATACCGGAAGTCGGCGGCGCCAACGCGCGTCGCTCATTCAATTATCGCAAATTATGGCGCTTTCCGATACCCTGAAATAACGAACAACGATCAAAACACGTCACCGACTGCCCTTCCCAGGCTCTTTGTTCGAGGGGTCTAAGGGGCCACATGCCACGCTTCTCTTCTGGAGATGCGCAATCAAGCCTCCGTTGCGCAGCAGCTCGGCCATGAAGGGCGGGACAGGCGATACCCGAAACTCCTGACCGGTCGCGATGTTTCTGATGAGACCTTGGTCTGTGTCCACATCGAGCGCTTCACCCTCTAACACAGCGGCAGCCGCTTCGGGCGCTTCCAGGATGAGAAGCCCCATGTTGAAGGCATTCCGAAAGAAGATCCTGGCAAAGCTCCTGGCTATGACGCAGGCCACTCCCGCGGTTCGAATGGCTACCGGAGCGTGCTCGCGGGACGAGCCGCAGCCAAAGTTCTTCCCAGCCACAATGATATCTCCAGGCTTAACCTTTGAGGGAAACGTAGGATCAATGCCTTCCATCACGTGCCGGCCAAGTTCGGACAGGTCCGCCAGGCTCAGGTACCGTGCAGGGATGATCTCGTCCGTATTGACGTCGTCACCGAATTTCCATACTCTGCCTCTGAATTTCATGCCATACCGCCCAACGGCATTCCCGTTCGTTCCAGCCCCATTGTTGTGGCGCCATTGAATCCAGGTTGCAAGAACCCTCTGGTTTCGCTAGTCCCTTGACTTACGAAGCAGTGGAGGATAGGCTCATGATTTACGCAAGCTTTTTCTTTCCCGTGACATCCTTGGCTGAGGGGGCTCGCGTAAGGATGCGCACGACTTGGGGGCACGGACTCATGAACAAATCTGACCTGATCAAGTCACTGGCGGCGGAATACAGTCTCCCGCTGCGAAAAGCGGAAGAAATAGTGGCCAAAGTATTCGACACCATGTACGATGCCCTTAAGTACGGCGACCGTATAGAGATTCGGGGGTTCGGTTCCTTCACCGTAAAGAAATACGATGGTTATACGGGGCGAAACCCCAAGACCGGCGCACAGATTCACGTTGAAGCCAAGAGACTCCCCTTCTTCAAGGCCGGCAAGAACCTCCTGGAACAGCTCAACAGCGACTCGTGATTCCAGCCAAGCTCGCAACTCGGTTATGCCCGCTCACGGGTGATCGACCGTCAGTTCCCCTTGCGTTTGTCCTTGTTGTTCCACGGGCCGGACAGATCCCGAGACCGATCGGGCTGGTGCTTTGTTTTGCACGCGACGGCGCATTGCGCGTTCAGGCTCGGCTCAAAGAGCCTGCTGAAGTTCGCGTTGCATTGATCTAAGCAAGATTTCAGAGCGTAGTCACCAAAGAAATCCGCCCAAGCGGGAAACACGGACACCCAGAGAAGCGCGACGACCAATATGGGGATCACCTTGCTCATGCCATAAACATATTCATCTACAGACAAGGTGTCATCATTAAGCGCGTTGAGATCGATACCGGCGCGCGGCCAAGTCCCGCGGGCTCCGTTTTGACCGCGGTGCGGGCGCGCTCTGCGATGGCTTGATTCAACAATGATTTTTTCACCGGGCGCAAGCGTTGCGCGCGGGATAAGACCGGCGGCGGTTCTTTTATTCCAAGATCGGGTCCGCGCACTGATCGGCAAAAAGCGACTTGTCCATCGCCTTGAAGTACGCTGCTTCAGGCGTGATCCGTCCTTGATTGACCAGTTTTTGGAGCGCCTAGTCCATTGTCTGCATGCCTTCGGCGCTTCCGGTTTGAATGATAGAGTGGACCTGAGCCAATTTCGACTGCCTGATCATGTTCCCTACAGCCGGCGAACACAGCAGTATCTCCACTGCCGCGCATCTCCCTTTTCCATCGGCCGTTTCGAGCAGTTGCTGGGAGAGAATGGCTTTAACGCTATCGCTGAGCATGGTTCGTATCTGATTCCGCCTATTGGCGGAGAACACGTTAATTATTCGATCTATGGTTTTGACCGCGGAATTCGTGTGCAGGGCGCCAAACCAGCGAAGCCCTTCTCCGCCCCTGGAACGCGGAAACAATCCCAACGAGGGCGATGATTCTCAGAGGGGGGATCGCGCCAAATGCGGCTGATCTCGATACGCGCCGCGTTCAACGGCGGCGAGAAGGGCTGGGTGGCAGCATGTCCCAAAGGCTCATCTCTAACTGAGAACGAGAATCGACTGGAGACTCGTCCGGCATCTGACGGATCTTCCGAAATTCTTCACTCACGCTGACAAAAGCATCCACGAGATCGGGGTCGAATTGCTTGCCTCGTTTCTCAATGATCAAAGCACACGCTTCCTCATGGGAGAAGGCTCTTTTGTAGCGCCTCTCGCTCGTGAGCGCGTCGTACACGTCCGCGACGGCCACGATACGGGCCGGCAGGGGAATGTTGTCCCGCGTGCGCCCTTCCGGGTACCCTCCTCCATCCCAGTGCTCATGATGATAATACGCGATGTCTCGGGCCATAGAAAGGAAGCCTTCTTCCCCGGTTTCCCTTGTCGCTTCCTCAAGGGATCGGCCTCCCAGGGTAGTGTGGCTTTTCATAACCTCGTATTCTTCGCTGCCGAATCGTCCGCTATTAAACAGTATGGTGTCGGGAAGGCCGACCTTTCCGATGTCGTGGAGAATGGAGGATTGCGCAAGATCTTCGATGAACCGGTCGGTCATGACCTCGCGGAACTCCTGACGCGACCGAAGGTGTCGACACAGAGAAAGGCAGTACTGCTTGAGGCGGTGGAGATGGAACGCGGTCTCCCCGTCACGGGACTCGGCCAGCTTGGCCAATGCAAAGATGGACGATTCCTGCATCCTCTTGATGCGACGATAGGATTCGCTCAATTGCTCCAGCAATTGCTCTTCGGCGGTCACGTCCTGCCCCAGACCCAGGATGCCCCTCACTTCACCAGTGGCATCCAGCATGGGGGAAATGTGCAGCGAAATCGTGAGCACGCGGCCATCCTTGGCCCGTTGGCGCACCTTGGCCTGCACCGCGCCCGCCTTGTCCCTCATCATCGAACGGAGGCGCTCCACCAAAGCTAAGTTAGGACTGTCCGCAACATAGAGCTGGGTTATGGAAGAGCCTATCATTTCCTCCGCGGAATACCCGAACAGCTTCTCCGCGCCGGAATTCCAGAAGAGCACGTTTTGGTCGAAGTCTGTCAGAATGATCGAAACGCCGGCCGAGCTATTAAGAATGCCTCTCAGAAAGTCGTTGGTTTGGGCCAGTTCTCGAGTGCGCGCCTCGATCTCGCTTTCCAACAAGCGCGTATGTTCCTTTTCGAACCGCCGAAGCCTAACGTGTTCCATCGCCCGGCGCGCCGCCTTGAGCAGAAGCTCGGGATTGATCGGTTTTTGGATGAGATCGAATGCGCCTTGCCGAAGCGCCCTGATCGCGGTTTCCAGATCTCCATGACCTGTCACAACCACAACCGGTATCAGTGGATCGATTTCCCGAACGCGCCGCAAGACCTCCAATCCGTCTGCGCCCGGCATCCGCAAATCAGTGATTACCAGGCTCTGACGCTCCGGATCAAACGACAGCAAGCCTTCCTCTCCGCTCTTCGCGGTAAGAACCCTGTGCCCGCTCATCTCCAGGAGTTCCTTCAAGAGCTCCCTGGGCACGTCCTCATCGTCAATCACTAGTACGGAGTCAAGACTCACGGCGTTGTCAACCATCCTTGAATTCGTGATGACCACCGCGGCAGAAGTTCCAGAAAGACGGTCCGAAGGGCGTGCAAGCCCTTCTTGCAGCTCGCGCTCCAAGATCGCTACAGAGCGCTGCTCATCCTTTCAATTCACCCCCACTTTCTGCCTGGCAAATCGCTGCTCACCCCACCCCAGTAGGCAGGTTTCTTGACCGGCGCAATAAAGTTCGATTTCCAATTCTAAGACCAACGCTACTTTCTGTCAACGATCACCACCCTATTTGGCTCCAGAAGCCATTCCTCTCTTTCGGTCCATATGGCGAACAATCGATCGGAAACCGACGCTGCGCGGCTTGAGAGGCGCCCGCAATCTCCAGCTCTTGAAACCGGTTCACACGGG
>VGSG01000030.1 GCA_016875095.1 Deltaproteobacteria bacterium
AAGCTCGTCAATCGAAAAGGGTTCTGGTATAGCGTTCTTGTTCATGGCGTTCCCCCTTCCCATCTTTTTTTGGCAAAAACGGGTATGGCTGGAACGCCTTTATTTTTCAACAGTTTTTGGAGAGGCCTGACCCATTGCCATACAAAAATGGCGAAACTCTAGCGGGAGAGCCCTTTTTGCAAAAAGGGCCCTCCCCGGACCCCTCTCCCAAAAACTCCCGCCTTCTGCAAGCGCTTCCAGCGCTTGCGGGACGCTTGGGCCGCAAAGGACTCACCGACTATCCGGAAAACTCCGTTTGTGGACGCAATAAGGGGAAGACGCCCTCACTTCTACCTGAATCCGCCTTATCATTTCTTGTATGAGATCCGGTAAACCACGCCTGCCTTGTCGTCTGAGACGAGGAGGGCCCCATCAGGCATCACCAGGACGTCCACAGGTCTGCCCCAGGCAGAAAACCGCTGTAACCAACCTTCCGCGAAGACCTCGTATTTGACTGGGCGATTGTTCTCCATGCGCGCCATAGTTATCCGGTAACCGATCGGGAGGCTGCGATTCCATGAACCGTGTTCCGCTATGAAGATCTGGTTTCGATACGTTTCCGGGAACATCCGACCCGTATAGAAGCGCATGCCAAGAGAGGCAACGTGAGGCCCCAGCTCAAGCTCGGGAGGAACGAACTCGCTGCATAGATGTTTTCGGCCGAACTCCGGATCGCTGATGTTCTTGCCGTGGCAGTACGGAAAGCCAAAATGCAGGCCCTTCTTGGGAGCATGATTCAGCTCGTCCGGAGGGAGATCGTCCCCCAGCCAATCCCGGCCGTTGTCCGTGAACCACAGCTCCTTTGTCACAGGATGCCAATCGAATCCCACTGTGTTCCGAACCCCTCGGGCAAAGATCTCCAGATCCGTGCCATCAGCGTTCATGCGCATGACGCTGGCAAAACGTGGATCTTCTCGTTCGCAAACGTTGCATGGAGCGCCCACGGGCACATATAGTTTGCCATCGGGACCGAAGGCCATGAATTTCCACCCGTGGTGTGCGTCTGTCGGGAATTTTTCGTTGACCACCACCGGCTCGGGCGGATTGCGTAGCCGGGCCTGTATGTTGTCGTAACGTAGAACTCTATTGATTTCAGCGACGTACAGTGACCCGTTACGGAACGCGACCCCGTTTGGCGAGTGCAGCTTTCGGGCCACAACAATCACTTCCGAGGCTTGACCGCCTCCCTTGTCGCCCAAGAGCGCGTACACCTTGCCCGCATCCCGACTGCCAACAAAGACAATACCTTGTGGGCCGTGCGTGAGCGAACGAGCGCCTTCCACGCCTTTCGCGTATACGCTGATTTGAAACCCAGGCGGGAGCTTGATCTCATTGAGTCGAACATCGGCGCCCCACGCGCTTTCGAGGAGCAAACACAGCATCCCCACGAGCAAAGCGAAGAAACGCGCAGGCGAATGGGCTGGGAAATTCAGGGCGCTCATGAGAGTCCCCCCTTTGTTTTGAATCCATTTGCTCGAAACTGAACTATTCGTGGTTGATCATCCCCGCATGGCTTCCAAGAGCGCGACGAGTTTGTCGTTCCCGAAGAACTCCTTCTCCTTGATACGCTCCCGAAACGATTCCAATTTGGCCTCAAAGGACTCCAGAACAGCGGGCGACGGATTCGGATCGGTCGAGTAACCGCCGTACCCGAGCTTCGTCAGGAAATATGCATTGATGAACTGCTCGTAAGCATTCCCTATGGGGAAGGAAAACAACGGTTTACCGAGGTAGAGCGACTCAGAAATAACATTATGGCTCCCGTTGGCGATAACGTACCGACATGAAGCCAGGTCCTCCAGAAAGCCCTGCCTGGATGGCGCCTTGAATACGATGTTCTTTCGGGCAGGCATCTCGCCGAAGCCGTACACGATGAAGCGTGATGCCATCTGCTCGAGCACGGGAAAAAGCCGATGAAACGTCGGTGAGGTTTGGTACACGAGCACGTGTTCGGCCAGGCTCGGTGAGATCTCCGTCACGTCTCGCCTCACGATGGGCGGGATTACGGTTGTGGTGTTCGGATTGAAAGGCTCCAGGGCAAAGTACGACGTTATGAGAAACTGTTGGGCATTACTAAACAATTTCCGGACCACGGTGGTGGTCATGAGGCCATTGATCCATTCACCTCGCGGAGGCTCATAGACGCAGTGGGTGAGAACATGCTGGTGGTCGATGCTCACACACGATCTTCCCAGAGTCCGCGCGGCCAACGGAGTAAAGTATTCGTAATCAGTCAAGATAAGATCCGGATCGAAGCGTCTCATAATGTCCGCCAACCGCTTGATAGTAGCCCTTCGAGTGACTATGACGCGAGCCGCGTTCGCCACCGTCGCGAGAATGTCCACACGGTTGTTGCGATAAGAGGTTCCCAGACACGGCACATCTTCTACCGCGTAGCCCGTGGACCTAAGGTCCTGTACGCGGCCGCCTCCCACAAAGAGAAATTCATGGGAACTCATTTCACGGGCAATGATACGCGCGCGGTTTACGTGGCCTCCCGCGTCTCCCATCACCCCTAGGAGGATGCGCGCCATTCAGGAACCAGCCTCCTTCACACGATTCGTGCGGAATTTGCGTCGAGCCATAACTGGAGGACAAGGAGCGTCCACAGCTCTTTTCGATGATCCGCGCGGCCTGAGTAATGCTCGTCCATGAGGCGTCTGACCACCTGCGGACGGAACAGACCATACTGACTGAGTTGCTTTTCGCTGAGCATATCTTCCATGAGTGGGCGGAGTGTTTCCTTGAGCCAGCGCGCCGTTGGGATCAAGAAGCCCCGTTTCCTCCGATTCAGAATCCTTGAGGGAAGATAAGATCTCATGGCCTTCTTGAGAAGGTACTTTCTCGTTGTCCCGCGCATTTTCATCCGAGGGGGAAGCCCGAAGACGAATTCCATGACGTCCTTGTCCAGGAACGGCGCCCGCACCTCCAGCGAGTTCATCATGGAACAACGATCGACCTTCACCAGGATGTAGTCCAACAAATACTGTCGGGCAAATAAGTAGAAGATGCGGTTCAGAGGCTCGTCGGACGGATAGTTATCGTACAGTCTGCGTGTCTGAGCATAGAGGGCGTCAGAATTGGAGAACTCCTGGGGAAAGTCCACCCAGAGCTCATGTTGCAGTGTCTCGTCACACGAACCGACCCAGATTTGCGCGCGGAGCCACGCTGGGGCTTCAACCCCTGCCAGGAACTTGGCCACCACATGGCCCAGGCTCACATATCCCCCCGAAACAGGAAGGAGCCTGGAGATCGGCTCTATAATCGCCTTCCTCAGGGGTCGCGGAATGCTCAAGTACCAATTCGCAAACCGGAAGCCCGCAAAGTATTCGTACCCTGCAAAGAGTTCATCGCCTCCATCGCCTCCCAGCGCCACTGTCACTCTCTTTCTGGTTATCATCGACAAGAGGTGCGTTGGGACGATGGACGGATCCGACATGGGCTCGTCCAAACGCGACACAATGTGGGGCAGCAGATCTCCGGCGCTGACCGCGCTGAGGGTTTCTTCGTAGTGATCGGTTCCGAAGCGCTGAGCCACCAGGCGCGCATACGGTGATTCGTCATATGTCGGTTCGGAGAATCGGATGCTAAAAGTCTTTATGGACGGTGGCGGCACGAGGTCGGCCATCAGCGCCACGACGGATGACGAATCAATGCCGCCGCTCAGGAAAACGCCAAGAGGCACATCGCTTACGAGACGCCGCTGTACGGCCCGTCGCGTGAGGAACCGAAGCTTTTCACAGCATTCTTCGGTGGATAGGCTTGTATTTTCTTCCGGGATCGGAATGTCCCAGTACGATCTAGTGGTAATGGATTGTCCTGAAAAGACAAGGTAATGGCCGGGTCGCAGTTTATGCGCGTCTCGGTAGATAGTGTCGGGCGTGGGCACGTACTCGTACGCGAGATACCTGGCAATACTAGCCCGATCCACCGACAACTCGAGGCAAGGCAGGCTTCGCAGCGCGGACAATTCCGAAGCAAACGCGAGCACACCATTCTGCAAGGTATAGTAAAAAGGCTTCTTGCCGATACGATCCCGCGCGGCGAAGAGCGTCCTGGATCGCGTGTCCCACAGGGCGAACGCGAACATGCCCTCAAAGCCGTCCAGGCACGCAAATCCCTCGTCAAGGTACGCATACAGCAGCGCTTCCGTGTCCGAACGGGTCCGAAACCGGTAACCTTTACGTTCCAAGCGTTCACGGATTTCCATGAAGTTGTAGATCTCGCCGTTGAACGTGACGACTACTTGTCCGTCAGCATCCATCATGGGCTGGCTGCCGCCTGAGAGATCTATGATGCTCAGGCGCCGATGCCCCAGACACGCCGTGGAGTCGGCCCAGATGCCCTGGCCGTCAGGTCCGCGGTGGACCATGGTCCGGAGCATCTCGGTGATCCAGGCCCTTTGCCGGTCTTCAGAAGCCTGAGCGTTGACAAATCCCGCTATGCCGCACATTGGCGGGTCCTCAAACTTTTGGAACAGCCCATCTTCTCCGCCCGTCGGTGTAAGCATCGAGGAGGGCTTGCTCGGTTTTGCGCACCATGCCGTTCACATCAAACAGGGAAACGACTCGTTCACGGCCCATGAGGCCCATGTGACTTGCCTTGGCGGGGTCCGAGAGCACGCCGGTGAGCGCCTCGGCAAGACCGGCAGGGTCGCGTGGAGGAACGAGGATGCCCGTCGTCCCGTCTTCTACGAGCTCGGGAATGCCGCCCACCCGAGTGGCCACAACCGGCAAACCCATCGACATGGCTTCCAGGATCACATTCGGACAAGCTTCGTCCGCCGAAGACAGGGCAAAAACGGCTGCCCGTCCCATATTCTCTCTAATGTCCTCGGACCCCGGAACCATCGTGACACTCGATTCGAGACCATATCTGCGGATGCCCTGGTTAAGCTCCTTACCCATAGGGCCTTTGCCCACAATCTCGAATCGGGCTTCGGGGAGCCGTTGCGCAACCAAGCGAAAGGCGTCCAGGAGGTTGACCGGGTCCTTCTCCCAAACCAATCTTCCCACAAACAGGACTCGACGCTCCCGCTGAGGCGCGATCCCGTCGGGACAGAACCATTCCGGATCGATCCCGTTGTGAATGATCGCTATCCGTCGAGCATCCACCGAATGCTTTTGCACCATAATGTCTCGCAGAACCCTGGCATTGCAGATGATGCGATCCGAGAGCCGCCAGAGGAATCTCTCATGCTGTTTGGGCAACAGATTACGATACCCGGAAACGATCACCGGCACCCTTACCAGCCTACCGAAGAGCCTTCCCCAGATGTTCGGCACGACAGTGAGGGTGTACAGGATTTGCGGACGACGTGTGTGAAGATGAAAGGCCAGATTCACCAGCGAGTGAGGGCCGACCCACGATGATGTGGACATGCGACGGATCGGTATACCGGCTGCTTCCGCCTGCGGGATCATGTCTTCGCCGCCCCGCAGCACCCACAGTTCGGGATCAAAGAGGGATCGATCGAGTCGGGTCAGAAGATGGATCGCATACCGTTGGGTGCCTCCAAATTCAAGATCCTGGAGCAGAACGGCCAGTCTTATGGGTTCGCGAAAAACGGGCATTTGATTCGGAATTCTCGGGTGTCTCCATGAGCTCGTTTTGCCGACTCTGAGAATACGTCACCATGATCCTCTGAGTCAAACCCCGGTGACACTCGCAGGCATTCAGTCATCCAAGGGGCAGGGGCCTCTGGCCCGCGGGCACGCTCCCTTGACCTATCCGGGGTGGTACATTAGGGTCTCTTCATGATCAAGAATGAGCCGAGTACAGCGCCCGGGAATCAATCCGCTTCTCTCGCGGCCCCAGCGGACAAGGCTCGTGTGGCCTACGTTCTCTTGTGGTTTCCCAAGCCTTCTGAAACGTTCATTTTCCGCGAGGTGCTCAAACTCTGGGAACTTGGACTGCCGGTCAAGGTCTTTGCTCTGTATGGTGAAGTGAAGAAAGAGCTTACGCCGGAAATGGCCGTTGTCTCAAGCAGGGTTGAGCGCCTGGGGATACCATACCTGGCTCAGGCGCCGTCAGAGGTGGCGCACTGGCTGAGAAGAAAACCTCGCGAGACCGTGGGGCTCTTTCGAGAGGTCCTGTTTCGGCGCTGGAGTTGCCTCGAGGTGGCGGGCGAGAGCATCTGGGCTTTCTTCGGAGGTTTGCGGCTTGCCCGTCGCTTCCTGGAGCAAGGAATCGAGCACATTCATGCGGACTGGGCAAACGGACCCGCGACCGCGGCATGGGTCGCGTCACGGTTGACCGGCATCCCTTTCAGTTTCACGGGCCGTGCGGGAGACATCTTTCCGCAAGACGGAGCGTTAAGCGAAAAAATACGAGATTGCGCATTTGTTCGGACTGACGTGAAGAACAACGTGGATTATCTTGCGAGCTTCGCGAACGGACAGACCGACAAAATAAGGCTTGTTTACGCGTCCTTCACACTGCGAGACTTCAAACAAGCCCCGGTTGAGATGCGACCGCCCTATCGGTTGCTGGCCCTTGGCCGCTTCGTTCGCACCAAAGGGTTCGACGTTTTGCTTCATGCTGCTCGTATAATGAAGGATTCCGGTTTTCCGTTCCATCTGACCATTGCAGGCTCGGGCCCGAGAGGACCGTCTCTGAAGCTTCTTTGCCGGCAGCTCGGACTCGGTGATTGCATATCCTTTCCCGGGTATGTGACCCACGACAGAGTGAGCGAACTTTTCGCGGCTTCAGACGTGTTCGTCATGCCGAGCGTTGTCCACAAGAGCGGAGACCGAGACGGAATTCCGAATGTGCTCGTAGAAGCCTTTGCGCATGGGGTTCCCGTGGTCGCTACCGATGTCTCGGGCATCAAGGAGATCGTGATTAATGAAGAGACCGGGCTGCTTATTCCTGAACGAGATCCCGAAGCCGTTGCAGAGGCGATCCGCGCCATGATCCGCGACCGTGAGAAAGCGCTCGAAATGGCTGAGAAAGGGAAGGCCCTTGTCCTGAAACAATTTAATCCGGAACAAAACGGCCGACAATTGTTCGATCTTTTCTTGCAGGCCGCCAACAAGAGAAGGGATTCAGTTTCCGGGGCCACGAAAGTCTCGGGCGGGCCGCATTGAAATGAGGAGCAAAGCGCGAAAGCAAGTCGGTCTCATGCGTGAAGAGACATGCGTCGAGTTGGTGCGAGAGTCCAAGGAGATATTTCTAATGTCCTCATTCATAAAGCTTTTTCCAGGACCAACGTATTGGAAGGCGGCTCTTATTGCGCTGATAGTCGCCGTGGCCTTCGTTCTCACCGGGTGCAATAAGAGCGACACTGAAGCAAAGAAGGCGCTTCAGAATTCCGCAGGCCAGAGAAAAGCCGATGAGCCCGCGTACGGTGACATGATTGTTCGAGGGAGCATCGGGGATGCCTCGGTTCTCCTGCCGGTGCTGGCTATGGATTCCGCGAGCTTCGACATAACGGGACTCATCTATAACGGGCTGGTCAAATATGACAAGGACATCCAGATTGTTCCGGAGTTGTGCGAGAAGTGGGATATTTCCGAAGATAACCTGAGAATCCGTTTTCATCTACGTAAGGACGTGAAGTGGCAAGACGGCGAGCCGTTCACCGCACGGGACGTGGAATACACGTACAAAGTCTACATAGATGAAAAGACCCCCACCGCCTACGCGACCGACTTCAAGCGGGTCGAGAACTTCCACAAGCTGGATGATTACACCTTCGAGGTGACCTACAAGGAGCCGTACGCGCCCGCGCTCGGTTCCTGGACCACCGGAGTGTTGCCTGCTCATCTCCTGGAAGGGACTGACATCACCAAGAGCCCGTTGAAGAGACACCCCATCGGCACAGGACCATACAAATTCGTTGAGTGGAAGACCGGCGAAAAGATCATCGTTGACGCCAACAAGGACTACTTTGCAGGTAGGCCGTACATCAGTCGGGTTCTGACTAGGATCATTCCCGACCCTGCCACCATGTTCCTGGAACTGAAGGCCGGGAGGATCGACCAGATGGGTTTGTCGCCGTTACAGTATTCCCGGCAATCCACCGGAAAGTGGTGGGAGGAGAACTTCCATAAATACCAATACCTCTCATTCAGCTACGCCTATTTGGGATACAATCTGCGGGATTGGAAGTTTGAGGACAAGAGGGTAAGACAGGCTCTGACCTCAGCTATTAACAGGGAGAGCATCGTAGAAGGGGTGCTCCTGGGGCTGGGAGTGGTGGCCCACACGCCGTACAAACCGGACACATACTGGTACAATCCAAATGTAAAGAAATGGCCTTACAATAAGGCCCTCGCCAAGGAGCTCCTCGCTGAAGCAGGCTGGAAAGATACGGACGGTGACGGGATCCTGGAAAAGGGTGGTAAGCCGTTCGAGTTTACTATTCTCACCAATCAGGGAAACGACGTGCGAAAGAATGCCGCCACCATCATCCAGAGAGATTTGAAAGAAGTGGGAGTTAAAGTTCACATCCGAGTAATCGAGTGGGCCGCGATTCTGAAGAATTTCATCGACAAAAGGAGATACGAAGCAATTGTCTTGGGGTGGGGGATCGGCCAAGATCCTAATCAGATAGACATATGGAATTCGGAGAAAACCAAAGAGCACCAGCTCAACTTTATGTCGTACGACAATAAGGAAGTGGACTGGCTCCTGGAGCAAGGTGTCAAGACCTACGATCGCGCGGAACGGAAGAAATTCTACGACAAATTTCAGGAAATTATCGCCGAGGACCAACCGTACACGTTCCTCTGGTTTGGGTATTCGCTTCCCATTATCAGCGCTCGCTTCCACGGCATTAAGCCCGCTCCGATAGGAATAGGTTACAACTTCGAACGCTGGTATGTGCCCAAGCCGCTGCAGAAATACCACATTGAACCGTAATTCCCCGCGGTAAGCATGAAACGTTTTCGGTAGGGCCCGGCATCCCCCGGATCACTTCCGGGGCAGGCTCCGCCGGACCTATACCGGTTGCAAAAAGTCTTGGCTTCTTGGACAGCCAGCGCTTAAAGAAAGACCGGTAGGGGCCGGCGCCTAGCAATGCCCAAGCGTCAATCGGACATTGCTTTTGACAACTTGCTATAACCTCTGGAAGTGTTTGACCATAGTCGCTGTGGGGGCGCACGGTGGTGCGCCCCCACAGCGCAAATCAGCAGACTTTGGAACTATTCCTATAGCTCCACGCCGATCCGTTTCCAGACGGATTCTCCTTCCTGAATCAAAACCGGCTTCAAGTGTGGATAGGTTCTGAACAGGAAGTAGAGCATGGGAAGCACTCCCAAACAAATGATGGTGAGGTCAGGCACAATCCGCATGGTGCCCAGAAACACCACATCGGGTCGCTCGAAGAAATCCGCGCTGCGAGCAGCCCATAGCCCATGCTGGAAGCTGGCCCATGCTTGGATGACACCCACAGGGAAGAGCGTCCCCAAGGTCAACATGCCCAGACCAATGTTGAAGCCCCAGAATGAGAGTTTCAGCGTGCCGTCACTCCAGTGAGCCTTATCCACGAGCCCACGCCACGAAAAGAGCAGCAGAGCGATGGAGATCATCCCGTACGTGCCGAAAAGCGCAGCATGGCCGTGGTTCATCGTAAGGTACGTGCCGTGCTCGTAATAGTTGACAATCGGCAGGTTGATGAGGAATCCGAACACGCCTGCGCCTAGGAAATTCCAGAACGAGGAGGCCACCAGGAAATAGAGCGGCCACTTGTAAGGGAAATCTCCGCCCTTTTGCCGAATGCTCCGATACTCCATCAAGGCCCTGGTCACTAAACCGAGTAAAGGAACAGGTTCCATAGATGAAAAGATGGATCCCCAGGCCAGCCAGAAACTCGGCCCACCATACCAGAAATAGTGGTGCGCAGTTCCGATAATCCCGGAGAGGAACACAATGGAAGCGGTGAAGTAAGCCACAATCAGAGCCCCTCTGGCAGTCGCCAGTCCCATAGCCACTAGCAGTAGCGAGATCACCGCGACACCGAAGAACTCAAAGATGCTCTCCACCCAGATGTGGACAACGAACCACCTCCAGTAGTCGGCCAGAGTCAGGTGGGTTTCCTTTCCGAAAAGCAGCCCGAACCCGAAGAAGAGCACAACCGTGATCGCGCTCAACACATAGAACATGATTAACGAGGTGAATTCATCGTTATGTTTCAGCTTTAGGTGGTGGGAGATCGGGCGATACACAATGAGCAGCCAGGCGATCAAACCTACAAAGAGGAGAATCTGCCAGAACTTGCCCAGCTCCAGATACTCCCAGCCCTGGTGCCCGAGCCAGAACCACCAATCACCGAGAAGTCCGTACACGCCCGCCACTTGTCCGATCAAGCTTCCCAGAGCCACGATGAGAATGGCGACAAAGAGGAGATTCACGAGAGCGCCTTGCCCTTTCGGCTCCACGCCTCCCAGGATCGGGGCCAAGTAGATGGCGGACGCGACCCAGGTTGTGGCGATCCAGAAAATGGCGAGCTGGAGATGCCAGCTTTTCGCCCAACTGTACGGAATGAGATCCGCCACGAACTGCACCCAGAAGCTTGCCGGATGAATCGTGTAGTGAGCAAGCAAGCCTCCGAAGCTCGTTTGGAGCAAGAACAGAAGTATCACGATGAGGAAATACTTGGCTGCCCGGTATTGGCTGGGCGTAAGGGGCATTTCAATGAGTTTTTCCGCCAGGGGGGCGCCTCGCGCCTCACCGTACCAAATTCCGAAATAGTGAACGCAGAAGATAAACAAGCCCAACATGATCAGGAGCCCCAGAATTCCTGCCAAAGACCAGATGTAGGCTTCCGTGGAAGGAACGTTCCCCACACTGGCATCCGGAGGCCAGTTGTTCGTGTACGTGTAGATGCTGTCAGGCCGATTGGTAGACGCAGCCCACGCGGTCCAGTAGAAGAACCGCGCAATCTGCCGTCGGTCCTCCGGAGACTTGACCGTGTTGGGAAGGAACCCGTACCTCTTGTCACCTTCCTTGAACGTTTTTTCCCAGAACTGCTCCACTTTTTCCAACGCGCCGGTCTGATTGGCCGTAAGGGTCAGCGTGTCCTTCCCGGGGTCGTATCGGTTGGTCTTAATCTCGTCGGCAGTTCTCAAGGTGACGATCTTTTTTTCCACGTCGGACAATTGATTGTAAGGTTTGCTGAACTCCTTCTGGGCGATGGCGTCAGCGGCGGCTTGGCCGATCACATGAAGCGTCAGCGCGGAGAATTCCGGCCCTCTCTGGGAGCCGTGTCCCCATACACTGCCGTGGTCCATCAGACCGTAGCGCTGATAGACCTGTTGGCCGGCCATGATGTCGTCCTTCCCGAACAGCGCTTTCCCGGTCGAATCAACGACCTTGCCCGGGTAAGGCGGCATCTTGTCCAAGGCATAGTATCCTCCCACCAGGAGCACGGCCATCGCTATGATAAACGATAGGATGGCGGCCCACTTCAATCCGTTCACCGACATATTGCACCTCCTTCATTAGTTTGCAGACTCAGAGTCCTGAGCCATGTTGGAAAACAGCTTCGTACGATGAGTCGCGCCCGGACACGCGGCCGCGTAGCGACCAAATCCCGGTGACGGGATGTGTGAGGTTTCCGAAGAGCACGACATGCTACCGAATGTTTGGACCATCACCCGGCCATGCGCATACAGACCGTCACTCAAGAAAGGCCTACGGCCCCCGTACCTTCAGCATCTCAACGAATAACGGCCAGGAGGTCTCTACTTGCCGCTTGGCATCAAATTCCCCCTCGGTGATCTGCCGGAGAATGATCAAAGGCTGAATTAGTCCGAGAAACATAACCGCAATTGCTGTCGGTTCCACGTCCGATCGGATGCTGCCCAATTCTTGGCCGCGTTCAATTATCCGAGCAACTCTCGCGAGATAACTCTCTACTATGCTCCGCACGTTAGCCCTGCGCCTACTTTGGGTCGAAAAGATCGCTTCCGCAAACACGAAGCTCGGGATACCGGGATTGTCGTTTAGCATGGCTACGTGATGCTGAAGTAGACTTCTGAGCTGCTCAATAGGATCGAGAGCGGCCTCCGCCGCCGCGTCCGCAAAGCCCGTCAGCCGTTCCAAGATCAAGTTCAGGACCGCATCGACAATCTCCGCCTTGCTCTTGAAGTGGCGGTAAATCCCCGATGGCACCAAACCGACTCGTTGCGCAAGGCCCGCGATATTGACCGCGGCAAGGCCGTGTTTAGCAAGCATTGCAAGGGCTTGCTCGGTAATAATTTTCTGCCTAGCCCCTGTTTTTCGTTTCCCAGCCATAGCGGATAATCAATTGTGAATTGAGATTCACATGCTAGCTCTGCTCTTTGCCCATGTCAAGCACTTCTTTCTCGGTCCAGGTAACGCGTCCCCTCCGGCTCTTGAAACTGTCCCGCATACTGTTTGGCGCCCATTGTGCGCCGACCGTCTTCGGTTTATGATGGCATCCTGATGAAAGTTGTCGGCATGAGGCGCGCGTTCCCGGGTCTCCCTATGGGGAGTCTTGGAGGGGAGATGGGTCTCCCGCCAAGATGATTTCGCATCAATGCGCTCTTGCCGCCGTTCTCCAAGGCAAAGCCACGGAGCGCGCCAAAGCCGGGGACTTTCATGATTCGTAATAGTGTTCCAGCTATGGCAGTTGGTGTAGGAGGGAGCCTTCCTCTTCGAGCGGACCGTGAACAGGATTCTGACCGTTGCGCCGGCCTTTGTGGTGTTCTTGCTCTGCGTGAGTTGCGACTCCGACCAAGGAGAGGCGCCCGTGGGCGCCGGGAAAGAGCCTGCTTCGACCTCACGGACTCAGACTCAATACCGGCCGGCATTCGGTGATATTTTGGTCCGGGGGAGCATCAGCGATGCGTCTGTGCTCCTTCCCGCGTTGGCCCACGATCTTTTCAGCTCCAAGATTGCCAACCTCGTGTACAACGGCCTGCTCAAGTACGACCGAGATGCCCAGTTGGTCACGGATCTGGCGGAGAGGTGGGAGATATCCGATGACAAACTGCGGCTCCGATTCCAACTGCGTAACGATGTGAGATGGCATGACGGCAGGCCCTTCACAGCCGCTGATGTGGAGTTCACGTACCGGGTCTACATCGATCCCAAGACCCCGACCGCGTACGCGTCGGATTTCCTCAGGATTAAGGAGTTTCGGACGCTCGACGATTACACCGTGGAAATCACGTACGGTCGGCCATACGCGCCCGCGCTGGCATCCTGGGCAAAGGCCAAGATCCTTCCCAAGCATCTGGTGGAGCCGTTTCAGATCACGGAATGTCCGCTCAGGACACATCCCGTGGGAACAGGGCCGTACTGTTTCGTGACGTGGGTGTGTGGAGACAGGATCGAGCTGGAGGCGAATAAGGACTACTTCGCAGGCAGACCGTATATAGATCGGCTCCTGATCAAGGTTATCCCGGACCCGGCCACCATGTTCCTAAGGCTCAAGGCCGGGACCATAGATCAAATGACGCTTACCCCCATGCAATTCAAACGGCAGACGGAGTCACGCTTCTTCAAAGAGAACTTCAAGAAGTATCACTTTGCCGCGTTCGGGTTTATCTATTTGGGTTACAATCTAAGGATTCCAAAATTCCAGGATAAACGTGTGCGCCAGGCCCTCACCATGGCCATAGACCGGGAAGGGATCGTGAAAGGGGTTTTGCTGGGGATGGGACAAGTAGCTCATTCGCCGTACAAGCCCGACACCATGTGGTATAACCCCAACGTGAAGAAATGGCCCTACGACGTGAAAAGAGCCGAGAAGATGCTGGCTGAAGCCGGTTGGAAAGACACGGACGGTGACGGGATACTGGACAAGGACGGCGAACCCTTTGTATTCACCATCATCACCAATCAAGGGAACGAACAGCGCAAGAATGCGGCTATCATTATCCAGCGTGACCTGAAGAAGGTCGGGATCAAGGTGGATATCCGGGTGTTGGAGTGGTCCGCCTTCCTGAAGAATTTCCTTGGGAAGAGGCGGTTCGATGCGGTTCTGTGCGGCTGGAGCCTCGACGTGGATCCGGATCAGACGGAACTCTGGCATTCCACCATGGTGAACGAGCACCAGCTCAATCATGTAGGGTACCAAAATCCCGAGGTGGATCGGCTGCTGGAACTGGGCGTCAGTTCATACGATCCGGTAGAGCGGAAGGAAACGTATGACAGGCTCCAGGAAATTCTCGCGGAAGATCAGCCATATACTTTCCTGTGGATACGGGAAGAGCTTGACATAATTCATTCACGCTTTTATGGCATAGAATCGGGACCGATGGGCACAGACTACAACTTTGAGAAATGGTACGTCCCTGAAGAGCTGCAGAAGCGCTCGACCTCCGTGCACTGATCGGTCGGCGCATCACCTGTCGGATTCATGGTCTGAACGCGAGGTAAGATGGCGTCCTACCTGGCGAAACGCCTTATCATGATGATACCCGTCCTGCTCGGGATAACCATTATCTCCTTCGCTGTGATGAAGATGGCGCCGGGCGATCCCACCAGTCTGCTGACGGACCTCAACCCCAACATAAACGAAGAGGCGGTCAAGCGCATCAGGGCCCATTACGGCCTGGACGAGCCGTGGCACGTGCAGTACCTCAAGTGGCTGCGCAGCATGCTCATGCTCGATTTCGGCCGTTCTTTCGCGTCCGACAGCCGGCCGGTCATAGATAAGATCATGGAACGAATACCGGTCACGCTCATGCTGAATATTCTTTCCATGATACTGACGATCGGGGTGGCGATCCCCATCGGGGTCATGTCCGCGGTCAAGCAGAATTCTCTTGCGGACAAGGGAACGACCGTATTCGTGTTTCTCGGATTCGCCATGCCCACGTTCTGGCTCGCGCTCCTGCTGATGATCCTCTTCGGAGTAAAGCTGGATTGGCTGCCTATCTCGGGCCTCAGATCGCTCAACTATGCGGATCTCTCGTTACCGGCAAGAGCGCTGGACGTAGCCAAGCACCTCATCTTGCCGGTTTTTGTCGCCGCATTCGGGGGCCTGGCGGGCATGAGCCGGTACATGCGCTCGAACATGCTTGAGGTGATACGTCAGGATTACATCACCACCGCGAGGGCCAAGGGATTGGACGAAAGGACGGTCATCTACCGGCACGCGTTCCGCAACGCTCTGCTGCCCGTAATCACTCTTCTGGGGCTTTCTGTGCCGGGGCTCATTGGCGGGAGCGTGATTTTCGAGACGATCTTCGCGATTCCCGGGATGGGCCAGCTCTTCTATCAGTCAGTCATGATGCGGGACTATCCCACGATCATGGGCGTATTGGTGATCGGCGCGGTCCTGACGCTGTTGGGGAATCTGTTGGCTGACGTGTCATATGCGCTGGCGGATCCGCGGATCCGGGTATCGGACTGAGAGGCTCGCATGGCGGCTCTTTACAGCGATTTCTGGGCACGGCTCTTCAAGAATAAGCTGGCTGTGGCGGGTCTGGCCGTGGTTGTCGCCCTTTTTTTCGTGGCCGTATTCGCACATTCGTTTGCGCCGTATCCCCCGGATTTGATCGACACCTCTCAGGTGCTCGAGGCCCCATCCAAGCAACACTTCCTCGGAACGGACATACTGGGCCGGGATGTGCTCTCCCGGATGATTCATGGCGCGGGAGTATCGTTGAGCGTGGGATTCGTTGCAGTGGGGATATCCACCTTCATCGCAGTGATACTTGGGGCGCTGGCAGGGTATTATGGCGGCGTGGTTGAGCGGATCGTAATGCGATTCGTGGACATCATGCTCTGTTTTCCATCGTTCTTTCTGATACTTGCCGTGATCGCGTTCATCGGCCCCAGCATTTACAACATTATGATCGTCATCGGGGTCACTTCTTGGATGGGGGTGACGCGGCTGGTGAGGGCCGAATTCCTCAGCCTCAAAGAACGAGACTTTGTGCAGGCTGCCATTGCCCAGGGCGCGAGCGACCTGAGAGTCATATTCATCCATTGCCTGCCCAATGCCATGGCCCCGGTCCTGGTTGCAGCCACACTCGGGGTGGCGCACGCCGTGTTGGTTGAATCGAGCCTCTCATTCTTAGGGATCGGTGTGCAGCCTCCCGATCCATCCTGGGGAAACATGCTCACCGAAGGGAAGGACAATATCGAGATCGCCTGGTGGTTGTCGGTCTTCCCCGGTCTTGCCATACTCATCACAGTGATGGGCTATAACTTGCTCGGAGAGGGCATACGCGACACTCTTGACCCCCGACTGAGGCGGTAAGACCCGAACGCCGGAAGCCTGTGAATCCACAGATGACGCAGATTTCGCGGATATACGATGAGTCGTGGGCGCTGGGAGAGCTGGAAACCACAGGGTACCGGTCCTAATTACTCGGTTTCGCAAGGTCGTTGGCATATTCGGGTGGCGCTGACCTGGTTCCCAGGTCAGTGCCGCCCAGCATGACGGTTGCTGTAGTCACGACTTGGTAGCAAGCCGCCCGCGGGTTCGGTGGGACGGGCATCCTGCCCGTCATTCATAGACAGGCGGGACGCCTGTCCCACCAGGTCCGGTTCACGCGTTGTGGACCGATTTGGGCCCATATTTGAGACTGGGAACACAGAGAGGACTCACAACTGATGGGATTGCGACTCGGATGGTTCTCCACCGGCAGAGACGAGGCTGCGCGAAACCTGCTTCAAACCGTGCACGATGACCTCAAGGCGTGCGCGGCTCCCGCAGCCATCGAGTGGATATTTTGCCACCGTGAGATCGGCGATGGTCCGGAAAACGAAGAGTCCCGTGAGAGGCGGCTCTTTTTCGGATTGGCCGACAAGCTGGGCATACCGATGAAGACATTTTCTCACGTCCGATTTATGCCCGAACTGCGCAAGAAAGGTCTGGCTCAGAGTTCTTCTGCGGCCGAGGCTTCCGCGGACCTTGAGCGATGGCGTGACCTCTTCGGCGAAGAGGTGGTGAGAGTAGTTGACCGGGATCCGGTGGATGTTGTGGTGATGGCGGGCTACATGCTCATCATCGGCGAACCGGAGCTTCGGCGCCTGAACCTGGTCAACATTCACCCCGCTTTACCCTGGGGTCCGAGAGGCACGTGGCAGGAGGTTATCCTTCAGCTCATCGCTGAAGAGGCTGACGAGCAGGGCATCATGGTTCATTTGGTCACCAAGACGCTTGACAGAGGCCCTGTGATCTCGTACTGCCGGTTCCCTATCCGCGGCGAGGGTTGGGAACATCTCTGGGAGCAGTGGCGACGCGACATCACCGCGGACGCGTCCCGCGAGGAACGTGAAAGTCACAGCCTCTTCCGCAAGATTCGTGAAGTCGGCGAAGTGCGAGAACTTCCCTTGCTGAGCTGCGCGATTCGAGAACTTGCTTTCGGACGTATCCGGATTCACAACAAGACGATCTGGGCGCACGGGAAACCCCAGGATCAAGGCGTGGACCTCACCGACCACATCGAGGACTGCGTCGGGCAAAGCGCTTGAGAACGGCTGAATAACTTCAGGAGCTTACCAACCCTCCCCGCCTTTATTCTCTGCCTATGAACCGCCGGCGAACGGCTCGAATCCGAGCAATTACCAAGCCGGGCCAAATCTTGTTGACAGGTTGCTTGATAAGTGCTGTGGAATCAATTAAATAGTTGGAAAAGTTGACATTTCATGATGACCGGGCCGCTGTTCCTTTGAGAGGCTGCGGCAAGGTTTGTGTTTTCTGAGGAGGGTGTCATGAGGGTTGGTATCTCTCTTTTCTCGATTGCGGCAATCCTGTGCGCATGGGCTCCAGTGGCGACTCCCCAGTATTATGGGCCCTTGCTTCCCGCAAATGCTCCCGCGATCGGCCTCGGAGGCTTTTCAGGCGGCTTCGCGGAGAGCCTGACGGCGGAACCGATTCGGTTCTACGTCGGGTGGATGGAACCGGTAAGAAACGCGTATTCGGCATTCGACCAAGAAGCATCGGGGACCGGCACGGCAGGGAGTCATGATTGGCCGGTGGCCGGGCTATGGCTCGGGGCGGCCAAGTCCATAAGCCTCGGGGAGCGGTGCGCGTTGGGCCTGGACGGTTGGCTTCTGATTCCGGCGAACCGTGAGGCAATCGAACGTGACGAGTTTAACAGGGTGATTGCCGGCGGTGGACGTATTCGGGCTTTGACTGTAACTACCACACCCGTTGTGCGCACTTGGGAGACGTACACGGACTGGTGGTACGCGGACGCAGAGGTGGGATGTAGGCTTTCAGGCGGATTCATGGTGTTCGGCGGCTTCAGATACGAGCATTTTTCAACTCGCTTTAAGAACCCCGGTATCCCCGCTGGAACTCCGGGCAGCAGCGACGATAACGCTGACATCACGGTCAACGGCTATCTCCCCTATATCGGAGTTCAGTTGCAGCAGGGAGGATCTACCTCCCTGGTCTCCATCAGGGCCCTAGGTTTCCCCTATGTCCCGGCTGATGTGCAACACCTGGAGACCGGAGAAACCGGCACAGGGTTACGCACCGAAGCCACCGGCGCCTTCTCCGGCGGCTATTTTGTTGAGCTTCTCGGAGAGTACCGCGCAAGAGTCTTCGGTGGTCCCGACCTGGGCGCGTTCGTCAAATACAACGTGTTTCACGGTCGTGGAAACCTCAACCTGGACGTGACGGATTTTCCGAGTTCGAGTTCCGGTTTCGCGTTCCACCGAGAGTCAATCACCTTCGGAGGCACATTCTCTCTGGATTTCGCTTTACCGTTTTAGGAGTGAGAGGGGCGCGCACAGCCCCTATCGATTGAGCGCAGCGCGGGGAATTCCACCGGAAGACCCTGTTGGATACGGAACAAGACATTCCTCAATTTAGATCCGGCCCTCGAATTCCGTCACAGGAACTGAGGGCTTTTCTTTTTCGTGCGGCAATCGGTCGTGCGTTTAGGCGCCGTCTGCTTCGACGATGCGTTCCGTCAGTACCCACACCAGCGTGAAGATCATGTCCAGCTCGAACCAACGGGCGATGGATTTGTCGAAGAGCACGGATACCGACGCGGGGAATTCATCGTCCGCTTTCCAGAGCACGTAAGTGACCGGGATCTGAGGGAAAGGCTCGAATCGCATCGCCTTGTCACCGTATGGGGCCGGGATACCCCCTAGTTCGCGACCCCGAGCCTCGAAAGCTTCCGGGTCCCGGCCGTACCTGCGCGCGATTGGCCTCACCTGGAGCGTGTGAGGGCCCTGGAAAAAGGTCACGCCTCCGGGAAAGTCCTTCTCGCTCACCTCCACGCGTTCGATGGGACCGCCGTTCGGGGCCACCAGGTACCGAATGAGCAGGATTTGGAATTCTTCGGTGAGAAGCCGATCGGGTTTGGGCGAGATCTCCACGATTTCCTGCGCCATGGGGTCCACTCGGTATAACGCATCGAGAAAGGTGACCTCATACCCGGATCCTGATGTGGCCTCTCGCACACCTTCTCGACTCAAGACGTCGCCTCGCGATCGTGCCGCCAGGTCGTCCCAGTGCATCTGATTCGGCGCAGCGCAGCTCATGTCGATTCCCCTCTCGGACCTTCTCTCATCGGAATGCAATCTCGGAGCCTCTTCCGAAAAAAGCGACTACCTTTTAGAGAATTCTGCTTTTTTTTCGCGGGAACCGAATTATATCACGGTATAAGTGTCATGAAGAGAGTCCGGTTCTTCTGGGTTCCGGAGATAACTTGATAAAAGGTCTTGACTTTATTGAAATAATAAGTAGACTCGTCAAGTAGTGAATCTGTAGGACGGAGTAGGGTATGGTTCCGGCACGCTGGGTTGCCATTATCGCCTGTATATGCTTCTTGGGGGCGTCGGTCCTTCCGGCCGCGCAGCTCGCATGTCGCTGTGCGAGCAAGACGGCTGCGTCAGGTGAAACGGCAATACCGGAATGCTGCAAGCGAGCCAAGGCGCCATTCCAATCCTGTCCTCTTCAAGAAGGCCCCTCAGGCTGCTGCGCCGCAAAGGCCGGCGGCCAGCCCTGCGCTACAGGAAACTCTTTCGACCAACGATGCCCCATATGCAGCCAGAAGCAGCCGGTGGACGTGGCCGCGCAATCAGGGCTTCAGGAAAACCAACCGGCCGGACAGATCCTTGTCCTGGCTGCAAGCTTTTCCAGCATTGACCGCCTCGGTTCCTTCCCAGGCGTCGCCGCGCTCAAAGGGTCCGACCGCGCGTTCTCAGGAATCGGAGTGCTTCTTCGGACGTGCGCGCTCCTCTGTTGATTTCTTTTCCCCATCCGATCCGCATCGAATCTTGAGCGAACTTCAGTAGTTTTTTATCCGCGGGGATGGCGTATCCCCACAAAAACACTGTACAAACTGTTTGCCCTCATCCAGGGCCCGGTTCATTGGAGTATGTCTATGTCCAGTAAACGAGAGATGAAGAAGATCGACCTTGAATCGCTGGAGCAGGTAGAGCGAAAGACCTCGCAAGCGCATCGCAAGCGTGGCGCTATTGCCGTCGGGCTGTTGGCTGTCGTGGCAGTTGGCGCGTTTGGCTTGCATCGATTGCTTTCGGGCGAAGTGCTCGCTTCACGGTTCGCGGTGAACAAGCTTACCTGTCCGGCATGCGTCATCACGGTAAAGGAGGTCACGGCCAAGATCCCTGGCGTGGTGGAGGCTGACGTGCGATTGGCCGCGCAGGATGTGACCGTGAAGTATCGGGACGGCAAGACAGGCCCGGAAACGATTAGAGAAGCCATTGAGCGGGCTGGGTATCCGGTCAAGCTCGACGGGCTATTCAAGCCGGAAGGCGAAGGGGTGGACGGCGTGGTAATCGCCCGAGTGAACGGTCGGGCGATCTTCCGAAAGGATATGGAGAGCCCGCTTAATCCCGAACAGGATAAGCCCGGGCGGGGCGATGAGGCTGGCGCGTTCTTTTCCGTGGTGGGCAAAGAAATGCTGCTTCAAGCGGCTGATGGGAAGCAGGTTGTGATCCAACCGCAGGAGATTGAGGACGAGGTGACCGCGATGAGCGCGAGAAGGGGAATTCCGCGGGAGCGACTCATTGCCGATGCGCCTAAGATATACGGATCGCTGGAGAAATTCAACCAGCTTGTGGCTCAGCAGTTGGGCGTTCGTCGGCTCCTCACCGATCACGTGGCTGAAGGAATCACCGACCCGGAAAAGAAGGAGCGTGCAATTGTTGCGTGGGTCGGGACCATATTCAAGGATGGAAACGTGCAGATCCTCGACGCGGGCCTTCGGAGCAAACTCCAGGCCTCGGTTGGAGAATCGGATTGGAAGCTCTTCTGGCCCAGGATGATAGGACGGGACACGGAGCTGAAGCGGATCCTGGCTGAGTAGCGGGATTTTCGCCGGTCCGAAGAATCAACACCCGAGGCGTAAGACGAAACTAGCCAATGAAATCTAATAGAAAGGATAACAGAATCATGAAAGCGCAAGGTAAGGAAAGATCGATCTTGCAGATGAGGGCAGTGGTTCTTGCTCTGCTGATCTGTCTCAGCGTCGGCGTGGGCGTGAACTCCGCGTGGAGCTTCAGCATTCCCGCGCAGGAGGTTCGGCCGGTAAACGGGGCGTTCAGCTTTCCTTTGTCCGCATTTAACGACGGCAACGCCCGGTATTTCATGTACAAGCACTCGCCCAACGAGTGGGTCCGATTCTTTATCGTGAAAAGCAATGATGGCGTGGTTAGGGCTGCGTTCGACGCGTGCGACGTCTGTTACCGGGCTAAGAAAGGCTACATTCAAAAGGGAACGAACATGGTTTGCGTGAATTGCGGTCTCCAGTTCCGCACCGACAAGATCAACGAAATCAAAGGCGGCTGCAATCCAGCGCCGCTGGCGAGGAAGGTCCAGGGCGACACTCTGTCCATCACGGTGCAGGACGCGCTCTCCGGCGTAAAGTATTTCAATTAGGAGGCGAAACGTGAAACTCCATAACATAGCAATTAACAATTTGAGGCGCCGGAAGGCGAAGATGGTCTTCCTCGTTTCCGGATTGATGATCGGCGTCGCGGCGATTGTGGCCCTCATCACCACGATCCGGATCCTGTCCGAGGACATAGCGCACAAGATGGACGAGTTCGGCGCCAATATCGTGATCACGCCCAAGTCAGAGGGACTTTCGCTCAACTATGGCGGCATCAACCTTGGCGGCGTCTCTTTTGACCTCCGGGAGATTTCCGAGAGCGATCTGGACAAGATCGAGACCATCAAGAACGCTGCCAACGTGAGGATCATCAGCCCTAAAGTCTTCGGCATCTTTGAACATCAGGGTCAGAAAGCCCTGGCCCTCGGCGTGGACTTTCCCGCGGAGCTTTCTCTCAAGCGCTGGTGGAAAATCACCGGCGAGAAGCCATCCGGAATAGGACAGATTGTGGTAGGCCACGAGGCCGCCGAGCGTTTCCAATTGAAACCGGGTTCGCAGGTCCGGATCCTCGACAAGGATTTCCAGGTTTCCGGAGTCCTTGAGAGCACGGGCTCTCAGGACGATCAACTTTTTTTCATGCCCCTAACCGTGGCTCAGAAGCTCTTCGACAAAGAGGGCAAGATCGCGATGGCCGAAGTGGCCGCGCTATGCCACAACTGCCCGATCGGCGAGATCGTGACGCAGATATCCGAGAAAATCCCGGCGGCAAAAGTCACCGCGCTTCAACAAGTGGTCGCCAGCCGTATGGATGCGCTCCACAACTTCCAGAAATTCTCTCTCATGGTGGCCGCGCTCATTCTCCTGGTGGGTTCGATGGTGGTCTTCGTGACTATGATGGGGAGCGTCAATGAGCGGACCCGTGAGATAGGCATATTCAGCGCCATAGGCTTCAGGAAGTCTCACATCATGAAAATCATCCTCCTGGAAGCTCTGATCGTCTCGGTCGCGTCAGGCGTGATCGGCTACCTGGTGGGTATCGGCGCCACGAGGGTTGCCATGCCTTTTTTCACAGAGCATGTATCCCACTTCTCTCTCGATCCTCTGGTGGCCGTTGGAGCTGTTTTCCTGGCCATCGTGATCGGTCTGATCGCATCCTTGTACCCGGCAACCGCCGCGTCGAAGATGGATCCGAGCGAAGCGCTACGAACCCTGTGAGGAGAAAACCATGAGCTACATTCAAGCAGTTAATGTTGTGAAGGAATTCGGGACCGGGGACTCGAGGGTGACAGCGGTCCGCGGTATAGACCTTTCCATAGGGCAGGCTGAATTCATCTCGATCATGGGAGAATCGGGCGCGGGCAAGAGCACGTTTCTTTCCATGCTTGGAGGCCTACTCCAACCCACGAGCGGCCGCATTCTGATCGGCGATGTGGATATCTACGGGCTCAAGAGTGACAAGCGCGCGGATTTCCGGCGTGAGTTCATGGGCTTCATTTTTCAGTCATTTCAGTTGGTGCCGTACCTGAATGTGCTGGAGAACGTGCAGCTCCCCCTTGCCGTCACGCACCACACGGAAAAGCAGAAGAGAGAGCTTGCGGTCTCCGCGCTGGAACGGGTCGGTTTGCAAGACAAAGCGCTCAGGCTACCCAATCAGCTCTCGGGAGGTGAACAGGAGCGGGTAGCCATTGCAAGGGCAGTCGTCAATGAACCGCCCATACTCTTCGCGGACGAGCCCACCGGGAACCTGGATTCACGGAATTCCAACGAGGTGATGAACCTGCTCAAGCGGCTCAACTCCGAAGGCCAGACCATTATCATGGTAACCCACAGCCGCGCCAACTCCTCATTTGCCCACCGCACCGTGGAGGTCTCCGATGGGCAGCTTTCCGCAACGAGCGAGGCGGCGAGCCAATTTACGGTGTCCCGTCAGGCCGCGGGCGCCGGGGCGTAATGGCGACGATAAGGTGGCCGGCATGTCTACCCGCAGCCGGCCGCGATCTGACATGGCCGTGCGCCCCTATTCAGGGCAAAGGAGGACAAAATGAAATACAGATCGACGCTGTTGGCTCTTGCCATTGTAATAACTGCGACAGGATCGGCTCTTGGGGGCTGTGGCGGTTACGGGTGCGGGCAAGGGCCCGGATGTGGTTCGTATTCGGCTACCCCGGCAAGCCCGCACCCCTCGACCGGAGGCGCTTGCTGTGGAGCGCGGGCCCTGCCGCCATATAACTTGACCCTCGCCCGGACGAGAGGAGCCGCCCCGGGAAGCTGTTGCCAGGCGGCGCCAGGCCCCGGGGTCCGGCAGGTTTCATCGCCGAGATGTCCGATTCGAAATCCCTATCAGTCAGTTGTGTACGATCTCCCAAGGGCCGAGGCCGCTTCCCGGGTAAGGTCTGTGGGCGCTGGCCTTCCCCCTGCTCAGACGCTCTCACCGTGCTGTCAAGGACCGCAAACGGACCGGGGCGGCTTTGTGAAACCGGCCATCCCTGAGGGCATCATGCGAGTGGCGCCCACGCTGCCCAAGCGCGCTGCCCACTTGCAGACGGCTGCTCTCAGCGCTGGGGAAAGGGTTCCTCCCGGTGAGCCTTCGACCACCGCAACGTTGCTCAAGTGGCCCCCAAGCTGGGCACAACCCGCGCTTGAACCGGGGAGGCTTTCCACGAGCAGAGCCAAGCCGACGTCGCTTTCGGCATTGCCTCCGTGCTGCGCGGGCAGCGGACGCCAGCGATAGGACTCCGCTTTTCTCGAAGCAAGGTCTTTTCGGACTTGAAAGGAAGGTGGCTCGGCGGCTATATCTCACCCCGAAGGAAATGGGGTGAAGGCGCCGATTTTCGATGGAAAGCGCGCGGGAAAAGTAGCCATGCAGCCCCGCGTTGAAACCGACCCGATCTCGCCCCTGCCTCCTCCCATCAAGGGAGGGGTTAGGGGAGCGGGAGCGTTGGTCAGCCTAAAAGGCTCAAGCTCGACGCGCGGCAACAGAGTATTTTCAGCGTGATACGGGCTCCGACGTGCAAAGTCCGAAACATCTTACGAGAAACGGCATCAAATATGATGGGAGAACGCGGGATTTGTTTACGGAGACACTAACCAATCTTAGAGACACCCTAGCAAGGAGGTCTGAACGATGAAGTGGACACTGTTTGTTGTGGTTCTCGCTCTGGTCGCGGCGCTGAGTATCGGCGCTCCGGCATACGCTCACTGGCGTGGCGGGACGTACGGAGGCTATTGGGGAGGCTACGGATGGGGCCCGTACCACTATGGGTGGTCGGGCTACAGTGGCCCCGCCGTCACATATTATTATGGCGGTTACCCCGGTTATTATTACTGGGGCCCTAAACACAAGAAGTTCGGCCGGATGGGCTATCGGACATATTACCGATGGTAAGGCCCTGTTCCGGCGCGTAACCAATCCTCATTCGGGGTGAGCCTCCTTTTCAGGGGGCCTTCACTCCCACACCATTGTTCTATCCTTGAACCGACCGTCTTGAATGAGCTGTTCAGGGGGACATGTGTTGCGCCGGCTAGTGGGCATCGAAAAAGAGAGCGCTCTATGATTTTTTCTCTTCAGAGGCGATTCCTCCTTTTGCTCCTCTTGCCTGTGGTCTTAATTCTGGCGGCTGCAGGCGCAGCGTCTTTTTTTTACGCGCGTGGGTATCTCCTTGAGCAATGGACCGCGAGCTCCCGGTTGAAGTTAGAGAAGACCGCGCATGAGATTCAGATGAGGTTGCAAGAGAAGCGAGAGCTAATCGAGCTCTTGGCTCAATCCGACAGCATGTCTCAGCCGGCTGCGACGCAGGCGTTTCTCCTGGAGCGACTGAGGGGCCAGCAAGGGGTGCTCTTCGCTCATATCAAGATCGTCGGTCCCGGGGAGAAGAGGTCTCCTTCGGAGGAACGGCCGGTAACTCCGGCTGATCAGGCTGCTGCGGGAAGTCCGAGGGCACGGGGCCAATCCATGCCGGGGCAGCGCGGAGGCCATTACGATGTTTCGTCGATCCGCGGGGCAGAGCCCAGGCAAGCCGGCCGCATGATGGGCCGGGGTCCGGGATGGATGATGCATGGCGATGTGCGACCTATATGGACGGACTGGGGCGAAGGAGTCAGCTTTCTGGAAATGACGCGAGATTTCGGTGGTGACCCGCACGGGTCACCCACGAAGAGGCTCACGGTGGGAGTGAGCTTTGATTCGTTCCTGCAGCATGTGTTGCACATTGGTCAGTGGGAAGGGAGCTATGCCTGTCTGGTCGCCCCGGACGGTAAGTATCTCGCGCACACGGACAAGACCATGTCAGGGATGCACGGACTGGGAGCCTCGGGCAACCCTGTTGAAAGCGGGATCCTGGAGGAGATGAGCAAGAAGGAATTCGGGACCGTGTTTGGAGAAGGGCATCCGCCGGACCTGGTGGGGTCCTTTTACCGTATTCCGACGACGAACTGGCACCTGGTCCTCTTCTCGAAGGGAGACGTGATCCTTGCTCCTATCGTGCGATTCCGTTTCAACTACTTGGTGGCGGGGATTATCGGCCTCCTCGTCATCGCCTTCCTCATCCGAGTCAATACCAGACCTGTTGCCCGTGCGGTGACCGAAATCGGCGAGGCGGCTGAGCGAGTCGAGACAGGGGACTTTTTGGTAAGGCTGGATGAGGGGCGCTCCGACGAGATCGGGCTGCTGAATAAACGATTCAATCGCATGGTCGTGGGGCTGAAACAGCGTGAGCTTATCGAACGGACATTCGGCCGATATGTGGACAGGAACGTGGCCGAAGAGCTGATGAAGAACCCCGCGGCCTTGGAACTGGGGGGCGAGAACCGGGTGGTCACCATTCTCATGTCCGACTTGCAGGGATTTACCGAAAAGGCTGGAAAGCTCAAGCCTCAGCAGGTCATTCACATCCTGAACAGGTATTACTCTCGAATGATTGACATTATTGACAAGCGCCAAGGAATAATCGTGGACTTTTACGGTGATTCGGTGCTCGCCTTTTTCAATGGGATCAGTGCCGATACCCCGCAGCGAGCCCTTGACGCGACGAAATGCGCGTTAGAGATGCAAGAAGCGGCGCGCGAGGTTTCCCGCGAAAATGAAAAAGAAGGACTCCCACCGCTCGAGATGCGGGTGGGCATCCATACGGGTGAAGTGGTTGTTGGAAATGTGGGATCGGACGCCAGGGCAAAGTACGGCATTGTTGGTTCCGCGGTTAACGAGACCGATCGCATTCAATCTTACGCGGAACCGGGCGCGGTGATGATCTCCGAACGAACCTACCGGATTCTCGGCGATCGGATCGTGGTTGGACCGACCGCAAAGGCCGCGCTCAAAGGTCTCAACGGTTTCCGGGAACTGTACCGCGTGATCAGTGTCGTTGATGGGAGGCAATCAGCAATGGTACAAGCGACCGGAGGCCCTTGACTTTGAGCCGGCGCGTCTACAAATGACAAACAGATGGATGAGGCGAGCGGTGAAGATTATGTCGAGAATTTGGCTTATCATCATAATTGTGATTACCCCCGCCGTCGTCCTATATTCCACGGGCATGAACGTATTGTGTTGTAATTGTCACGGCGCTATAGGCTGCGCATGTCATGTCGCGGCTTGTCACCAAGACCCGATAACCCGCCACTGGAACGAGTCGCCCGATGAGGGATGTGTGGCAGAGCGCGCCGCGGGAGATCGGCGCCAATGCTCTTCATGGGTCCCATCCGTGCCTGCTCCCGGCAGGTGGAGGATTGCGAACGCCATACCGGTTGATGCCGTCGTAGGCGGTCCTCCTGCGTGGCTTCGAGCCATCCCGCGCGCATTGCCGCGCTCCAGCTCTAAGAGCGCACGAGATCTGTACCTTCGAGCATGCGCCTTCTTGTCCTGAGCGCGCCGTCCCGGCTCACA
This sequence comes from Deltaproteobacteria bacterium, assembly GCA_016875095.1. Classification (GTDB taxonomy): domain Bacteria; phylum Desulfobacterota; class Desulfomonilia; order Desulfomonilales; family Desulfomonilaceae; genus VGSG01. The sequence continues at coordinate 27,667 of VGSG01000030.1, forward strand.
CCCAGATTGTTGCCATGACAGTTCCCTCACACATGACGATATGTGACGCGCCTGATGAACCGGTAAGTGTATCCCGCAACAGGCGCCCTGCGGAAGCTTCTTGAGGCTCCGGCACGGAGGCGGACATGAACGGAAGCCCTCTCCAAATCATTTTCGACGAACGCCACAGAAAACCTTTGCTTGTTGCTCTGGCGATTCTCATCGCGTTTGCCGCGGGGTACTTCTTATCCGGCGGCGGGTCGGTCCGGGATGACAAGCTTGCACGCGGGCCCGCGGCTGAGACCGCGCAACAGAAGGCTGACAAAGCGGAACCGCCTAAAGAGACCAAGGCGACCTTGTGGACCTGCGCCATGCATCCCCAGATCAAACTCCCGAATCCAGGCAAGTGTCCGATTTGTTTCATGGATCTTGTTCCGCTTGAGACGGGCGCCGGTCCGATAACGACCGCGTCCCTCACCCAATACTCCATGTCTGAAACGGCGAAGAAGCTGGCCGAGGTGGAAACTTCACCCGTGAAACGGGAACATGCAAAGGTCAACGTAAATATGGTGGGCATGGTCTTTGAGGACGAGACCCGCGTTGCGTTTGTGCCTGCCCGCGTGGACGGCCGCCTGGATGAACTGTATGTGAATTTTACCGGAGTGATGGTGAATGGGGGGGATCCGATGGTCAAAATCTGGAGCCCAACCCTCATCAAGTCCCAGGTGGAACTTTTTGAGAGCATCCGGACGAAAGACGTAGACAAGGAGGTTATCAAAGGGGCTGAAGAGAAGCTCATGCAACAGGGCCTCACCAGGGAACAGGTTGATGAACTCAAGGCGAAACAAAAGCCGATCCTCTACGTGACGCTTCGGGCGCCCATTAGTGGTGTCGTCATGAAGAAGATGGCGGTCTTGGGCCAGTTCGTCAAAGAGGGGCAAGAGATGTATGTGATCAACGACTTGTCCCGCGTCTGGGTAAAATTGGATGCGTACGAGACCGACATGCCGTGGATCAGATACGGTCAAGAAGTCACCTTCACCACTTCTTCGGCGCCCGGTAAAACCTTCAAAGGCAAGGTGCTCTTCATCGATCCCGTCCTCGACACGAAGACCCGATCGGTGAAAGTGCGTGTTGAAGCAGACAACCCGGACTTGAGCCTTCGGCCCGGAATGTTCGTGAGCGCTCGATTGGAAGCCGAAGTAGACGCGAAGGGCCGCGTAATCAAGTCCGAGTGGGCGGGGAAATACATCTGCCCGGTTCACCTCAGCGACACGCCTTCAGACACTCCGGGGTTTTGTCCGGAAAGCAAGATGGAGCTCAAACCCGCGTCTGCTTTCGGATACGCTGACGAGAAGAATCCAGTGAGCCCTCTCACAATTCCTGCGGCCGCTCCCTTGATCACCGGCAAGCGGAGCATTGTCTACGTTGAGCTGCCGCAAGCCGACCAGCCGACATATGCATTGCGTGAAGTGATCCTGGGCCCGAGGGCTGGGGACAAATACGTGGTCTATGAAGGGCTCAAAGAGGGCGAACGGGTCGTCACGCGAGGCAACTTCAAGATCGACAGCGCCATGCAGATCCTTGCCAGGTCGAGCATGATGCACGTTCCCGATGTAAAGCTAAAGCCCGGCTCCCCGCCTACTCAACCGGCTGCCGAGGAGGAGCTGGTGGAAAAGGTCGAGGCGCCTGCGGAATTCCTCAACGAGCTGACGCCGGGGATCAAGGAGTACTTGGCTCTCAAAGAGGCGCTCGTGGAAGAAAAGCTGGACGACGCTACCAAATCCGGGGAGAAGCTGGCGCAATTTCTCAAAGGCATGAAGATCGACAGGTTGGAGAGTAAAGCCCACGAGACTTGGACAAAACTTTCGGACTCTATGTCGGGTAACCTGAAGCAGTTGATCGAAGGCAAGGATGTGGAGGGGAAACGCAAGGCATTCGGGTCTCTTTCAGAGGACTTCGTGCGCTTACTCATGGGCTTCAGACACACGATGGACGATCCGCTCGTGGTCTTTCATTGTCCTATGGCATTCGACAAGAAAGGGGCGTACTGGATAGAAGGGAGCGAGCAGAGGCGCAATCCCTATTTCGGCCGTAAACCGTTCAAAGGACAGGACATGCTCCAATGCGCCGAATTGGTAGAGAGAATACCTCCGGAAAAGACATCGGCGCCGGAGAAAAGCGCCCGCGAACAGCCCGCTTCGTCGCCTGTTGAAAAGCACGAACATGACGGCCCGAAGAAAGGCGGCTCAGATGAAGGAGGCTCTCACTCCAAGCATGAAGGAGATGGCAAATGAATCCAGCCTCCGGTCAGAATCCTGGAGTCGGGCCACGGTCGGAATCGTTCTTCGCCAAGATGATGCGCTTCTGGACCGAACAAAAGGTGCTCGTTGGCGCGCTCCTAATAGGGATAATCTTCTACGGCATGGCAGTGGCGCCCTTTGACTGGGACGTAAAATGGCTCCCTCGAAATCCCGTTCCCGTGGACGCCATCCCTGACATCGGCGAGAACCAGCAAATAGTCTTCACGGTCTGGGAAGGCCGATCGCCTAAAGACATCGAGGACCAAATCACTTATCCGCTCACGGTCTCGCTCCTTGGCATCCCGGGAGTGAAGGCGATACGCAGCAACTCCTTTTTCGGCTTTTCCACGATCTACATCATTTTCAAAGAAGATATCGAATTCTATTGGTCTCGATCGAGAATACTGGAGAAGCTCAATTCACTTCCAGCGGGCATATTGCCTACCGGCGTTCAACCCACGCTCGGTCCCGACGCCACCGCATTGGGGCAGGTTTTCTGGTACACCCTGGAAGGTGAAGGCTTCGGCCTGGATGAACTCCGCACCATCCAGGATTATTACGTCCGGTATTATCTCCAATCCTCCGGCGGCGTAAGTGAAGTCGCGTCGATCGGCGGGTACGTCAGAGAGTACCAGGTGGACATAGACCCCAACGCAATGAGAGCGCACGGGGTGCAGCTCCCGGATATATACAACGCAGTCCGCATGGCCAACCTGGATGTGGGCGCCGCTACCATCGAAGTGAATCGAGCTGAATACACAATCCGCGGCCTCGGATTTCTGAGATCTGTGGAAGACCTAGAGAACAGCGTCGTCAAGGTAAACGAAAACGTGCCGCTCTTTATCAAACAAGTGGGACGCGTGACCCTCGGGCCGGAAATGAGACGGGGCGCGCTCGACAAAGAGGGCGCGGAAGCTGTGGGCGGGGTTGTGGTGGTGCGGTTCGGTGAGAATCCGCTCCAGGTTATCAAGAATGTCAAGAATAAGATTAAGGAGATCGCGCCCGGGCTTCCTACGAAGACATTGCCGGACGGTAGAGTCTCGCAAGTCAAGATCGTTCCCTTCTACGACCGAACCACCCTGATATACGAGACGCTGGATACGCTCAAGAGAGCGTTGTTCGACGAAATCCTCGTTACCGTTATCGTGGTCATTGTGATGGTGAACCACCTGGCCAGTTCCGCGCTCATCTCCGCGGTGCTCCCCCTCGCGGTAATCGTGACCTTTATCGTGATGAAGATCCTTGGGATCGATGCCAACATCATGTCCCTTTCAGGCATTGCCATTGCCATCGGCGTCATGGTGGACATGGGCATCATCCTTTGTGAAAACATTCTTCGGCATATTGAAGAGGGCAGGTCGGACAAATCTTTACTCGGTCTGATTGTGGAATCCGCGTCCGAAGTGGGAGGCGCGGTGATGACCTCCTCCCTGACTACCATAATATCCTTCCTGCCCGTTTTTAGTCTCACAGGACCTGAAGGAAAGCTCTTCAGTCCGGTTGCGTACACCAAGACCTTCGCGGTCGGAGCCTCGCTGGTGCTTGCATTGATGTTGATTCCACCGTCGGCTCACCTCGCATTTCGCAAATGGAACCTGAAAGTGCGGCCTACGATCATTCTGAATTCTCTGGTTACAGTTGGTGGGCTCTTGGTGGGATTTATCGTTTCCTGGTGGATCGGAGTCCCGGTCATGTTTATGGGGCTCGTGAAGCTGGCCGCTCTGTATGTCCCGGAGCAATATCGCAAACGAGCGCCGACGTTTATGAATCTCGCGGCCCTGGTGTTCGTGGTGGTCTTGCTTACGGAACACTGGCTCCCACTGGGGCCCGAGGTCGGTATTGCACGCAACGTGATCTTCACCTCGGGCATCATTTTCGGATTACTCGGGATCAGGAAGATTTTCACGTCGTTCTATCGGCCACTGCTCGCCTGGGCCCTTGACCACAAGGCGGCGTTTCTTTGCGCGCCGCTCTCCCTTATTGTTTTCGGAGCGGTGATCTGGCTCGGGTTCGATAAGGTGTTCGGCTTCATCCCCTGGACCATAAACAAAATCTTGGTCCAGAAGAGCGAGTCCGCAACCTCGCAAGGAGCGCTTCAACCTCCGCGCTTGATCGCTCAACACGCGCACGGCCCGGAGGTGAAGAGCGACGCCGCTCCACCGGTTGCGTCCGCGGAAGATCCTGTGCGATCTTCCAGGATATGGTCCGGACTCAACCACGCGTTCCCCGGACTGGGTAAGGAGTTCATGCCGGACCTGGACGAGGGCTCGTTCTTGTATATGCCCACCACTATGCCTCATGCGGCGATCGGAGAAGCGCTCGATGTGATACAGAAACAGGATATGGCCATCAGGGCCATTCCCGAGGTGGAAAGTGTGGTGGGAAAGATAGGCAGAGTGGAGAGTGCCCTCGATCCCGCGCCTCTCTCCATGATCGAGACCGTGATCAACTACAAGCCCGAATACAAGACCGACCCGCTCACCGGTCAACGCGTGCTGGATCCTGATACCGGAAAGCCCATCCGAAACTGGAGACCGAATATCAAGTCGCCCAATGACATCTGGAAAGAAATTCTCGCCGCGGCCCAACTCCCGGGGACCACGTCCGCCCCAAAGTTGCAGCCCATCGCGGCGCGAATTGTCATGCTTCAGAGCGGCATGAGAGCTGCTATGGGCGTGAAAATACGTGGGAAAAGCCTTGATGAAGTAGAAAAAGTCGGGATGGAAATCGAGCGGTTTCTCAAAGAAGTCCCATCCATAGAGCCATCTTCGGTCATCGCGGACAGAGTCATCGGGAATCCTTACATAGAGATCGCGATCGACAGAAAGGCCATAGCCAGATACGGAGTTAAGATACAAGAAGTTCAAGACGTCATCGAGATTGCCGTGGGCGGCAGACGGATCACGACCACGGTTGAAGGAAGGGAGCGCTATCCGGTAAGAGTGAGGTATCAGAGGGAGCTGCGCGATTCGCTTGAAGCGCTTGAAAAAATACTTATTCCCGGGAACGAGGGAGTGCAAATCCCCCTCAACCTCATAGCGCAGATCAATTATGTTCGCGGCCCCATGACAATCAAGAGCGAGGACACCTTCCTGGTGAGTTACGTGTTGTTCGACAAGAAGCCAGAGACCGCGGAAGTGGACGTGGTGACTGCGGCGAACAATTACCTGCAACATAAGATCGGCGCAGGCGAGCTGAAACTGCCTGCCGGGGCCTCCTTTGTGTTTGCAGGCTCATATGAGAACCAGGTCCGTTCGGAGCAAACGCTGCGGATAGTCATTCCCGTGGCCCTTTTTTTGATTTTCATGGTCCTGTACTTCCAGTTCCGTTCGGCGCCCACTTCATTAAATGTGTTTTCAGGGATCTTTGTGGCCTGGTCCGGTGGGTTCATGATGCTTTGGTTGTATTCCCAGCCCTGGTTCCTGGACTTTAGCGTGTTCGGCGTGAATATGCGGGAACTCTTTCAGGTGAGGCCGTACAACTTGAGTGTCGCCGTGTGGGTCGGTTTCCTTGCGCTTTTCGGGATCGCAACGAATGACGGTGTCATCTATTCCACATACCTGGATCAGGTCTTCGAGAAACATAAGTTCAAGTCCGTGGCTGAAATTAGAGAGGCCACGCTGGAAGCGGGAATCAAGCGAGTGAGACCCGCGCTCATGACAACAGCGTGCACCATTCTTGCCTTGATCCCGGTGCTGACGTCCAAAGGAAGAGGCGCTGACGTCATGGTGCCCATGGCTCTGCCGAGTTTCGGAGGAATGTGTATCGACATTATTACCATATTCGTGGTCCCCACAATCTATTGTCTGGTGAAGGAAATTGAGTTCAAAAGGACACAGCGGGATACCGCTCTTACAGGAGGAGACAGATGAGCGCCCAATTGAGAAAAGCTCTGTTTGTGCTTACACTGGGGATGATGCTCGCGGCGGCCTTGCCTTGTTGGGTTTCGGCCGCGGCTGAAAAGCTGGACCTGCCTGACGGATCGAAACTGGACACCTCGGTCAAGTGTCCGGTATGCAACATGGAGCCCGGGTCGAGTAAAGACATAGGCGCGGCCGCGGTGGTCTTGAAGGACGGCAAAGTGGTGGGCCTCGACGGGCCCTCACATATGTTTATGTATTTGCTTACTCCCGATAAGCACCCTCTCAACAAGGCCGATGTTAAGCACATCTTTGCGTTGGATTACGGAACGAAGAAATTCATCGATGCCAATGCAGCGTGGTTTGTCGTCGGGAGCAGCGTGGAAGGCACTATGGGGCCTGAAGCGGTCCCCTTCGCAAAAAAGGAAGACGCGGAAAAGTTCGGCTCGGAACATAAGGGGAGCAGAGTTGTCCCCTTTTCTCAAGTTCAGTTGAGCGATGTTCAGGCAAAAGGCTGGAAGAAAATGCTAAAGATGAAACATGGACATTGACGCGCATCCGCGGATCGCGCAAGAGAGTCGAATAGAGGACAGACATGATATTTTCGCTGGAAAGGAGGTTTCTGCTCCTCCTTCTGCTGCCCGTGGCGATTGTTCTTACTGCCGTCGGGGTTGCAGGCTTCTTGTACATCAGAGGTTTTCTTTTCGATCAGTGGAGCCTTTCCACAACCCTGAAGTTGGAAAAAGCCGCTCTGGAAATCGACCGCCAGCTCAAGGAAAAGGTGGATCTGATCGACCTGATTGCCAAGACGGCTGAAATCCCCAACGGAGATGTCACACGAGCGTTTCTCGTCCAGCAACTCACCTTGCAAAAAGGAATCAGGTTCGTGGACCTGGCCCCCGTGAGAGAGGAGGGGCAGAACCAGGACACGGGTGGTTCGCTTGACGAAGAGCTCCAGCGAGGGATCACCGAAGGCCTGTACACTATGGAGCTCTGCGGAGACATGAACGTTTGCACGCCCGTGCTGGATTCGGCCTCCGCAGACAGAACCATGCATATCATCAAATTCATCCCCGGACAGGGCAACTTGCCGGCCAAGCGCCTCCTTGTGAGAATCGCGTTCGATTCTCTCATCGAGCCGGTTCAAAAGATGGGACTGTGGGGAGACAGCGCGACGGCTTTAGTCACGAGCACAGGCAAATTGCTCGCCCATACGGACAAATTCACTCCCCGGGGACGGCAACTGGGAGATTCGGGCGATCCGCTGGACAAGAAAGTGCTGGAAGAGGTCTTGCGGAAGCCATACGGAACCGTATTCGGCGTTGGCCATCCGCCTGATATAGTGGTCGGCTTTTACAAGGTTCCTTCCATCAACTGGTACCTGCTCTTCTATTCGAAAGGGCACGAGATCCTCGCTCCCATGTTGCAATTTCGCTTCTTCTACGGCTTGGGAGGCCTGGTGGTTCTTGTTATCATCCTCGTTCTGATCCGCCTGACAACTCGATCTGTGGCCTCCTCCATTTCAGACATATCCGCGGCCGCGGCCAAGGTGAGAGAGGGGAACTACGACGTCCGGTTACCGAATAAGAGGTCTGATGAAATAGGCGTGCTCATGCGGAACTTCAACGAAATGATCGGGGGACTTAAGCAACGCGACCTCATCCAGCAGACGTTCGGCCGGTATGTGGACAAACAGATTGCCGAAGAATTGATGCGCCGACCCGAAGCTCTCCGCATGGGCGGCGAAAAAAAGACCGTCACCATCATGATGGCGGACATGCGAAACTTCACCGCGGCAGCGGAAAAGCTGGAGCCCGAACAGGTCATCAAGGTCCTCAACCGCTACTTCGGCCGGATGATCGACGTAATCGAAAGATATCAGGGAATTATCGTCGATTTTTACGGGGATTCCATCCTGACCTTCTTCGACGGAATTGAATCGGACGTGAGCGCGCGGGCGGCGGCCGCGGTCAAATGCGCCATCGATATGCAAATCACTCATGAGACGTTCCGCTCAGAGGACGAATTTAAGGGGCTCCCGGAACTCCGAGTCGGTATCGGTATTCATACGGGCGAAGTGGTTGTGGGCAACATCGGTACCCACAGCAGAGCGAAATATGGAATAGTGGGCTCGGACGTGAACGTCACCGCGAGAATCCAAACCACGGCGAGCGGCGGGAGGATAGTTATCTCCGAACAGACCTACAACCTCCTACGTGACCGGGTTAAGGTCTCGACCGACTTCAGGGTGTGCCTCAAAGGATTGGGAGGGGACAAAGAACTGTACGAAGTGGAATCCCTGGACGGCAGGAGACCGTAGCGGTTGCTCGCCCAGATGGTTTGCAAAGAGCCATCGCATTTCAATCACTATGCGATGATTACTCTTGCCAGGGGTGCCACTGCTGGCTTGCCCAGCAGTGGCACCCTCTGAAGCGACGTTGCCATAGCCTTGACCCTTCCTGCATGAAGCGGCACGTCTGTTCAATAGAAGAGCGATCAGGCAAAATTTTCGAGAATCGCTATAGTCCGGCCGGAAGAAGTGGAACACACTTCGGTGGGACAGGCGTCCCGCCTGTCTATGAATGACGGGCAGGATGCCCGTCCTACCAGAGCTGTCGGCGGAGTTGGTGCGCCTGTGCGCACGCGGGGAACTCTCAGCTCTGGGTATGGGGTCCGGCGCCTGTGCCATCGTATTTGCGAACAAGTGACTAACTTGTGGCAATCTGCACAAGATTTTATGCTTGACAATTATGAGCATATGCTCATAATGGACTCGCACGGTACAACCGAATGGCCAGACCCAAGTGCTGCAGAAGAATCAGTCACCAACCGGCTTGCACAGTGTTCAAGCCTGTTGGGTTGCCTTTCTCTACCCTGGAGGAGGTTGTTCTCTCCATGGATGAGTTCGAAGCCCTCAGGCTGGCTGACCTCGAAGGGCTTCATCAGGAACAGGCCGCGGAGCAAATGAACGTCTCGCGACAGACCTTTGGCAGAATTGTCGAGGCTGCGAGGCGGAAAGTGGCGCAGGTCCTGGTTGGGGGTCTGGCTCTTCGCGTCGAAGGAGGCATAGTGCAGATGACTGAACAGCGAACGTTCTTGTGCGATCAATGCCGACACACCTGGAGTGTTCCGTACGGAACGGGCAGACCAGGGGAATGCCCTGCGTGTAAGGGCAGCTCAATCCATCGAATTGAGCAAGGCGGTGGTCCAGCAAAAGGGCGAGGCGCCTGCCGACGACAACGAGTCGGCGGTGCAAAATCGTGAACGCCGCGCTGACAGCGCGGACATCCTGAATTCAAAACTCAAATCTACGATGAGGAGATAAAGCATGAAGATCTGTTTTCCCGCTGAGGCGCTCAACGGCATGGAAAGCACGGTCTACGGGCATTTTGGCTCTGCGCCAGGGTTCGTCATTGTCGATACGCAGGATATGAGTCTCGAAGAGGTCCGAAACGGGGACCAGCATCATGCCCACGGCATGTGTCAACCGCTGAAAGCTCTGGGCGGGCGACCCGTTGACGCTGTGGTTGTCGCCGCCATCGGAGCTGGTGCGCTCATGAAGCTTCAAGCGCAGGGCATTTCGGTTTATCGGGCGACTCAGGGGACGGTGCGCGAGAATCTGGATCTTATCCGAGAAAAGAAGCTTGCCTCGTTCGATTTGAGCTTCACCTGCCAAGGCCACGGCGACATGTCCGGAGGCTGCGCCCACTCATAAGGCCGGTTTCAAGGACTGGCAGCTCTTGGAAGAGTTGTCGGAGAGGCCCCTTTTTCTGCAAAAAGGGGCCTCCCCGGGCCCCTCCACCAAAAACTCCCTGCTTTTGAAAACGTGCCCAACGTTTAGGGCACTTACTGTCATCCACGTGGAGAGTAAGTCTCAGAAATAAGAGCTGAATCTCATACAAAGTAACCTACCACATACCTCAATCCGAGAGCTACGATAACTATGGCAAGAGCAGGGCGGATGATGCTGCTGGGCACGAACTTCTGAGCGCGCGCCCCGAAGTACATCCCAACGAATCCGCCGATCCCAAACAGAAAGCCCAGTAACCAGTCCGGACGCACGCTTTGACCGGGAAGCGCCACGAGCGGCCCGAAGAACTCGTAAAATATCACCCCTCCGACCGAAGTCACACATGTTCCCATCAGCGTCGCGCCGGCTATGGTGTGAATCGGGAGCCCGAAGAATGAGACAAGGAACGGGGCTATGATCGCGCCGCCGCCGATGCCGTAAACCCCACCGATCAAGCCCACCACGAGGGATAAGAGAAAAAGTCCCGTCGTATGGAAACGGAAACATTCACCAAAGAATTCGTATTCGGTGCAGGTAAGCGTCCACTTAGTCGTGCAAATAGCAGGACGACCGGGGTTCGTTACCATGCTCGGCTGCGCGACAGGTTGCTCTCGCATCTTTGATTCCGCCGCCTTTTCCGCGGTCTTTTTTCCTCGATCTTTCACAAGCTGATAGAGCATACGTCCGCCGATGTAGAAAAGAACACATCCCACGAACAGCTTGAACGCCCTCGGGTCCGGCAGCCACCACACCCGTATGAAAAGGCCCAGGACAAGGCCGGGAATCGTTCCCACGATGATATTCCACGCCAGAGGCCAGTTCATGCGGCCCTCTTTGAAATAACGGTACACTGCGCTGGGAATGCCCACGATGTTAAATACGAGATTCGTGGGAGTGACCGCAGGCGTGGTAAATCCGAGCACACTCATCTGAAAGGGAAGTATGAGAAAGGCCCCGGATATGCCTCCCATAGAGGTAAAGAACGATATGACAAGCCCTACCAGTGGAGGGATCCAAATTGCCGTTTCAACGCCCGAAACCGGAAAAAACATTTGAGCCTCCATTTGGGCCGCTAGACGGAATCGAGGTCGTGCTTCAAGCGCGGCGAGGACGGAATCTCAAAGGTATAGGGGTGCAGGAACGGACCCGATGCCGCTGTGGTTACCCTTGTGGTTCTTATGACACGTTTTTTGCCAAAAGCGTGTCACTATGATAAGAAGACCCCATGAACCTTGTCAACTCTTTTTTCCCACGGCCGGCATTGGTCTGAGCATGGGGTTGTGGTACCATCCGCTTGAAATATGGAAGGATATTCCCACGAAATGCCGAAACGAAAGATCTTGCCCAGGTCGAGAGCCCGAGATTTGAAAGCCTCAGGTCACATGAGGCCCCACCTCGGACCGGATATCCCAAACCCTGCCCGTATCTATGCCGCGGCGGATCAGAGTCGATGCCTCGATCCGACTCAGTTAGCCAAGCTGGAGCAGGCTTTTCGCTCGTGGGCGGAAGCTTCATCCCGTATGGACACGCATGTTTCGAGAAAACGTATCTTGCTGATCTTTCTTCTTATTCGTTATACGGGCGCTCGGCTGAATGAGGTCTTGGCGCTCGATCCGGCCAAGCACATCGATGTCTCCAAACGCGTTGTCCGTTACAGTGATGCGCCTTCCATAGACAAATCGTCGTTCCGTGAAGTGCAGATTTCATCGGAACTAATGAAGGAAATACTGGCGACATTGAATACCTCGGCTCTTGGCGAACAGGAAGCCGCATGGTTGCAGGTGGATGCGGCGCACGTGCGGCGCAAGTTCTACGAACGAGGGACTGAGTGTGGTTTTGCGCAAGATCTCGTGTCGCCCAATGCCATCCGGCGAGCCCGAGCTGTGGAACTCATGCACAGCAACGTGCCCTTGCCCGTGGTGCAACGGATTCTGGGGCACTCCACCCCAAACTTAACAGCATCCCTGGTAGCTTTTTCCGATGAAGACATTCATCAGGTGGCCAGGCATTTCATCGAAAAGGAAAGCCGTCGAAAAACCAGCGCGCGTAACACTTTTTTCGGGAAAATAGGCCACATACAAAAGGGAGATATCCAATCTCGAGTGGATGTGGTCACAGTGGCCGGTGACATCGTATCCACCGTGATCACGAACAACAGCCTGAAAAGAATGGGATTGAAGAAGGGCTCTTTGGTCACAGCGGAAGTCAAAGCCCCCTGGCTCATTGTAGAGAAATCGCCGACCGCGCCTATGTGCACCGCAGAGAATATTTTTCACGGCACGATCACCCAGGTCGTCCGGGGGAAACTCACTACTGAATTCGTGGTGCGCATCCCGGACGGGACCGAATTGTGCTCGCTGGTAACCGAAGAGAGTAGGCGGAAGCTCGACATCCAAGAACAGGACGAAGTCTGGGTCATGTTCAACAACTTTGCCGTTATTCTGCACGTGGATTAGCTGGAAGATGATTCCGTCACTATTCCGCTACGCGGGGAGGCAGTCTGATTGCGGCCCCGCTGAAAAGCGGGGGAAGCAATCCTAGAGGGAAATTCTTCGGGAGGTGTTGGAGAACATCGAGGACGCCCGTAAACCTCTGCTTGTTCTCTTTGAAAAAAAAGGATATTTTCAAGGGTAGGCACAAGGGCCTGTCTTAGCGGAAAAACGGCTGAGCGAATCCGAGGTGAAGCATGTCGACTCAAATAACCATTGATCTCCCCGACGACGCCTTTTCAGCTCTTCGGAGCAGCCCGGAGAAGTTCGTGCAAGAGATGCGGTTGGCAGCGGCAGCCAAATGGTACGAGATAGGTCTGGTGTCTCAATCGAAGGCTGCGGAACTTGCTGGTGTAAGCCGGGAGAGTTTTCTCGAGGCACTCTCAAGACTCCGTGTTTCTCCTTTTCAACAGACACCTGACGAACTCTCTGAGGAACTGACCCGTGAGTAAGAAATGGGTTGTAAACGCTTCTCCGCTCATTACTCTTGGCAAGATCTCCGGGATTTCCCTGCTCGAAAGGATGTGCTCCGACCTGATTGTTCCAGAGGGCGTGGTCTGGGAATTGGACAAAGGGTCCGCTGATGACCCTGCCAATGTTTGGATACATAGAGAAGGGGCCTCCTTCGTTCGCCGATTGGAAGAAGTTCCTCCTCTTGTTTTGTCCTGGGATTTGGGTAAAGGCGAGACGGAAGTCATCTCCTGGGCCTACATCAACCCCGGGTACGAGGTCATTCTGGATGACCGAGCAGCAAGGAATTGCGCTTCCTCTCTCGGGATCCGTGTGAGAGGAACGATTGGCATCATTCTACTGGCTAAGAAAGAGAGGGTATTGCCTCAGGTAAAGCCTTTGTTGAGCCGGCTCAGCGAATCGGGCTTTAGAATATCCTCGGAACTCCCTCGAGCAGCATACAGACTGGCAGACGAGGAATGAAAAGATAGGCTTTTTCGCCGCAGGGTCTTGTCCGGTTCTTGGAGCCCATTATATCCATCCAGTTATTCATCCATCCAATTCAGGATTACCTTTCCGGATTCACGAGAGCGCATTGCATCGAATCCTTTTTCAAAGTCGGTGTAGTGGAAAAGATGGGTGATCACAGGGGTTATGTCCAGACCTGACTGGAGCATTGAAGTCATCTGGTACCAGGTTCGATACATTTCCCGGCCGTATATGCCTCGAATGGTCAATCCGTTGAAGACCACGACATCCCAATCAATGGCGAATTCTTTCTCATAGATGCCCAGGAGCGCAATGTTGGAGCCATGACACGCGTTTGCAAAAATGGCGTGTAATGCTTCAGGGTTCCCGGACATCTCCAGGCTCACATCGAATCCCTCTTTCATGCCCAGTTTCTTCTGGGCCTCCTTGATAGAGTCGGAACGAACATCGAGCACAAGGGTCGCGCCCATCTTTCTGGCGATCTCCAGCCGGTACGGGTTCACGTCGGTTACCACGATGTAGCGAGCTCCCGCGTGCTTCACGATTGCAGCGGCCATGCATCCGATCGGACCTGCGCCCGTGATGAGCACGTCTTCACCGAGCACGTCAAACGAAAGAGCCGAATGCGTCGCGTTGCCTAAAGGATCGAAGCAACAAAGCACATCCATAGGAATGGTCGCATCGCAGCACCAGACATTTGTGACAG
>VGSG01000031.1 GCA_016875095.1 Deltaproteobacteria bacterium
GAAGAGCCGATTCTCCCACCTTTCCCGTCCTCCTATACTCCTTCATCATCTTCCTCACTTGAGCGTCCGTCGTCTGCACCAGATGCCCCCTCCCAGTGAAAACTTCCGGGCATCTCTACCAGACAACCACACCCTGATGGATGCACAAGTCTAATTGTCGCTGACGCTCAAGTGTAATTGTCGCCGATCAGCCAGCCTCCTCGCAGAGCGGTTCGTACTCGACGCGACGCCGTGCTTTTGTGGATATGCAGGTATTTGGCCACATCGGTAACGGTGACGGGTTCCTTACCCCTTTCGCTGTAAAGCGAGATCGCCGAAGTCACTACCGCGCGGACCTCATCAGTAGCCCCTGTGACGGTAGCCTCGTACATCGGCCCCACCAGGGCATGAACAAAAGCGTAATCCTGAATCTCAGCCACAAGGCGGCCACTCTCATCTCTACATCGGTGTCGGTGCCGCATAATGGTGACTGCCTTTATGAGCGAGACGAGACGCGCGAAGTCTCGGAGTATGCGTGCGCCAGTTGCGCGTTTCCCCAAGAGTCCGGCGAATCCCTTGGAATAAGGGACCACGACATCCCAAGGGGCGAGATTCTGGAGAAGAGCCTGGTATGCGATCAATCCGGCGTCAGGTTCGTGTGGACCGCTCAGTTCAAGGCTTGCCTGCGTCTGGAGAGCAGCCCTCAGCTTGTCGAGCCCATCATCAATGTCCAGCGTGAACAGCCTGGAGTCGAGCTGTGCGCCAAGCCGCCGCGTTGAGGTCGTGACCAAAACCGTAGGGCCCTCCTTGCGGATTTTCTGGACAGTATAACCGCCGCCGTCGGGCTCCTTCACGGTCACGTCGTAATGCAAGTGATGATCCTGGAGTAGGTTGCGGACCGCACTGGCCGCGGCGTTGTCCTCTCCCGCCGGTCGGCTATCGGCTTCGCCAAATACGAGCACGCGGCGCTGTAGGTCGCTGTCATCATAGATCAGGGCACGAGGCGAATCTGCGTCGATGACCTTGAAGGCTTCGGGAGGAAGAAGGAGCAGAACAGTGCTTATCGTATAGGATTTCCCTGCGCCTGGCTGGGACAAGAGCAACAAGTGCACAGGCATTGCGCCGGGACGCATGGAGAGTAGGCGGGAGGTTACAGCAAGATAGACGATCAGGGGTTGATTGAGGTCTCCACCATATCCAAGAGCTTCGATCTCACTTCTTACCAGCTCCAAGGAGTCGGGGGACTGTAGGACGCTCTGCGCTTGCTCTTCCAACTCTCGCAGGTGCGCAGCAGCCTCTTCGTCGCGCAGCTTCTTCGCTGGAATTGCCTGCTGTTTGAGCTTTTCTGCGAACCCTGGTATCTCGCGGCCTTGGAGGTGCGCTTCGCTTAAATCCTTGATCCGGTCCGGCGCGTTGATCACCATGAGGTCGGGAATGCTCTCCAGGATTTTCCGCGGCAGTTCCTGTGCGTCGGGCTCAACCCAGAGATAGACTGAAAAGCCGTTCAGGTGCTCCGCCCATTCGGACCGCCAGGTGCCTTTGCCTGGAATACCCAGTGCAGGAAGGTCATGAGCCCAGGCGGTCCAGCAATCGGTCTCGCCCTCAACCAGCAAGATCCAGCCCTGTTCACGGAACCCGGCCATACGCCACAATCCATACAGTAGGACCTTGTCCCCTTTGCGCCACCGGAACCGTTGGCCTCCTGATAGGCTCAGTCGAAACCGGACTGCAACAATGTCGCCTTCCAGAGTGGAATATGGGATGCGTAGCACGGTTGCACCCCGTTGCTTGACCTGGGAGACACCCCAGGCAGTTAGGCCCGTCTGGCCATCTATCTGAAGGTTTTTAGCTTTTGCCAATTCCGCAAGCGTCAAGCCGGGGGGTGTTGCAGTGTTGCGGCCGTTACCGGAAGATCTTCCTCCTCTCTGTTTCACGCCAGACATGTCGATCCCGGCGCGACCTGCCAGAATCCTGCGAGCGTCAGGGAACGTCACTTTTCTGGAGCATTTGATTATGTCAAAGCAGTCATACCACTTGCCCTCGGCATGGCAATAGAGATAGTCCTGAGTGGGTTGCAGGCTAGGTTCCTGGTCCTGATGCCACGGGCACAGGTAATTGCCGGAGTCCCGCCAGTGATTGGGGAATTCCTCTTGAAACAGGTTCTGACAGTCGATTTTGGTCTTAATTTCGAGGACTAAAGAAGATCCTCTTTCGCTAGTCATCTATTTAATCCTCTATGCGCCTGCCCCGTCGCC
This sequence comes from Deltaproteobacteria bacterium, assembly GCA_016875095.1. Taxonomy (GTDB): domain Bacteria; phylum Desulfobacterota; class Desulfomonilia; order Desulfomonilales; family Desulfomonilaceae; genus VGSG01. The sequence continues at coordinate 2,235 of VGSG01000031.1, forward strand.
AGAGTTGTTTCTTTAGGCCGCATCGGTGTTGGGCTGTAGGACGGGCGGCTCGGCCCCTTCATGAACGTTTTGCTCCCAGTTCTGTATGAGCCTCTCCACATCGGACGCTTTTGCTCTCCAAACCCGCTTGCCCAAGCGACATAATGGGATCGGTGATTTCCCTTCGCGTATCCACGCCCGCAGAGTCCTCGGTTGAATGTTGAGAAGGTTTGCCACTATCTCGATGTCTAAGAGCCGGTCAGTCATTTTGTCCTCCAGTGTCACACGTGACCCTATTCATTCCAAAAAAAATCACGCTCCGAACGTGTCCCGTGCATATTCAAAAGACAGTCTCAGCCTCTCAAAGCTTACAATTAACGATGACTTGACGATGTATTCGGGACGGAAACTGGTGTAGAACCATCCAGGGTGAGCAGAGGGATCTGCATATGCCCGAACCCGATTCATTGCATACTTCGTCGGCAGGATGAGGATATCCGTAAATCGCGCTGTGGATGAAATGTGAAACATGCCCTGTTTGCCAGAGAAGACCACCCCGGAGAGATGGACGCCCTGGTTGATAGCCTGGCGGATATAGTCGGCTATCCGGCTAGAGTTTTCCAGAAGCATGGGGCCATCATAGTTCTGTGTCGGCCGTCCATCGGAGGGCGGAAGCGAAGCCGGAGGCCAGAGCTCAGCCTTGAATAGGTAGGCATCCGGCTTTGCCTTGCCAGTGATGCTCACTCCGCCTTCAAATAATGCATCAAGAAACATGACCCAAACGCCCACAGCTTCATCGTAGAGGTCGCTTTGCCCTGGACCACGCCCCTCAACCTCTCGAACCGCCGGGACGAGTCCTAGCTCAATCCATCGGTAGAAGGTCCGCTTTGGCACTTCACACAGCTTCATAAGCTGGGTTGAAGTATAGAGAGTGTCGGCCATGACCCTAATGCGAAGCATATGGACCCCGATGTCAAGTGAAAAAAGTGTCATGGCCGACGCTTCTTCGAGCAAGACACAGTGGTGTCATTAAACCCATGCAATGTCATAGAGTTATGCTTAGTAACGGAAGGCAGCTTTCCCCAAACGGAGGGCGCGTCCCGGTCCGGACGCTTGCTCGGATTTGGGCTTCCGCATCACTCTTTTTGCTGGCAATTCACCGGCCGCGTGTTCAGCAGGCACCAAAAGGCGACAACAGAAGAAGGAGTGCTTAAGACAAGGTGTCAGGGCGCGGCAACGGCGCGTTCTCCACGCGGATGAGGATGGACAGTTCTCTTTATTTGATCGGCCTTTGCGTCCGCCTCTGTCTCCAAGTCATAGTCAGCCTGGAGACCCATCCAAAATTGGGGGGAAGTTCCAAAGTACCGGGCAAGCCGTAAAGCCGTATCAGCCGTAATGCCCCTCTTGCCATGCACAATCTCATTAATTCGGCGCGGAGGGACGCCCAGAGCTCGGCCAAGCTGATTCTGACTGATAGCCAGAGGCTTCATGAATTCTTCGAGGAGCACCTCACCGGGGTGCAGGGGCGGCATTTTCTTTGACTTCATCTTGTTCGTCTCCCCTTGTGATAGTCCACAATTTCCACGTCGTATGCATCTCCGCCATGCCAGCGGAAACAGATGCGCCACTGATCATTGATTCGGATGCTGTGCTGACCCTCTCTGTCGCCCGAAAGCTTTTCCAGCCTATTGCCAGGAGGCACTTTCAGGTCCGCAGTAGACGTTGCGCGGTGCAACATTCTTAGCTTTCGGAAGGCTACCCGCAGGAGAACCGTCGGGATCTTGCGAGTGGGCTCCCGGTTGAAGAGTCGGGCTGCTTCCTTATCTTTGAAGCTTCTTATCACAAGGCCATAGTATAACGTTATGCGTTATAGGACAACTGTTTTGTGAGAAAGGTTCAGGAAATGGGTTTCTCTAGGCGAGGAAGGCAACTCATTCTTCATCCGCGGCTTCCTGGTAGGACAAAAGAGGCTTTCCATACCTCTGCCAGACAATAATGTCAAAGAGGCGGCTGTTTGAGACCCCCAAGCGGTCTCTCTCTTGGCAGAACAGCTTCCAGAGCTCGGAATCTATCGTGATTGTGACCTTGTGGTAAGACCGGTCTTGGCGTCTGCCAGGCTTACCTTTGAGGACTTGTGGTTCCGGGGGCAACTCCTGCCTTATAGCCGGAGGGGTGGGCGCATCCGCAAGCATCTTCTGAAAGACGTCACTGGCGATCTCTCGAACGCGCTCTTCGGTCAGGACAGCCTCGGAAGGCGTTTTACTGCTCACGTGTTTCTTCGTGATCTTTTTCTGGGCGCTCACAGGATTGATCCTCCCGTTCGGAGTGTTCGCCATATTCAGTCAAGCGGTCAAGCTGCTCTTCGGTTTGCCTCTTCAGGATGCGGACAAGCTCCCGAAAGGCGGGCTCCCGGCGAAGTTGCTCGATGCGCGCTTCTTTCGTCTTCCTGGTCATGCGGCCTTCAAAATGCGGCAAACCTGCGTTTGCGAGAAGCGGGTCCCCCGTCTGGTTTTGAATGCCTCGCGCTCCAAGGCTTCCACGATCTCACGCGTCGAGTACCCGAGCGCTTGCAGTTCCTTCATGCGGGCAATGGCACGCTGTTCTTGCGCGTGAGGAACCAGCTTGCCGTTAACCATATGCCAGCCATCGGGTGGGCGGCCTCCGATGCGCTCACCTCTCTGACGCTTCCTCTGAAGGGCTTGACGCGTGCGAAGAGAAATGAGTTTGCGCTCCCGTTGATTCAAACCTGCCCGGATAAACGCCAGGAACTCGCTTTCAACATCTTTGGAATCGAGACGGCCTTCGGTTACGGAATGATATTCCACTGCGCGCTGGATGAACAGTTTTTCGATTTGCAGCTATTCCAGGCCGTCTCTTGACATGCGGTCGGATTTATAAACCACCACGGCGTCAACCTCTCTGTTGTCCATGGCCGCAAGGACGCGCTGGACCGCGGGCCGAGCTGCTACGGATTTGCCGGAAATGCCGTTGTCGATCTCGATTCTCGTCAGCTTGAACCCGTGCCGATCAGCATACTCACGGATAGCGGCCTGTTGGTAATCCAGGCTTACCGAACCGTCTTCATCCTTGCTGATTCGAGCATAACCGAGTATGGTTTTCATGGTATGTTCCCCCTGTTCCGAACATTCCTATCATCCTCAGACAACAATTTCAAGAGGAATGTTCCGAACATTATGATAAGACTTCATCTGGCTGTAATCGTGTCGCTATTGGTCCACGAGCGCTCAATCCGAACACAAAAACGGAGGGTTTGGTGGATGTGGGCGGAAGCGAGGATCTCACCTCGCTGAAGCCTCAGACCAATGTTTGAACCGTTGTCGGCATCCTGTGCCGGAACCTCACAAACAGGCAAAAGACCCGGCGGTTACGGTACAAACAGAACCCCGCTCTTTGACAAGAGAAATTCTTTTTTTCAGGCAGGAGTCGAGGTGGTGTTTTGCGTTCTTTTGATTTTTGGAAAGGAGGTTTCGGCAAACAGGCAACAAAAGGTTGTCATTCTAGACAGTTGAATACCGGTAAGTCAGAATAGAAGCCCTGATAGAGAAGGGATTGAGACGGTTTACGCCTCTAAGATGAGCCCCTTCGAGGTTTGCGTCAGAATAGAAGCCCTGATAGAGAAGGGATTGAGACCACACGACCCTCGTTCTACCTGCCGTGACATCTCCGGCGTCAGAATAGAAGCCCTGATAGAGAAGGGATTGAGACTTCTGGCACGCGATCACGTTGTCCCGCTGCTCTTCAGCCAGTCAGAATAGAAACCCTGATGGAGAAGGGATTGGGACGGGGAGTTCATTGACCTTGCAGAGAATTGGGCGCCGCGATTTCTGGTCAGGACTGTTCCAAATAAGAACGGGGGCATAGCTGCGAGAAAGGAATGGTTTCCGGTCCTCGGAAGGGGTACATGGCGTTTGCCCAGCGATGTATCCGCAAGGAGGACCGGAGATGGAGACAACAGTACCGGAGTTGGCCGCGGTGGTCAATGGAATTGTGGCCTTTGTGCGTGGATCGGGGCAGGAGATGGAGATCGGGGAAGTAGAGCGTCGCTTGCTTTTCATGGTCATGGAGGTCGGCAGAGCTGCTCTTGCGGAATTCGTGGCTACCAAGGGGCCTGGATATGTGGGCAAGGAGACAGCGGATAGCCAAGGGAATCGATGCCCGTATGTTCGTGACAGGACCTGTGCATAGCGGTCCATCTTCGGCACGATTGCCATCCGGAGAGCCTACTATCACTCGGCCGGTTCACCGGGAATCTTTCCGTTGGATGCAGAGATCAACTTGCCTGAGAGAAGCTATTCCTACCTCGTTCAGGAGTTTTCGTCCCGTCTGGCCGTGGCGATGAGTTATGAGGATGCTCAGGAGATTATGAATTTCTTCTTTCCAGTGACGATGCCGATTCGCTCACTGGAGGGCATGGTGAGTGATCTGTGCGATGACGTGGATCGATACTACAAGGAGAAGGCTCCACCGGAAGTTTCTCCGGAGGCTGTGATCACCGTTGCCACGGTGGACAAGAAAGGCGTCGTTATCCGTAGGTCTGGGACAGACCAAACCGTAGCAGAGGTAGTCCCCTCTGATCTCGACAAGCCCGGAAAGAAGAAGATGGCAACCGTGATCTCCACCTATGTGACGGCGCGTTACCTCCGGAAGCCCGATGACGTCGTCGGTGAGGTGACAGACCACCAGAGCTGCAATTCCAGGCCCAAAGCTCAGAACAAGATCACCTGGGGCAGTCTCACGGAAGTCCCGGAAACGACGGTTGCGCGTCTGAAGAAGGCTGTGGATCAACGATTGCCGCAAGGCAACGAGTTGGTCTGTATCCTGGACGGAGAACGTTCTCTCTGGGCACTGGTCTACGCATATTTCCGCTCAGCCTTCTTCGTGTTGGACATCTTTCACGTCCTGGAACACCTGGGCAAAGCCGCTCTTTGCTTTCATGACCAGGGGAGCCCGCAAGCGAGGGAATTCGTGACCGAACGGCTGCGAATGCTTCTCCAGGGAAAGGCCGGGAGAATGATCGGAGGGCTCAAGCAGATGCTCACCAAGCACGAGCTGTCCAACGGCGCCCGCCATAGCGTCAACCAGGTTATCGGATACCTGGAACGCAACCGCAAACACATGCGATATGAGATCTGTCTGGCAAAGGGTTATCCCGTCGGCAGCGGAGTCATTGAAGGGGCATGCCGGAACCTCATCAATGACAGATTGGAACTCACGGGAATGAGCTGGAAAATTCAGGGGGCCGAGAGTGTGATGCGTCTGCGGGCCGTTCACATCAACAAGGACTGGGAAGCCTTCTGGATTTACCGACGTCAGTCCGAACGGCGAAGATTGTACGGAATCGAGGATTCAAGCTCCTCGGACATCCGGGACCAGGAACTCCCGTGTGCCGCATAACCCCTGACAGAAAGTAGCGGCACCCGCTCGCGTAACGCGTCTTGAACGCTATCACCATAACGGCAAAGCCGTTGAATTTGTTTTTCAGGTGTGAACATTGCCCTCGGAAAGAAAATGAATGTAATGTAGCGATTGCCCGCCGAACGCTTCCTTTGCATGTTTCCGGCGCAGTTGAGTATCCGGACAAGCCTTTGATCCTCCAAAGCTCCCGTTAGGAAACCGTATTCAAAGCTAAGGCGCGCGTTAAGGCAGTCAACTGGATTTATGGAGATGAGGGGAGCGATGCCGAAGCGGCGCCGGAACCGAAGGGGAAGGGGAATGGTATTCACGGGACAAGAATGGAGTATCAGCGCGAAAAGAACTAAAGTCCCGGACAATTACCCGGCAAGGAGGATCTTTAGAACCAGGACGCCAACGATCGCGGTCGGACAATTCCTCTCGGCCGAATTGACCCGCCGCCGGCTATCTCTAAGCTGAGACGTGAATCAAGACGACGCTTGACCTGTTCACGCCTTTGGCAATCGCAAAACAATTGGCTTGACCTGAAAACCTGTCGTCAGGTACGGTCGCATAAGGGACAAAACGATCTTACTGAGCCACTCTGCGACGGTTTTGCCACAGTCGCTTCCTTGGAGGGAAACCGCTTGCCTGTTGACATCATGTTGGCCATTTTGTTTGGCGCAGCGCTTCATGCAACCTGGAATGCTTTTGTGCGGTCCGCTCCGAACAAGTTCATGGATACCGTTCTCGTCCTGGTAGGAATGGGGTTTTGGGCCGGATGTCTCTTACCCTTTGCGCCTCTCCCCGATGCCGCGAGTTGGCCGTATTTAACAGCGTCTGTTGCCATTCACGTAGCCTATTTCGCCCTGGTTGTGATTACTTATCGTTATGCCGAACTCAGTTTCGCATATCCGATCATGCGAGGCGTAGCGCCGGCTTTTTCGGCAGTTTTCGCGGCGTATTTGTTGCAAGAATCACCATCATTCGTTGGATGGATCGGTGTCTTTCTCATTTCAGGAGGCGTCGTTCTCCTGTCACTCGACGCGTTGCGCCTGGGGTCCTTAAATCCTCGCTCTTTTCTATTCGCTCTTTCAAACGCGGGTGTGATCGTCGTTTATACGCTTGTTGACGGTGTGGGAGTCCGACTCTCAGGCAACGCGATGAGCTACATTGGATGGGTCTTCTTTCTACCTGTTGTTCCTATCTTTGTTACATTGCTCGTACGGAGGCGAGGACCAACGGCCAGATATGCGCTACAGCACGTGGTGAGAGGATTGATAGGCGGCGCATGTATTTTGGGCTCGTATGGAATTGCGCTCTGGGCAATGACTCGTGCGCCCATAGCCCTGGTCGCGGCGCTTAGAGAGACCTCCGTGCTGTTCGCAATGGTTATTGCGGCTTTGTTTCTTGCGGAACAGATCAGCCGCTGGAGGTTCGTGTCAATCCTCGCCATCTGCGCCGGCGCCATCGCAATCAAGCTGTCGTGATTGGATATGGCGCTGATACCGCTTCGCGTTCGAGAAAACAATACCAACTCGCTTTCAGACAGTTACATCCTGTTCTTGCTGGCGCCGGCGCTTTGCCCATCGATCTGTGGCCGGCAGGGACGCCGGACCCTACCGGACCGTTGCCGGCCCAATCCCTACCTGAGACTTCCACCATTTTGGTAGGGCGGGCGCCCCTGTCCCCACATTTTCATTCTGGCGCGGCAGACGGCCATTGTCGATGTCGCTTCCTTAATCGCGCATCGGTATCAATGATCAACGGCGACGCAGTTGACGGGAAGATCGAACGGGGAAGAAACTAGGTGGCGATAAAGGGCGGATATACCGAAGCCTCGCGAGGCATTTACCTTTACACCTACATTTAGACGTCAGAACTGCTCTCGGCGCGCGCTGAGCTGCTGCTCGAGTTTACGTGGCTCGAACACGAGCCAAAGAAGCTCTGACCTCTCTCTTTTCTCGCGCAGGCATAGTCTTCACAAAACATTTCGTGTAGTCCCCTCACGGACTTCACTTTTTGTCTCCCACTGTCGGTAATGACTTTACTCCAATGATCTCGATGAGTTTATTGACATCGGTTGTTTTGAGGTTCATGCCTCCTTCCGACATTGGTAGCAACATGATTTTCTTGTCCTGGAGGGCTTCCGCGATCCGAAGCTTTACCAGCGCCTCTCCGCCCGATCCGGTAAGGGCCTTGTTCATCTCGCGGACACCCGTGGCTTCGGCGATTCCTTCAGCTCGAATCGCTTGAGCCAAGAGTGACTGTTTTTCAAAGTACGCGTCAGCTTCGATCTTCGCTCTTCGATATTCGCCATCAACGTTGGCTACCAGTTTGTTGACTTCACCCTTGGCTTCTTCAAGCTTTCGCTTGTATTCTTCCAAGGCGGCATGTTGCGCCGATCTGTTCTTTTCGACCCGCTGGTCTGCAACTTTTTTGTCTTCGATTGCCTTTTGGTAGTCGGGATTGAAGCGGTAGTCTTTTGTCAGAACCCGCTCCACTATGATACCCATAGGTCCGAGAATCTGTTGCAGGACCTCTTTTGCGACCTGCGCCTTGACCTCTCGTTTATCCGCGACATAGAATTCCTCGGTTTTCAGCTCCCCGAAAATGTCTCTGGGTTTGCTCCGAGTAACGGTTCGGACGATCTTTTCTCGAAGCGTTTTGTCGTCTTTCGCCACGTACTGGAGGATTTGCGGCGCCTTGCTCGGATCGATTCTGTAAGCGATGATCACGTCCAGGCCGATATCGTTGCCGTCAATGGTTTTGAAGAGCAGGTCATCACGGGCTTTCCGATCTCCTCGCTTCGGGTCGAAGGTCATTTCGAGGTTCTGGAGTTTCGTGTCGAAGGTGTGCCAATCATTCACAAAGGGCAAGAAGAAATAGGTGCCGCCCGGCGCGTACACCTTGTTCTCAACGCCTTTCTTCACGAATAAGCCCAGTTTGACGGTCCTTACCCCTACTTCGGTTTCCCCGGTGGTGCGCGGAACGCAACCGGCAAACATGACGCATGCAAGAGAGAGCGCCAGTAGTGCAATAATCCGCCTCATTGAGCGCCTCCTTTGCGTATGTCAAACAGATTTAATGTCTTTTCGAAGCTCAAGGGATTCACGCCGTCCTTGCCATCGCTGGGCAGAATAATCGTGTGCAGCCCTTTGTAAACGTCAGCCATTTTCAGCCCCACCATGCGCTCCGCGCCTTCGCCTTCCATGGCTTCGTTCTTGAGCTTGACCCGCTCAGCCTCCGCGACCCTCACCAGCAGGTTGGCTTCAGCTTTTTTTTTGCGCACATAGAGGTCCTTTTCAGCTCGCTTCCTGGTGACGTACGCTTGCCCTTCCTCCATCTTTACCGCAACCGTTGCTTCTCCCTCTTGGGTGATCTTTTTGATGACAGCCTCTTCCGCGGCTGCCCGGGCTTCAGCCTGATTTTTGAAGACGAGCTGGTCCTTGAGCTTCTTTTCCTCGATGTTCTTCTGAATTTCGTTACTGTATTTGAAATAGCGGACCATAACCTGCTCGACCTTGATTCCTTTGGGGTTCAACTCTCGATTTAAGATCTCCCGGGCGGCATTGGTCCTGTTCACACGCAGCGGGCTATTGTAGAACTCTTCCGTGGTAAGCTCGCCCAGAGTCGCCTTGAGAATGGGCTCGGCCTTGGGGATGATTCCATTGTCCTCGTACAGATTGCCCGGGCCGATCATGGTGAAAACGAGGTAAGGATCGGCAAGCCGGTAAAGGATCGAGACATCCACGCTCACGAAAAAGCCGTCGGACGTCTGGATATGGGCCGCCTTTTCCCTCCGCGAAAAAAGAGCCGCGGTTTGTGGCGTGTCCGTCAGTTCCAGGGCCTGAACTCCCATGGGAAGCCGGTGCATCTCATGCATGCCCGGAATCACAAGGTACAGTCCCGATCCGTAAACCTCCTTCTGAACCCCGCGGTTAGGCCCGAGACGCACCACTTTGATGCCGAACTCGTCCGGTTCGACATAGACAAAACAGAGTTCATACAAAACGATGAGCGCGGCGAGGATTGCGATCGCGATTTTGATTTTTCCCGCGTATGGGAAACGCGAAATCGTGTAACGGCTCTTAAGCTCCTCAAACCGAAGGGACATTGTCTTCTGCGGTTCGTCCATCAGCTTCCCCTCCATTGCCGGTGTGGTGGGACTCAGCCTCTTGGGTCACGGACGCGGGCATTTCCGTCTCAGCTACGAGAATCATGAAAATTACAGCTATTGCCGCCGATAATAACAACTAGGTTCAGCTCGCAAGTCAATTGTTTTTTCACCTACGGCGCGGGTTCCACATGGAGGCAAGGTCCTCGAGGACATGGGAAGTTAGAGGGGACTTGACACACGTAGAATGATCGTCCCCTCGTTCATGCTTACAACAGAGAGCCGGACGACACCGGCTTGAATACCAGAGGACGCAATCGTCCTATCGCACCATAATGGCGCTATTTACGATGGCATCCGGGAATTTTACGCCAAAATCCTTCATAGCGGATTCGTTGATCGTCACTCTGGGATTGGGATCCATTTTCACAGGAACCTGAGCGACAGGTTTGCGCTTAACCACCACATCCACCACCGAATCGGCGAGCATCTGCCCCAACTTGAAATCATCGGTTGAGATGCCTGCTAAGGCGCCGGCTTTCACCGGACCCGCGGAATAGGAAAACATTGGTGTCTTTGTGGTGTTTGCTATAGGCAGGAGGTTGACTGCGTTATCCCGCACCAGTCGGGTATTGCTCAAGACGATGAGGTCCACTTTCCCGGCGGCCTGAGTCTTCCTTGCCAACTCGTCTATGTTGGAGGCGAAAACCTCTTGGTAGGCGATACCTCGTTTCATGCATTCATCACTGGTTCCCGCCTGATCTATGGGACCTCCGGACTGACCTATTTCGAGTAGTAATAACAGGCTCTTGACTGCGGGAAACAGGCTCTTGATCATGTCGAAGCGCTTCGCATACGGGACAAAGTATGTCACTCCCGTGACCATGCCATCAGGGTTTTCGAGACTGCTGACTGCGCCCAGATCCGCAGGGTTGTTGCACGCGCCGACAAAACAAGGTCCCCGGGGCTTGTTCATGGAAAGGAACTCAGCGCCCGAGGATCTCAGGAAGACGATGCCGTCCATCTTGCTTTCGCATTCCCGAAAAATCTTCCCGGCTTCATCCAGGTCCTTGAGTTCGCGGAAGAGGGTAACCTTGCAATCAGGCGCCAATTCTCTCATTCGAGGCAGGAAGCCCATAACCAGGTTGTTCGTCATCAACGACTTGCCTACCCAGATGACGGCGATTTCCTTTGCGTGGGCATATCCATTCCCGATAACCACGGCGAAGCCCCAAATAAGGATCCCCGCCAACAGACGGTTCATCAGTCTTCTCATTAGGCGAGCTCCCTTCGAATGGGGTGATCGAGCCTTCCGCTTTCGCTCACCGCTGTTGTCCCCGGCGTGCAAGCGCGCGGCAGAGGAGGAGACAGTCGAGACAGGGAAAATCCGGCCGTTCCTCCACTCTTCGGAGCCATTTCTTAGCTCCCTATTTCAGGGAGTTCGTCGCATGTTAACGAACGGCCATTCGTATCGCGCGCAGAACGAGGCGGAGCATAACCCTTTGACGCACGATCATATAGGGCCTGTTCGTCAAGAGTCAAGCGCTTTCCGCACAAGAGGGGCGGCCGAGAGAATCGGTCTCTCCCATTTGATGTTGACAAGCGCGGCCGGCCCATAGTATTGAAACGGCACGGCTCTAACCAGAGAAACCCCCATCAATCCGAAACTGCGCGTCGCGCCATCGACGTGAACATACACCGCTGTATAGCGTTCTTCGCACGCGAGGAACGGATTCCGATTGAACGATAGGCCCCCGGGGCGAGATCGGGGATTCGTATTGTCGTGACGCGGGATCCGGGAGCGCGCCCGTTGTTATGAGGGGGGTGGCCGCATCTGGGGGTCGAGCTAACGAATGCTCGTTCATGTTCTCGGTCGCCTGAGTAGGTCCGCGTCGTGAGGACAAGGTGGGAGTCGCTCTCAGGCCCCATAGCTCACCTGGTTGGCTTTTGTGGAGCGCGACGAGGCAAGGAAGAGCGTAGAGAGTCATCCCGAGCGAGGGAAGGCTTTCAGCCACGTGGCGGTCCGGGCCGCCGTGCGAAAAAAGGCTTGACAGCGCAGGGGCGGACAAGGCATGTATGAATGATCGTTCATTAACATGCCCCGAAACTTGCATAGGAGACCGTTCTAAGTAGGATTTCGAGCATGCGCGGCGCCGAAACAAAACGAACCAGAACCACGGAAGGCTCTGGCGTTCGAAAGAAGAGAATCCTGGCTCTCGCCCGCAACCTGTTCTGGCAGAAGGGCTATCATTCCGTCAGCATGAGAGACCTGGCCCACGCATACGGCTGTCAGCCGGCCAACCTCTACAACTACTTCAAAACCAAAGAATCCATCCTGTTCGAAGTGCTCCTGGAAGAAATGGAGCAGATAATCCAACCTATTGCGCACATCGAAGCGGAGGAGGACGGTGATCCGGTCGAGCAACTCCGTCTGATCATCTTTGGTCATCTGAACGTCACCTTGAGTTATCGCAGGTCCGCAAAGACGCTCTTTGATGTGGCTCTGGGCAGCCTGCGGCCGCGCGAACGCAAGGTCATAATCTCCATGCGCGACACGTACGACCGTATCATTCGCAAAGTGATCAAGAGAGGACAAGAGAAAGGGTTTTTCGTCCCATGCGATGAGAAGGTTGCGGGTTTCATGATAGCCTCCATGATTACCCGCACCAGGATCTGGTTTCATCCTGGAAAGGGCTTGACGGTGGCTGAGTTGGCTCTTTTCATCTTTCGCTTTACGCTCAGGGCTCTTGGCGTGCGCGAAGGAACGGAAAGGGCGGTTGCGTCCGGTGACACGGCAGGCCGCGACGCAAAGCGGATTCGGCGCCTGAAAGGCGCTGCGGCTGGTTCTCAAAGACTCAATTTTCCTGCGAGCGCTTGATCGGTACTGTTTCGAGGAGCGATCGGCGGTGATGAGTGGCGCCTTGTCGCTGCTGAGGCGGATGGGGGTTTCTCAATCGTTCTTGGCGCATAGAGAGGCCGGAGCATGACCCGCGCGCTGGGGACAGGGCTCGCGGTGTCTAATCCAAACGTTACTTTACCAGAGAGGAGAGCTGGCATGAAAAGGTCGAGCATTTTGTGGACAATCTTCCTGGCCCTCATACTGGTTGCGGCCGCCGGCGCCCCGTGCTGGGCGGCAGATCCCATTAGGATCGCGATCATAGGGCCTATGCAATTCACCCAGGGTGAGGGGCACTGGAACGGGGCCACGATGGCCGCGGAACAGATCAACAAGGGGGGCGGTATTTCAGTGGGCGGCGCGAAGCGCCTCGTTGAACTCATAAAGGTCGACTCAAATGAGTTCCTGAGCATTCCGGACGCCACAAATGCGATGGAATTGGCCATCAGCAGGCATCGAGCGGACTTCCTCATAGGCGGTTTCCGCACTGAGGCGGTCTTGGTGATGCAGGATATCGCTATGGACAACAAGAAGATCTTCCTGGGATGCGGCGCGGCCCATCCCGAGCTGTGCGACCGGGTGACAAAGAATTACGATCGGTACAAGTATTGGTTCCGCATTACCCCAATTAACTCCAAGTTCCTGATCAAGGTGGACTTCCTCCTTTTGAACATGGTGGCCCAGGTCATGCAGAAGGAGCTGGGCATCCCGAAGATCAAGGTCGCGATCGTGGCTGAGAAAGCCGCCTGGGCCGATCCTTTGGTGGCCGTTGCCAATGAAAATCTCCCCAAAATGGGCATGGATATTGTCGGCGTGTGGCGGCCTTCACCTGTGGCCACGGACGCGACCGCGGAACTCTCGGCGATTCAGCGCGCGGGAGCGAACATCATCTTCACCAGCTTTTCCTCGTCGGTGGGCATTCCGTTTGCCAAGCAGGCCGGTGAACTCAAGGTCCCGGCGCCGCTGGTGGGGATCAACGTCGAGGCGCAAAAGGATGGCTTCTGGGCCGCTACCGGCGGACAGGGGAACTACGGTCTCACCATATCCACCTATGGTCCGGTGAAGATCACCGAGCACACGCTCCCCTTCTTCAACGAATACAGGCAGCGTTTCAAGGAAGCTCCCAACTACACGGCCGGGACGTACGACGCCATCGATGTTCTGAAAGCCGCGATAGAGAAGACCGGAACGCTGGAGGCGGACAAGTTGATCCCGGCGCTGGAGCAAACCGACCTGAAGGGTCCTGCGGGGAGGCTGGCATTCTCCAAGGATCATGACGTCGTATGGGGACCGGGCTACACAACGGGGCTGGGGACCCAATGGCAAGACGGGAAGAACGTGGTCGTGTGGCCCTATCAGTGGGAAAATATCACCTATGAGGGGACCGTCCCGTACAAGCTCCCATCCTGGGTGATGGAACACTACAAGAAGAAGTAAGGATAGTCGCGCAGGGTTTCTCTGAGTCTTCGGAATCAAGTCCGAACATCTCAGAAAATCGCCGGGGAGGCCCGTTCCCGAAAATGGGCTTCCCCGATCAAAAGATCTGTCTCAATGAGCGAGTTGTGAGTCGGTAGTGGAGTTGATGCATGATCCAAGACATCATCATTAATGGGTTGATCAACGGCAGCATTTACGCGCTGCTGGCAATCGGTTTTTCGCTGATCTTCGGCGTCGCGAGGCTGGTGAACATCGCACACACCGCGTTTTATATGGCATGCGCGTACCTGATCCATGTGGGCTTCAGTTACTGGGGGCTTTCCATGCCTTTGGCGATTGTGCTCTCCATTGGGCTGACCACGATCATCGGCTTGATCTGCTACCGGCTCTTTATCAAACCCATCCGGGAATATGAGGCGGCGGTGCTCATAGCCACCATAGCCTTGGGCATGGTTTTCCAGGAAGTGATGCTGATCGCCTTTAAGGGCCACATGATGGGTGTGCCTCCGGTAGCCACGGGGTTCGTGATCGTGGGAGGGGTTAAGGTGGCGAATCAGCACCTGCTGGTCCTTGGAGTAGCTGTGCTGACGTTGTTGGCCACTTGGTTCCTTTTGATGAAGACCCGGGTCGGGCTCGCCATAAGGTGCACGGCCCAGGACAGTGAGATCGCCAATCTTATGGGTATGAATGTGGACCGAGAGATCATGATAGCCGTGATCGTTTCCGTAGTTCTGGCCGGAGTGGCGGGAGCTATCGTGGTGCCTCTTCGGGTTATCGATCCGCACATGTGGTTGCCGCCATTGATTATGATGCTCGCCGTGGTGGTACTCGGCGGCTTGGGCAGCGTCAAGGGGAGCTTTGTTGCTTCGTATATTCTCGGATTTACCGAAGCTGCGGTAGCGATCGGGGTTCCCATGGGATCCTTTTTGAAAGGGTCGGTGGCTCTTTCCATTATGATTATCGTGCTGCTCATACGCCCGGAAGGCTTGTTCGGTATAGCTTTTGAGGAAGAGAGATAGAATGGGACTCATCTGGTTTCAAATCAAGAGGGTTTTCACTCTATTCAGGAGTGAAGTGCTGGTGCTTCCCAGTCGAGTAGCGGTTCTGATCTTTGTGGCGGCGCTCGTTTTGTTGCCCCTGTTCAGCCAGGATCCCTACCTGTTGCGCATTCTCATCTTAACCAGCGTGTTCGCGATCTTTGCCGCGAGTTGGGACCTGCTATCAGGGTTTACCGGCCAGATGAATTTCGGCCACGCGCTCTTTTTCGGGGTGGCTGCGTACACGAGCGGCCTGATAAACGTGCATTTCAAGATTCCCCATTTCTTCACCATCCCCATCGGGGCGCTCGCGGCGGTGCTGACCGGGCTTATTATCGGTATCCCCTGTCTCAGGCTGCGCCACACGTATCTCGCCCTTACCACGCTGGCATTCCCGCTTATTCTGATGGGAGTGGTTTTTGCCATACCGGACGTAACAGGAGGAGAACTGGGGGTCTCGGGTCTGGATCGACTTTCGGGATCCCGACTTCGCGATTACTACATAACGACGATCCTGATGCTCCTGTTGTCATTCACTATGTGGAAGATCACCGATTCCAAGACGGGGATCATCCTTCATGCGATTCGCGAGGACGAGCTGGCCTGCCGGACGGCGGGTATCAACACTACCCGTTATAAGCTGATGGCCTTTTGTTTGAGCGGATTCTTCGCGGGCATCGCCGGTGGGCTCTACGCCCACATCATGCGGACCGTGGGCCCATCCACCCTAGAGGTCTCCATGTCCTTTCAGGTGATCATCTGGTCGATCTTTGGCGGTGTCGCCTCCATATACGGTCCCATCGCAGGGGTATTCATCCTGTTTCCTTTAGCCGAGGTCCTCAGGGTTGTGCCGGAGTGGCGTATGCTCATTTTCGCGCTACTGGTCTTGCTGACGCTCCTGTTCATGCCTGAAGGAATCATACCGTGGATCCGCGACAAAATAGAAAAACAATGTCCTCGGTGCAAGATTCGCAGCGTAGCGATCCGAAAGACCTGTCGGGTATGCACCGCGGATTTGGATTGACCGACATTCGTTGGTTCGAGGATTCTTCTTCGGAGTGAAATAAATGACCGCTAAAGAGATCTACCTGTCAAAACCCTGGTTGAAATACTATCCGGAAGGGGTTCCTCCTGAGATCCCCATCCCAGAGCGATCTCTTCCGGAGCTGTTCGACGAAGCGACCGAAAGATATTCCTCAAAAGAAGCGGTCATATTCTACGGAAAGAAGATTACGTATCGCGAGTTGCGCAATCTGGTGGACCGCTTTGCCACCGCCTTAGCGGACCTGGGGGTGGCAAAGGGAGATCGAGTGGCGCTGCATCTTGTGAATTGCCCCCAATACGTGATCGCGTACTTCGGCGCTCTCAAGGCGGGAGCGGTGGTTACTCCCATAAGTCCTGTGTACACGAGCCAGGAAGTTGCGCACCAATTGACCGACAGCGGCGCGCAGACAGTGGTTTGTCAGGACATTCTCTATGACAACGTGGATAAGAGCGGCGTCTCAGTGAAAAATGTCATATTGACGGGCATTAGCGAATACCTGCCCTGGCTGAAGAAGGTTCTCGGGAAGAGCGCTCTGGGCAAGGTATACCGTGAAATGAATGTGCCGGTCCCAAAGGTCTTGAAAAGGGAAGGCCTTTATCAATTCCAGGACCTGCTCAAGAAATATCCCGCACAACCGCTCTCGATCAGCATTGATCCCGACAACGATATAGCCGCGCTGCCTTATACGGGTGGAACCACTGGGCTTCCCAAAGCCGCGATTCTTACTCACCGGAATATCGCCGCTTGCCAGGCTCAGGCCATGGCTTTCTGGAAGGATATCTTCCGTCCGGGAAATGAAGTGGTCATCGCGTTCCTACCCTTCTTTCACATCTACGGGCAGGTCATAATCATGCTCTTTTCCCTGGTTCAGGGATACACGCTGGTGTTACTCACCACTCCCGACATCGACGACATTCTGGACGCGACGGAGCGGTACAGGGCATCGGCCTTCTATGGCGTGCCGACCCTTTACGAATATCTGAAGGACTACGAGAAGACCGACCGCGTCAATTGGAAAAGGTTCAAGATGATCGCATGCGGCGCGGATACACTCCATGAATCGACCATGAAGGACTGGGAGCGCAGGACCGGTTGCAGGATCTTGGAAGGGTACGGCATGACCGAATCTTCTTCCTTGAGCCATACCAGTCCCTTGGAGCGGCCCAAGAGCGGTTCGTTCGGCGTTCCCATTCCCAATCTCAAGGCGGGAATCATTCATCACGACGGTTCGGACTTTGTCGATGTGGGTGAGGTTGGTGAGCTCATTCTGTGCGGCCCGAATATCATGAAGGGATACTGGCAGAGACCCGAGGAGACCGCAAGCTCCCTTATCGACATCGACGGCGAGAAGTGGCTCAGAACAGGCGATCTAGTGCGCATGGACAACGAAGGGTACTTCCATTTCTTCGACCGAAAGCGAGACCTGATCAAATATAAGGGCTATGCGGTCTTTGCCCGTCACGTGGAAGAGGTGCTGTACAACCATCCGCAGATCAAGGCGGCCGGAGTGGTCGGAGTGCCCGATCCTCGGGTGGGCGCCATCATAAAGGCCTATGTGGTGCTTCAGCCCGAGGCGAGAGGTAAGGTCTCCGAGGAAGAGATCGTAGCATATTGCCACGAGCGCCTCGCCCACTATAAGGTCCCAAAAATAGTGGAGTTTAGAGGTGAACTTCCCAAGACGGACGTGGGAAAGGTCTCCCGCCGTGAACTCCGGGATGAATCTGAGGAGAGTTGATATGGCCGAGCAGTTCCTCGAAATCCGAAATCTCAATAAGAGCTTCGGCGGACTGCTGGCGTCAAATGATGTCAGCCTTACCATGCATCGGCGCGAGATAGTCGGCCTCATCGGTCCCAACGGAGCGGGCAAGACTACACTGCTGCGTTTGATCATGGGCATATTGAGACCCGATTCCGGCGCCATCCATTACAAGGGTAAGGATATTTGCGGTCGCAAGACGTGGGACATTGTGAACATGGGGATCGCATCGACATTTCAGAATATGAGGCCGTTTCGCCGGCTTCCCATCATAGCCAACGTGATGGTCTCGTGCCTTAGCCCCCGCGCCATGACACGGGGTGAATGGGTGAAGCGGGTGGAAGCGAAGGCAATGGACGCCCTGGAATTTGCCGGCATCTCCGATATGGCCCTGGAAAAGGCTTCCACGCTTTCCCAGGGAGACCTCAAGCGGCTTGAAATCGCGCGGGCCATAGCCACGGAGCCCGAACTGCTCCTTTTGGACGAACCGTTCGGCGGGCTCAGCCCGGCCGAAACGGACCTCATGGCAAAATCGATCAAGAGGCTGCACAAAGGAGGGCGGTTCGGCCGTCTCCACAGTGAAGGTCCGGCCATGATTATCGTCGAACACAAACTGCAGCAACTGATGAAGATCGTGGACCGCATCATCGTGCTCAACTTTGGGACTCTCATCGCCGACGGAGCGCCGGATGAGGTGGTCAAGAACCCCGAGGTGATCGAGGCCTATTTTGGGGAAGGAGGGATCTGAGTTGCTCCTGACCGTAACGGGTTTGACTGTCGTTTATGACCGGGCAATGATCATCAATGACCTCTCCATGAAGGTGGACGCAGGTGAATTGGTGAGCCTCGTTGGCCCCAACGGAGCGGGCAAGTCCACCACGCTGCGAGCCATAACCGGACTGGTGGCCTGGGAAAAGGAAGTGCTCCGCAAAACCACAGGTGGAGACGTAACCTTGAAGGGGGCAGTGGTGTTTGATGGGGAACGCATTGAGAATGTTCCCGCGCACAAGATAGTAAAGAAAGGTCTTATCCATTGCCCCGAGAGGCGCAGGCCGTTCAGAGAACTGACGGTGCTTGAGAACCTCATGGCCGGCGCCTATCTCCTGAAAGACAAGACGGAGATCCAGAGCAATTTGGAGAAAGTTTATAGGTTGTTTCCCGTTCTCCATTCACGCGCAGGCCAAGTGTCCGGAACTCTTTCCGGCGGAGAACAACAAATGCTGGCTATCGGCCGGTCTCTCATGTTTCGTCCGAGGTTGCTTTGCATCGACGAGCCTTCCACGGGCCTCGCCCCCATTATGCGGTCGGAGGTTTTCAACAAGATCGAAGAGATCCGCGGCCTGGGCATCACCGTGCTTCTCATCGAGCAGGAAGTGAGCACGGTCTTTAAGATGGCTTCGCGTAATTATGTGCTGTCGTCGGGAAAGATCATAGCCGAAGGCCCGGGAGCCGATTTGCTTGCAGACGAGGTCATTCGAAAAACCTACCTCGGGCTGTAGTTTACCGGGGTGGCCACAATGGGACGTAACGACCGGTAAGCCCTCGATCGGACGCTCCCCGCGTCCGTGGCTTCGGCTCGAACCATCAAGAAGTTATCCATCGTGGTCAACGATACGAATGAACGTTCATTAATATCACCATGACACCGGCCCGCGCGCCCGGTTGACGCAGAGGCTCCGGACGCCCTCCGCGCAGGAATTCCAAAATGGCCAGATCCGAACTGAAAAGGAGTGGGGCAAAGGCGGGAACTCACTTGCGGAAGAAAAAAATCTTGGCTTCGGCGCGCAAGCTGTTCTGGCAGAAGGGCTACCATTCTGTTGGTATGCGGGACTTGGCTCGCGCATACGGATGTCAGCCGGCCAACCTCTACAACTACTTTGAAACGAAAGAGGCCATACTCTTCGAAATGCTTCGCGAAGAGATGGAGCGAATAATCCAGTCGATTGAGCGTTTCGAAGAAGAAGACGGCGATGCGGTCGAGCAACTGCGTTTCATAATCGCCAGTCATGTCAAAGCCATCTTGAGCCGTCCCAGGTCCGGCAAGGCATTGTTTGACGTAGCGCTCGGCATCCTGTCGCGTCGCAATCGGAACGTCATAGTTTCCATGCGGGATACTTATGAGCGTATCCTTCGCAAGGTGCTTCGGAGGGGACAGGAACAAAAGGTTTTTCTCACGTGTGACGAAAAGCTGGTGGGGGTCTTGATCGCGTCTATGGTCACCCGCACCAAGATGTGGTTTCACCCCCAAAAGGGCGCGACCGTAGATGAGCTGGCTGATCTTATCTTTCGATTTGCTCTAGGAGCAATTCAGGCTGACGAAACGCCACATGATGCTTTGTGGCGGACGAAAGGCCGCATGGGTAAGGGAATCAAGCCGATCTAACGTGGTTCCTATGAAACGGCTCGGCATAAAGCGGCCCTGGTCGGGTTTACCTATGGGGAGTAATCAGCCTTTGACCTCGCGGGGAATACGCGCATTCATCCGAGACCATCCAGGGGACTGTCATGAGAGGAAACCGGAATGAGTAAGCGGATATTAAGGACAGCGCTCTGCGACATGTTGGGAATCGAATACCCGGTTCTGAGCGCGGGGATGGGGCCCACATTAATAGGTGAGAACACCGGCGCGCCCGTGGAACTGGTTGTTGCTGTTTCAGAAGCCGGCGGACTCGGCGTCCTTGGCGGCAGCGGCTTTACGGTGGATGAGCTCCGGGGCGCCATCCGGGAGATCAAGGCCAAGACTGACAAGCCTTTCGGCGTCGATCTCCTTTTGCCCAAGAGCCTGGATATGGACGGCGCCCTGGACGCGCAACGCGCAGACGAAATACCGCTCAGCGTTGTGCTCAAGTCCATTCCAAGACCGCATCAAGAGTGGATCGAAAAGGTAAGAGCCGAGCTGGGGCTTCCGAACGTGAATGTAATGATAAAGACGAATACCACCACCAGACGTCCACGGGAGTCAATCGATGTTTGTATCGAGGAACGGGTTCCCCTCTTTTGCGCGGGTTTGGGGAATCCGGGATTCATGGTGGAGCACGCTCATGCAGTGGGAATGAAAGTGCTCGGCATTACGGGAAACGCGAAGAATGCCCGCCGTATGGCCCAGTCAGGCGTGGACCTCATTGTGGCTCAGGGTCATGAGGGTGGAGGCCATACAGGCAGAATTGGGACCATGGCTCTGCTGCCTCAGGCGATCGACGCGGCCGCGCCCGTGCCGGTTTTGGCTGCGGGAGGCATCGGCGACGGCCGGGGCCTTGCCGCGGCCTTGGCTATGGGCTGTGTGGGCGCTTGGGTCGGGACGCGGTTCCTTGCCACTGAAGAAGGCGGGGCTCTGGATGTCAACAAAGAGCGAATCCTCAGGTCAACCGATGAAGATACCCGTGTCAGCACGGCGTACACGGGAAAGACCCTGCGAGCGAGCTTGAACGAGTTTCACCGCCTCTGGGATTCGTCAGGGCTTGAGCCGCTCCCCTTTCCCACTCAAATCGTGATCTCTTCGGCCCTCCTTTGGAGTTTTGTTGAGGCCCACAAAACAGATTATGTGGGCGGTCTTGCCGGCCAAATATCCGGCCTGATCAAAGAAATCAAGCCCGCGAGACAGGTCCTGGAAGAGATGGTGGAAGAAGCCGCGGAGATCATAAAGAAAAAACTGCCGACGTACGTGACTTCCTGACAGCTCCATATTACTACGCGTTGATCTCGAGCCTTTTTGTTTGTGGTCTATGCCCCCTCCCCTAACCCCTCCCGCCAGGGGAGGGGAATGAGTTCCCTTGATGGGAGGGGACGTGGGAGGGTGAGACGGGGTCGAATTCAATGCGTGGCTGTATAATCGTTCTTTCCCTACATTTCGCATCGTCGGGAGCGAGCAGCGCGCTTGCCTCCCTTGGGCTGGAAGTATGCGGAATAAAACAGTAACAAGGAATGTTGAATGATACGTTTGGATCTTGTTGGTAAGAAGTACGGCCCGGTCCCCTTCGAGTACACCTGGAAGGACGTGGTCCTCTATGCTTTAGGTATCGGCGCGCAAACAGACGAACTCCCGTTCATCTATGAGAGCGCGAAGGGCGGGTTAAGGGTTTTCCCCAGCTTTGCCACAGTGATGGGGTCGGGATTATGGGCCCAATTCTTTGATGACGTGGATGTGGACCATTCCCGGTTTATTCATGGGGAGCAGGGTGTCAGGCTTTTTGGCCCGATTCCTCCTGAGGGCGTCGTTCTTGTTGAAGGAGGAATAGTCAATATCTATGACAAGGGCAAAGGCGCGCTGATCGTTTGGCGAATGAGAGCCATGACCGAAGCAGGCGATCCTTTGGTGGAAACCGAGAGCGGCATCTTTTACCGAGGTGAAGGGGGTTTCGGCGGAGACCCAGGTCCCAAGGCCGAAGCGCTCGATCCGCCTGAAGGGGTTGCGCCGACTTTCACTGCCTCATATTTTGTTCCTGGAAATCAGGCCGCGCTCTATCGCCTGAACGGCGACACCAACCCTCTGCACCTGGACCCGGAATTTGCCCAGATGGGTGGTTTCCCGCGCCCTATTGTCCACGGTCTCTGCACGTACGGTTACGCGGTGAGAGCTATACTCCATAAGGCTTGTGACGGTGATGTGGCGCGGTTCAAGGAGTTCAAGGCCCGTTTTTCCGGCGTGGTCTATCCTGGTGACACGCTCGTAACAGAAGGATGGAAGGACACGGGTGGCCGGTACCTGATCCGGTGCGGCGCCGACCGTGGGGTAGTGCTCAGCCATGCGTACGCCGTGGTTGAGTAGCGCTCGACCCTGCCGCTGGAAACATCTCTTCGACACAAAGCGAGGAACATCATGGCTTTGAAAACAGGCGATCAGTACCTCGAATCCCTCGAGGCGCTCGACCTTGAAGCTCATGTATTGGGAGAAAAGACCGAGCAACTGGCGGAGCACGGGCTCATCGCGCCTTCCCGTAAGGCCGTTGCCTTCACGTACGACGCGGCCCACGACTCGCAGGGTCGGGAGCTGCTTCGCTCGTACTCACGGTTGTGCAACGACGAAGTCAACCGCTTCACGCACCTCCACGAAAGCTCGGAAGACCTTGTCACCAAGGTGAAGATGCAGCGCTATTGCGGGGCCATGACAGGCTGCTGTTTCCAGCGCTGTGTGGGTTTGGACGCGGCCAACGCTGTGTACAGCACAACATTCGAGTGCGATAAAAAGCACGGCGCCCGTTTTCATAATCGTTTCAGCGATTACTGGAAGTGGATTCAGCAGGAAGACCTCGTGGTGGACGGCGCGATGACCGATCCAAAAGGAGATCGCGGTCGGCGGCCTAAAGATCAGGTGGATCCGGACCTTTTTCTGAGGGTCAAGGAGCGGCGTTCCGGCGGGGTGGTGATAAACGGGGCCAAGCTGCATCAAACAGGTATGCTCAATTCCCACGAAATCCTCATCATGCCCACCATGGGCATGCGTCCCGGCGAGGAGCCCTGGGCCGTCTGCTGCGCGGTCCCTACGAATGCCACGGGGGTGCGCTACATCTATGGCCGCCAGACCAGCGACACCCGGAAACTGGAGCAACACAAACTGGACGTGGGCAACCCCATCTTTGGCGGCCAGGAGGTCATGACCGTTTTCGAGGACGTGTTTGTGCCGGAAGAGCGAATATTCTTGGACGGGCAGGTGGACTTTACGGGCATGTTGGTGGAACGGTTCGCGTCTTATCATCGCCAGAGCTACGGCGGCTGCAAGGTGGGCGTGGGCGACGTGCTCATTGGGGCCACCGCGTTGATCGCGCGGATGAACGGCGTGGAGAAGGCGAGCCATATAAGAGAAAAGATCGTGGAAATGGTCCACCTGAACGAAACACTGTACTCGTGCGGCCTTGCCTGCTCCAGCCAGGGGTGGCCCACACTTGCGGGCAATTATCAAGTCGATCTTCTCCTGGCAAACGTGTGCAAGCTCAACGTTACGCGCTTTCCTTACGAAATCGCTCGCCTGGCCACAGATATTGCCGGGGGCTTGCTCGGCACCATGCCCGCGGCCGCGGACCTCAACGATCCTGAAACAGGGCCGTACATAAAGAAATACTTGGCGGCCAACCCTCAATATCAGGTTGTGGATCGCATGAAGGTCCTCAGATTGATCGAGAATTTGATTGCCGGAGCGGGCGCCGTAGGCTACCTGATCGAGTCTATGCACGGCGCGGGCCCACCCGCGGCGCAAAGAATTATGATCGAGAGGCAAGCAGAACTGGAATACAAAATGCGACAAGTGATAAACTTGCTCTCCATTACCGAACAATGACCTGATCTGTTAAGGAGGGACGATATGGATTTTGATCTGACTGAAGAACAGCGCATGATTCAAGACATGGCGTATAAGTTCGCGTCCAACGAGTTTCCCACGTATTCCCAGGAGTGCGACCGAGAAGAAAAATGGCCTCGTGACCTCTGGAAAAAGGCCTGTGAGGCCGGCCTGGTGGGCCCGGTCATACCGGAAGAGTATGGCGGCCCCGGCTATGGCTTCTTGGAAGCCGCCCTGGTTACCGAGCAGCTCAGTCGAGTGGATATGGGGCTTTGCCTTGCCACCACGGCCACGGTTTTCGGCTCCGAGCACATCGTGTTATTCGGCGCCGAAGCGCAAAAGAAGAAGTACCTGCCTCCATTGGTCGCGGGGGAAGCGATCTCCGCAGGCGCGTTCACCGAGCCGGACGCGGGCACCGACGTGGCCGCCGGCCGCACAAAGGCGGTGAAAGACGGGAATGACTACGTGATCAACGGCACCAAGATGTTCATCACAAACGGGACGATCTGCGACTACTACGTTGTTTTCTGCGTTACCAATCCTGAAGCGGAGAAAAGACACCAACGTCACAGCCTCATCATCGTTGAATCGAACCTGCCCGGGGTCTCCAGCACCAAGATTCGCGGCAAAATGGGTATTCGAGCCAGCGACACGGCCGAAGTGGTGTTCGAGGACGTGAGGGTGTCCCAGGAGAACCTGGTGGGTGAAGAGGGCCGCGGTTTCCATCAGCTCATGCACTTTTTCGACGCGACGCGCACCACCGTGGCCGCGCAAGGGGTGGGCGTGGCCCAAGGCGCTCTGGACCGGACACTCCGATACGTGCAAGAGCGGAAGACATTTGGGCAGCCTTTGGCCTCATATCAGGGAGTTCAGTTTCAACTCGCGGAAATGGCCACAAAGATCGAACTGGCCCGAAACATCACGTACAAAGCCGCGTGGTACGTGGATCAGGGCAGGACAAATCCTTCGCTGAACGCGATGGCCAAGTACTTTGCCGGGGAAATGGCGGTCTGGGTTTGCGACAAGGCACTCCAGTTGCACGGAGGCTACGGATACATCGACGAGTACGATGTGCAACGGTCCTATCGTGACGCCAAGATCCTGGAGATCTATGAAGGCGCCAAGGAAGCCGAGAAGATGACCATATCCCGCCGATTGTTCTGAGTCGGAATGCCCGCCCGCGTTTACACAAATCCATAAGCTTCGGACGCAGTCGCCGGGGAGACCCTTTTTGCGAAGGGTCCTCCCCGTCGCTCACCATTAACTTGTTTGATGGCGCAGTTCCTATGAAAGGGCTCGGCATGAAGCGCCCTTGGTCGAGTTTACGTATGGGGAGGTTTGGAGGGGAAATGAGTCTCCCCTCCAAATTATTGCGCAACGATGCGCTCTCGCTACCCATCTCCGAGGCGAAGCCCCGAAGCGCCGGCCAAAGGCGAGCGCTTTCATGACTCGTTGTAGCTAATTGACCATCGGAGTCGGTATGAGAGCCAAAATGGTATCAGAATGCGCCGTGCTTACCTTCTCCGGAGGCGAAGCGTTGCGCGCCGGAGAGAGTTTCTCCGCTGGTGATGACTTTCACGCCTCGTTCAAACTCGTTCTTTATGGCCTCATCCCATGACAGGTCCCATTGTTCGTATGCGCTCAATCGGTCGCTGCGCATACACAATTGGGGAAATGACGCAATTTGAGCCGCGAGTGCTTGGGCTTCGGCTTTCGCCCGGCCATCAGCCACGACGCGATTTACCAGACCGAATTCTAGCGCTTCCTGTGCTCCAACAGGCCGCCCAGTCAGGATTAGATCGAGGGCGCGGCTCATGCCAATAAGACGCGGCAGGCGGATCGTGCCTCCATCAATGAGCGGCACACCAAAACGACGACAGAAAATTCCCAGGGTCGCGGTCTCTTCCATGACCCTTAGGTCGCACCAGAGGGCAAGCTCCAGGCCGCCTGCGACCGCGTACCCTGATATGGCCGCGATCACCGGCTTGCTCAGCCTCAATCGGCTGGGACCCATGGGCGCGTCTCCTTGAGGGTCCAGGCGGTTGTGGCGGGCTTCCTGAGGATTTGAGAAGGCCTTGAGGTCCGCGCCTGCGCAAAAGTGACCGCCGGCCCCGCAGAAGACAGCCACGTACGCGTCATCGTCTGCGTCGAACTGGCGAAAAGCCTGCGCAATTTCCTGCGCGGTGGGCCCGTCTACCGCATTTCTCAATTCGGGTCGATCAAGGATCACCGTGGTGACACGATCGTTTTTCTCTACACGTACCGGCATTGCAGCCTCCTGTCCGGCCGAACGCTTTTCTGGTAATGGACACCTTCCTTCGATTGCTTGTGACGATATTTGTATGAATTCGCGCAAAATGGGGCGGGAGACAATAAAAAGGAGTGAGCAAGATGTCGTGGCCCCGCTTGCTCCGCGGGCGCCGCATCGCGTGCGAAAAAAGACCGCGAATCCCGCGCTCCGCGGGACGGTTCCCCCGGATCGGATCAGGAGTCACCACATCCTACATTGGCTCACAGCGCGTGAGACCTCTTTCGTCACGCTATTTCGTGCAGGACAGTCCCGTCACGCGCCACGAGCTCGATCCGCAGCGGCAATCGTCCCAGTGCGTGGGTCGAACAGCTCAGGCACGGATCAAAGGCTCTCACAACGGCTTCCACTCGGTTGAGCGCGCCCTCGGATATGGTGTCGCCATTGATAAAGCGCTTGGCGACCTGGAGAACCCCACGGCTCATGGCTAAATTATTGTTGCCGGTGGCTACGATGAAGTTGGCCCACCGGATCAAGCCCTTATCGTCGACTCGGTAGTGATGGAAAAGCGTGCCTCTGGGCGCCTCCACTACGCCGACCCCCTCGTTGTAGTTCGGCTGCGCGAAGACCCGCACGCGGGCGTTGAGAATGTAAGGTTCATTCAACAGGGATTCGATGGTTTCAATCGCGTACAGGATTTCGATGAGCCGCGCATAATGGTTGTGGAACGAACTGAGCACCGGCCCGCGATCAAGCTCTCGAAACTCGGCCCACTCCTGGTCGGCCAGAGGAGTGCCGCAGCCACCGCACACATTCAAGCGCGCGGCCGGTCCTACCCGGTAAATGCCTTCCGGATAACCCAGAGGTTTGTAAAAGGGGGATTTGAGATACGACCAGGGCTCGGGCGCCTCGCCGATATATAATTGATAATGGGCAGGATCCACGTTTTCCACGACCACGTTTCCTTTGTAGTCGATCAAGCGAAGCGTGCCGTCGATGTGCTCCAGATTGCCTTCCTTGTTTACAAGAGCCATAAACAAGGTGGGGAAATTCGCAAAGGTGCGTATTTCTTCCCGGTGGTTTTCCAGGGAAGCCTTGAACCAAGTCAGGGTTTTTCTCGTGATCTCCAGGGCTTGCGGAAGAAGCGCCAGAATGAATTTTCTGGTCTCCTCGGTAAGTGGAGAACTCACGCCCCCGGGAACCACCCATGTTGGATGAATTCGCTTGCCTGCCACGGCTTGGATAATCTCTTGCCCTATCTTCCGGAGGTTAATCCCATCCATTGCCAGGTCCGGATGAGCTTCCAGCAGCCCCAGGATGTTGCGTTTTGCCGGATCCGAGTCCAAGCCCAGCACCAGATCAGGCGCAGAGAGGTGGAAGAAACTCAACGCGTGGGACTGAATCAACTGACCGCAGTTGAGCAAGCGTCTCAGCTTGAGCGCAGTGTCGGGAATGCGAACCCCGAGGATGCTGTCGCATGCCGTGGCTGAAGCGATGGAATGAATGATGGGACAAATCCCGCATATTCGCTGGGTAAGGGACGGCATTTCATAAAACGGTCGTCCCTCGCAGAATTTCTCGAAACCACGGAACTGGGTCACGTGAAAGCGCGCATCGCTCACGCTGCCGTCGTCATCGACGACGATGGTGATTTTGCCGTGGCCTTCGATCCGAGTTATGGGCTCGATGACAATGTTCTTCGCCATGAGGGTGACTCCGCGATTAGGCTCCGAAACGGGTTTTTTGTGTGAGATCGGGCATCCGTCCTTCCAGAAGCTCGGTGAGCACGTAAAGGATCGCCTCCGACGGCGGCGGACAGCCCGGCAGGAACACTTCCACGTCGATCAGTTCATGAACAGGACGAGCCTGCGGTAACAGGCGAGGAATACCCAACGTGGGAATGCCCTCGTTAATGGTTGCATTCTCCAGGTATCCTCGCGCGAGCACGTCATCAACTTTGAACTGGTTGCGCATTCCCGGGACATTGGCGGTTACCGCGCAGTCCCCGAAAGAGACAACGATCTTCGAGCGTTCTCTAATATGACGGATCTGCTCTTCAGCTTCGTCGCTGCTCACCGCTCCCTCAACGAGGGTCACATGCACATCTCGGGGGAACTCCTTGACGTCCGCGATGGGGCTGTACACCAGGTCAATTTGAGCGGCCACATCAGCGAATCCTTCGTCCAGGTCGAGCAGGGACATGTGGCATCCCGAGCAGCCGTCAAGCCAAACTGTGGCTAACCGCACCTTATTCATGTGAGCCTCTCGTTTCTCATTTGCGCCCTTCTCCGCGCATCATCTGGAGGTAGGGCAGAAACTGTCTGCGTTTGGTCATTTCCGCGACTGATTTTCCCTTTTCAGAGAGAGCTCCCGTGGGGCAGACTTGCACGCATTTTCCGCAGCCTGTGCAGGTTTCCGAAGACCCCCAGGGCTGATTCAGATCGGTGATGACTCGGCTGGTGATCCCGCGGCCCATGATGTCCCAAGTGTGCGCGCCTTCGATCTCGTCGCAGACCCGCACGCATCTCATGCAGAGCACGCATCGATTGTGGTCCACGGAAAACCGGGGATGGCTCGCGTCCACAAGCTGTTTGGGATAAAGATAATCGTAACGGACATGGGTCATGCCCAGTTCCGTAGCAAGCGCCTGAAGGTCGCAATGGCCGTTGGAGACGCATACGGAGCAGACGTGGTTTCGCTCCGAGAAGATAAGTTCCAAAATTTTCCGACGATATTCAATCACGCGATCCGAGTTGGTGACCACTTCCATGTCTTGCCGCGCCAGAGTCACGCAGGAAGGCAGCACTCTGGGCGCGCCTTTTACGTCCACAATGCACAACCGGCAAGCTCCCCGAAGCGAGAGCCCCTCCATGTGGCACAAAGTCGGAATATAGATGCCGTTTTGCCGGGCAACTGACAGCACTGTCTCGTCTTCGCGCGCCGTGAGCAGGCGATTGTCAATCGTCATCGTGAAGATGCGAGCGGGGTTGGCATCATTTCCTAGTTTCTTTCCGGTAAGCGACGTCGGTTCTTTCATACCGCCTCCCTGGCTTCATGGATTTTGCACGCTTCGGCGGGACAGCGCTTCTCTTCGATGTGAGCCACGTACTCGTCCCGGAAATAGCGGAGCGTGCTCATGATCGGGTTCGGAGCAGTCTGACCCAGGCCGCACAAGCTCGTATTTTTGAGCAGGTCGGAAAGATCTTCGAGCATATCGAGGTCGGACAGCTTGCCTTCGCCCTTCGTGATTCGATTCAGCAGGTGGTATATCTGCGATGTTCCCACGCGGCAGGGCACACATTTGCCGCAGGACTCGGACATGCAGAATTCCATGAAGAAATGAGCCACATCCACCATGCAGGAGGTGTCGTCCATTACTATCAGACCTCCCGAACCCATGATGGAACCCACCGAAGCCAAGGACTCATAGTCCACAGCCATGTCGAGAAATTGCTCCGGAATGCAGCCTCCTGATGGACCTCCGGTCTGAACGGCTTTGAACGCTCGGTCCCCGGGGATACCTCCCCCTATCTGAAAGACGATCTCTCTGAGGGTGGTTCCCATCGGCACTTCGATCAAGCCGGTGTTGTTTACCCTGCCGGCCAGGGCAAAGACCTTGGTCCCCTTGCTCTTCTCAGTCCCGATTGTGGCGAACCACTTCCCACCCTTACGGATGATGGGAGGGATATTGGCAAAGGTCTCCACGTTGTTGATGAGGGTGGGCTGACCCCAGAGCCCAAATTCCGCAGGGAATGGAGGTCTCGGGCGGGGGCGCCCCCCCCTGCCTTCGATAGAGGCGATCAGCGCGGTCTCTTCTCCACAGACAAACGCGCCGGCCCCTAATCGCACATTGATGTCAAAACTGAACTGAGAGTTGAAAACGTTGTTGCCCAGCACTCCGAGATGCCGGGCCTGCGAGATCGCGGTGCGTACGCGCTGGACTGCGAGCGGATACTCAGCCCGAACATAAATAAATCCTGTGTTCGCGCCCACCGCGTACGCGGCCACGGCCATGCCTTCGATGACCCGGTGCGGATCGCTCTCCAGAATACTCCGATCCATGAATGCGCCTGGATCGCCCTCGTCGGCATTGCACACGACAAACTTGTTCCCGTTTGAGGCCTTGGCGACCGCCGTCCATTTCACCCCGGTCGGGAAACCGGCGCCGCCTCGACCGCGTAACCCGCTGGCCAGCACCTGCTCGATTACTTCAGAAGGACGCATCATGCGCAACGCGTTGTAAAGGGCCTTATAACCGTCTTCAGCGATGTAATCCTCGATACGTTCGGGGTCGATCCTGCCGCTGTTCTCAAGCACGATCTTGGGCTGCTGCTCAAAGAACGGCCTTGAAGACGCACAATCAAGGCGAGGAATGGGCGCGCCGCCGAGTGATTCCAAAATTTCCGAAACGTCGGGCGCCCCAACCCCTCGATAATAGGTCCCGTCGGGCTGTATGGAGATCAGCGGGCCGGCCGCGCACAGGCCAAGACATCCGACACCCTTGACACTGCACCAGTTCTCCCATCCGCGGCGACTGACCTCTTTTTCAAAAGCTTCTTTCAGCACGCCGCTTTGGCAGGAGAGGCACCCTGCGGCAACGCAGACGTTTATCTGATAGGTGAAGCTTTCTCGTTTGTCTTTCTCAATTCTGGCAATGCCTTCCAGATCTTCAATGCTGAGTGTCATGGTTCGTCCACCTCTCCGCGCAGGGGAACTCGCTCGCTGGTCTCTTCGTTCCGCCATACTTCCATGCGATCCAGCACAGCAGTGGGAGTCATCTTTCCGCAGACCTGGCCGTCAAGGACCACAGCAGGCGCAAGACCGCAGGAGCCAAGACATCGTGCGGTGAGCAGTGACACCTTCCCGTCCGGAGTCGTCTCACCCGGAGCAATACCTACTTTTTTTGCGATCGAGCCCAGGATGCCGGATGCGCCGGAGATGTAACAGGCGGTCCCTTTGCACACCACACACGTGTGCTCGCCCGGCGGCTGGAGCGTGAAGTAACTATAGAATGTGGCCACTCCGTACACGACGCTCAGGGGCACTCTAAGCGAATTTGCCACATACTTCAGCGCGTCCGGATCCAAAAAGCCGAAGTATTCCTGCACCGAGTGAAGAGTTTCGATGAGCGCGTGAGGTTGATTGCCGTGCAGGCGCATGGTCCTATTGACCAAGCGCCAGCGCTTATCTTCTGTGGGCATGGAGGCCCCCTCTTTCGAGGGTGAAGATCTTTCTTGCAGGCTTTCCATGTTCTGATCCTCATCCGAGAGAATAGTGGAATTTGTCTGCTGTCGGCGCTGCTCAAGCCCGCATAGGAAGGCTTGCGCAGCCTCTTACTTCTTCTGAAATTGCTTAAGTAGCTCTACCACGTCATTGTGGCGTCTGGACACGGCCCATACCATAGCGGTCCAGCCGTTCTTGTCCGCGGCATCGATGGACGCGCCCGCCTCCAGGAGTTCTTTCAGCACCGCGGTGTGGCCCCGGTACGCCGCCATGATCAGAGCGGTCGCGCCGTACTCGTCCGCGACTTCAAGATCGACCGGAGTCTTGAGCAGAGCCCGCACCACATCGAGATGACCTGCCCGCGCCGCTCGCATGAGACTGGTCAATCCATGATCGTCCATCGCGTTGTAATCTGCCCCGTTATCGATCAGATAGTCAACAACTTCGGCGAAACCCCGACGACAAGCCTTCATGAGCGCCGTGGCGCCGTACTGGTCTCTCACATTGGGGTCAGCTCCGCTGTCCAACAACATCCTTACCATATCAGGGAATCCCATCGCTGCGGCCCACATCAGAGGTGTCCACCCCATGTCATCCTTGCTCTCCACACCAGCGCCCACGGTCAGCAGACCTCTCAGCTCAGCGAGATTTCCCTCTTTTGCCGCTTCCAACAGCTTCTTATCCATGGGTTTCGCTCCTCCTCGTCCGTCAGTCCGTGCCCTGTGCGCTGCTCCAGCACAAACAAATTCCAGTGATGGCTGCGGCAGCGCCGATCCGACCTATCCCCTTGGGGAGCAATTGGTGTGCCAAGTGGCCGTGAAGGCCCACAAGGAACGAAATCGGGCAATGGGACTAGATCGGCCGTGCTCCCAGCGCCACGTCATGGCAAAGGGATGCCTGTCAAAAATTTTGACAGCCTGTCAAAGCTCGCCTGGAAATGAACCCGCGATGGTCGAAGGGTGGCGGTCGGCCCCGTCATTGGGACCTATACAGGCCGATCCGTATCCGGTGGGGGTCGGCTCAGCCCGGAAGAATGTCCCGAACACGTTCAAGTCGGTTGCAACAACATAATCGAGCCTGGTTGCGAGGACCACGGTATTTCTCAAATAGCCGTCCAAAGACAAATTGTACGCGTTCAAGCCTGCTCGTAAGTAAATCACCCCGGACACGGAACCGTGAATTCGCATAGGCATAGTCAACGCTGCGGACCGGATTCTCGTGACCTGTCTTCGGGTAAGATGCTATAAGCAGGGAGTCGGCAGCGATATTTGTGCTCCGAGAGGCGGGAGTCCTTGCGGTGGGAAAGGATTGGGAGATGTTTGCTCAGGGCGAATCAACAACGGGACTAGCGAGTTACGTGGGGGCCGCGATTGTCAGTTTCGTCGTCCTGACACTCCTCAGCGCGGCCGAGGCGCGTGCTCAAGCCGAAACGGTGAAAGCGACCTTGAATAAGGTCTTTTCCATCAGCCTGGCTGAGAACCCTACTACAGGCTACCGATGGGAGGCTGACATAGACAAGAAGTTTCTCTCATTGAAAGGGAGAAACTTTGCGCGAAGCGCCAAGAGCGAAGGACTGGTAGGCGCAGGGGGAACTGTGACTTTCTTTTTCCTTCCTCTGAAATCCGGGCAGACCAACATCGTGCTTCGCTACAAAAGATCCTGGGAGAAGGAGCACACGGAAGAGAAGACCTACCGGGTCATCATCTCACGATAGGTAGGCAATCGGTTGCGCGGGCTTGCAGGTAGGCGGGGGGTCTAACTCGATTAGTCTTCAATACTCTGTCGCTATCGCAGACTGCGGGCCAGGAGTCTCTTGAGGCGCAAGGAGTTGCCCACCACGGAGACGGAGCTCATGGCCATCGCGGCCGCCGCGAAAACGGGGTTGAGAAGAACCCCGAAAAAGGGATAGAGAGCGCCCGCAGCAATGGGTATCCCCAGCGTATTGTAAAAGAACGCCCAAAAGAGGTTCTGTTTGATCACTTTCATGGTTTCAAAGGAGAGCTTGATCGCGGCCGGCACGAGCTGGAGATCGTTCTTGATCAGCGTGATGTCGGCGGCCTCGATGGCCACGTCTGTCCCCGCGCCGATGGCGATTCCCACATCGGCCGCGGTGAGCGCGGGCGCGTCGTTAATGCCGTCGCCGACCATGGCGACTACTTCGCCTTTCTCTTGGAGCTTTCGGATCTGATCGGCCTTGTCTCCGGGCAGGACTTCCGAGATCACGGTGTCTATGTCAATCTCATCGGCTATCGCGGAAGCCGTCTTTTCATTATCTCCGGTGATCATGACCACATGGAGTCCCATCTCCTTGAGGGACCGCACCGTGGTGTGCGCTGTTGCTCTGGGCACGTCCTGGAGGCCGATCACGCCGATGACTCGGTGGTCCCAGGCTACGCACACAGAGGTCTTCCCTGACCGCTCGAGCATTTTCAGGCTGGGCTCCAGCCCATTCATGGAGGCTCCTTCCTCCCGCATGAGCCGCTGGCTACCGAGCAGGACCGGCTTGCCCTCGATCGCACCCTTGACGCCCAGCCCTGATGACGCCTGGAAATCTTCTACAGGGAGATGCGAAAGGCCTTGAGCACGCGCGTGGGCCACGATGGCCTGTGCCAGCGGGTGTTCGGATACCGCTTCGATGGATGCGGCAATGTGGAGCGCCTCGTCCGGACTCGAGTCCCGGGCTGCCAGCACGTCGGTCACCCGTGGCTCTCCCTTGGTAAGGGTCCCGGTTTTGTCAAAGACGACGGTCGTCAGCTTGTACGCCGTCTCCAGACTTTCGCCGCTTTTGATGAGGATGCCCTTTTCAGCTCCCACGCCGGTCCCTACCATGACCGCGGTGGGCGTGGCAAGTCCCATTGCGCAAGGACACGCGATAATGAGCACGGAAACGAAATTGAGCAGCGCACGGCTGAAAACAGAGTCCGGCGCAAGGAAATACCAAACCGCGAAGGTGATCACGGCAATGACGACCACCACCGGAACAAAGATAGAGGCCACCTTGTCCACCACGTGCTGAATCGGGGCCTTGGAGCCCTGAGCCTCTTCCACGAGGCGGATGATCTGCGCCAGCGCCGTCTCAGCCCCCACCTTTGTTGCTTTGAAGGTGAATGCGCCGCTCTTGTTAATCGTGCCGCCGAAGACCTCCGCGCCGGAAGCCTTCTCCACGGGGACGCTCTCACCGGTAAGCATGGATTCATCCACTGCGGAAGCTCCTGAATCCACCACCCCATCCGTGGGTATCTTTTCTCCCGGCCGTACGCGGATGAGGTCTCCTTTCGCAAGCATTTCAACAGGAACGTCCTTTTCGCGGCCTTCCCGCACCACCCGCGCGGTCCTTGGCCTGAGTTCCATCAACCGTTTTATGGCCGCTGAGGTCCGCCCCTTGGCTCGGGCCTCCAGATATCGCCCCAAGAGGATGAGGGTCACGATCATGGCCGCGCCTTCGAAATATATGTGCGGCGTCGCGCCCGTCGTCTCAAAAAAGCTCGGAAACAAGACAACCGCGCTTGAATAGAGGTAGGCCGAAAGCGCGCCCAGAGCGACCAGGGTGTTCATATCGCTGGTCCTCTGTCGCGCTGCCTTGATGGCGCCGAGAAAGAACCGAGCGCCTACCCAGAAGACCACCGGAGTGGTGAGTATCATGAGGCCCGGTAGCAGCCAGTGCTGCGGAACTGCATGCACAAAGGGGAAAAGATGGGGCATGGAACCGATCATGACGATCACGCTGAGCACAGCGCCGACGACCAGCTTAAACCTAATGTCATTCAGCTCCTGCGCGCGGGCTTCCTCTAACGGGTCCGCAACACCCTCGCGAACCTGGCCCAGGAAGTCGTACCCGCTGTCGTCAAGCGCTTTCTTGACCGCGGGGAGAATTGCCACCCCCGGCCTGTAGCTCACCGTGGCACGCGAGGAAGCCAGATTCACCGACGCGTCCTGCACTCCGTCGATTTTCTTGAGCGCGTGTTCGACACGGCGCACACATGACGCGCAGCTCATACCACCCACCGAGATGACGGCCTTCTCGACTCCGCGCTCTGCTCCACCCAGCGGACTTGCCTGGTACCCGATCTCTTCTACTCGCCTGTAGAGCGTGTCCGGAGTCACCATCTCGGGGTTGTATTCGACCGTGGCTTTTTCACTCGCAAGGTTGACTGACGCGCTCATGACTCCTTCCAGGTCGGCCAAACCTTTTTCCACGCGGCGCACGCACGACGCGCAGCTCATCCCCTGAATATGGAAGATGTCCTTAGCCAACTTTGTAGCCTGCTTCCTCAATGGCCCGCCGGATTTTGTCCATCTCTACGGGGCTCTCTTCTCGGAAGGAAGCCTCACCCGACTCGAGGTCGACGCGCACTCCCTTCACTCCTTCGACTCGGCTCAATGCCTTTTCTACGGCCATTACGCAGTGCCGGCATGTCATGCCTTCAACCCTTACCGTGGGCATTGCTTATTCTCCTTTTGGGCCGTAATCGCGCCCTGTTGCGGTCATCTTTCCACGGGCCTCACGTCATATTTCCGCGTCAAATCGCACACGGCGCTTCCAACACGCGATGACCCCATCCCTCCCGAACATGAGCTGGATTAGTTCCCAGCCGCTCTGGCCTCTCTCATTGAGCAGATCCACCAGCGCCTGGGGTTCGCCCATCGGGACCTCCTTCAAGCTGCAATCACCCTGTTCAGAGCAAAAGTAGACCAGCTTGGCGAATAGGTCGGCATCGTGGCGAGTGAGCTCGTACTGGAACTGGTCCATGGATTTAGCCCTTTCGTTGGCGCTCTGACGCAAGAGTTTCCTCGCGAAGGCGGCCCAGGGCAGCCAGGTGGCCCTTTTCTTCATCAGCTATCTTGAAGAGCATCTGTTTGCTCTTTTCGTCCGAGACCTTGTCTGAGAAACGTAGGTAGAGATCGAGCGCCTGGGTCTCCAGCATCATGGAAAGATCGAGCAGATCTTCGCGCTTCTTAAGAAAAGGCTCGTATTTCCTTGTGAACTCATGGATCTCGAATCCGCCTTCCATCATACGGACGCAGGCCTGGGATTCCAGGTCCGCGGTGTCGGTCGCGGAGGAGGTGAGTGAGCGGTACAAGTCCCGGAGGTATTCCTTATGCTTCTCTTCCACCGAGGCCAACTTGAGCAGGAGGCCGGCGAGTTGAGAATCCTCGCTCTTCTCGGCAATCGAACGGTAGAACTCGGCGAGCACGCTTTCCATACCGAATGAGACCCTGAATATGCCTTCCGGGGTTTCCTCTTGGGGGATCAAATCAAGGTCCAGATCCTGCGGTCCTTCCGCTGTTTGCCCAAGCCAGGCTTTGATTCCACCTTTCAGGTTGTATACGTGTTTGAACCCCCGTCCCGCCAACAACTGCGCGGCCACCCGACTTCGGCCTCCTACAGCGCAATAGACGAGAGTAGGTTTGCTCTTGTCCAGTTGATTCAAAGAATCACTCAACTGAGGCAACGGCGCGAGCTTGGCTCCCGGGATGTGCGATTCTTCATATTCAGAAGGCTGTCGGACATCCAGGAGCGTATACGTTCCTTCTTCATGAGACGCGACGTAGTCCTTCGCCTGTTCGGGGTCCAACGATTCTACCGGCGTGAACAGCTTGATGAGATCAACCATGACGTTAAGCTCCTCCGTTGGAACGTCCGGGAAAAGATGCGCAAAGGGGCGGTTTCGGCAACGCGAAATAACGCCGATTCCTTATGATTCAGAAGATAATGCAGGGGAGGGCGTATTTCAACCGGCAGGCTGATCAAACGCGAGCGTCCGTGGTCTTAGTTCGGGCCCCGAACTGGGGATCGGCTCACTATGAAAGGCTATCCATGCGGTCTCGGGAGGCCCCGTTGCGGAAGGGCCTCCGCCGCCAATTCCAAGGTCACAGCGCGGAAATGCCGGGAATAGTAATCACGTGCCGGCCGGCTTCCTTCTGGAGGATCACCTCCAGGCTGGAATCTCGAATTCCCAGCGCGAGCGAAGCCTGGCCGCTGGGGCCTTCGAGTCCTGATATCTCTCGCAGGATCTCCAGACCTCGCGCAATGATGTGGGGAGGCGCCTTTGGTAAACTGTATGTGGTATCCGCGTACACGGTGACCCCCGTGTCTTTATCGAGAGCGAGCCGCGGCGCCTTCTCTTCAATCGCGTCCAAGAGACACAACGCCATATACTTGATAGGCGTTTCGTCCGCGTCCGTTCCGGGCTCGTCTTGCCATCCCTGGGTCTCCCATTCTTCGAGGGCTTCCCTCGGTCTTACTTCCAATTGGCAATCAATTTGTTGCTGGAGCCTGAGATGAGGACTTTCCGCTATAGCCATGTCAATTCCCCCTTTCACATGCTCGCGTCCGGCAAGCTAATGGCAGCCGGCGCAGGAACTAGCTGAACAGCCGCTACACCCTGATCCGGCGGAACCCGACGTCTTGAAATCACCCGCTGCGCTTTTGAAATTGCAGGACGAGAGCAACCGTCGCACGTCTCCACCGCATTGAGGGCACATCACGTCTTCCTGTCCGAATACGAGCTTCTCGAACTGACCCTCGCACTTGTTGCATTGATATTCGTAGATCGGCATCCGCTACCGCTCCTCCTCAATCGATTCAC
This sequence comes from Deltaproteobacteria bacterium, assembly GCA_016875095.1. GTDB lineage: Bacteria > Desulfobacterota > Desulfomonilia > Desulfomonilales > Desulfomonilaceae > VGSG01. The sequence goes on from VGSG01000031.1 coordinate 40,246, forward strand.
TCCATCCTAAAGATGCTCTCTTCGGCCTCTCGGCGCAAGTGTTTCGCGTCAACCGGAACTGCGCTGGCTGACGGAACCTTGCCCTCTAAGAGCCCGACCAATTATCCCTCAGCCTCTTGGAGTCACATCTTTCACAAGCGCTGGAAGCGCTTGCATGGGGTAGGAGTTTTTGGTGGAGGGGTCCGGGGAGGCCCCTTTTTGCAAATGGATTATTGACTTAGCTCAGTTCTTGGTCTATGACCTTGCTCGAGATTTCGGGGAGGTTGCAACAAGATGCAGCAGGAGCCAATGAGCCTTTTGAAATTTCAGAATCGGTTTTGCTCTGAAGAGGAGTGTCAGGCTCATCTTTTCAAGCTGCGTTGGCCTGACGGGTTTAGGTGCCCTCGCTGCGGGCATGATCGGTATAGCCTGATAACTACTCGGCGGCTCTATCAGTGTAGCGCATGTCATTATCACGCTTCGTTGACTGCGGGCACTGTCTTTCACAAAACGCGTACGCCGCTGAGGAAGTGGTTCTGGATGATTTTCTTGATGGCTCGGCAAAAGAGCGGTGTCTCGATGTTGGTCTTGCAACGGTTGCTTGAGATCAAGAGCTACAAGACGGTCTGGTCAATGGGTCACAAGATCCGCAAAGCAATGGCGGATCGAGATGGGACGCACCAGTTGGCCGGAATCATCGAGATGGACGACGGATTCATTGGCCCCAAGAAGAAAGGCAAGAAAGGGAGAGGGTCTAAGGGGAAGTCCAAAATCATCGTCAGCGTAGAGAGTAGAGGCAAGAGAGCAGGATTTGGTTGTATCCAGCATGTGCCTGCTGTCAGCGGAGAACAGATACTTTCCCTGGCACAGCAAAGGGTGGTCCGAGGTTCACATGTACGGACGGACGGATGGCAGGCATATCGGGCTTTGGAGGCCGACTCCTTCAATCACGAGGAAGTGGTGCTCCGCCGGAACAGCGCCGGATTGGAGAAGCTCAGATGGGTCCACCGCATCATTGCCAACGTCAAGGGCAACATCCTGGGCACCCATCACGGCGTAAGCGGGAAGCATCTCCAGCGGTACCTGTCCGAATTCTGTTTCCGGTTCAACAGGCGCTTCTGGGAGCCCCAACTATTCGACAGGGCACTTAACGCCTGTGTACGTACCTCTACGATAACCTATGCTGAGCTAAAGGCATAGTCCATTT
>VGSG01000032.1 GCA_016875095.1 Deltaproteobacteria bacterium
CGGCCTCAGCATTGGGGGTCAGGCCCGAAGGTGCGAAAAAAATGCGCCTTTTTATTCATGCTCATACGTCGCGATACATGAAAAATCGCAGTATTTTCGCGACATAAACTCGAATGGCATATTGTTTGCTCTTCTGTAATTCAATGCAGCAAAACGAATTGCTAATCCCCTCTTAGCAAAATGCTCAGGGAGAGGGATTATAACTGGGAGGACCGAGAAGAGACATTTGAGAAGTTATTGCAGGATGTTCTCCGCTTGATAGTCCGTCGGAGCGCACGCGTTCCCTGGGATTAGTCCTGAGCAGAGCGTGGGGAGACAGGAGGGACTCCGAATGTCTGTGGAACGGATTGAAACCTTGATACGCACTGTCCGCGAGGTAATCGAAAGCGATTTTGATATTCGCGTCATTTATCGTTGGAAAAAGGAAGCGCTGGAATACCTTCGGGAGCAGTTAGGCCCGGACCACTATTATACCCGCTGTTTCACCGATCACATGGCAGAGATGGAGCAGCAGCATCTCTTGACCGGCGCCGGCGTGCTCGACGCTGTCCGCGTGCAGATGTCTCAATCCAATAGTAACATGTCAGGGAAACAACGGGGATATTCGTTCGGACCCGGCCTTTCCGCCGCGAACCGACGCAAAAATGCGCGGTCATCCGAAGAAGAACGCAGAGAAGGAGCCACAATAAGTTGAGAAGCATTCTGATATCAGTTCGCTATTATTTTCGTAACACACGGGATGTGATCTGTCATTGCGACGAGTGAAGCGACGAAGCAATCCTGTAGGGGCGCATGGCCATGCGCCCTTCCTGGATTCCCGTTTTCACGGGAATGACGAGAGGTTTGCTTCGGGTTTGACGCTCTCGCAATGATACCTTTCGGCAATGATATATTTCTTGCGGCGAATTGGCATGATAACGTTTACGCGGTTTCTTGGCGTTTGAGGTCTGTCGGGTGCTCTTTCAGGGCTTTAGTGAGCGCTTCCGCGAGGAAGAGTTCGCAGTACCCGCACATGTAGTTCAGTTTGTGGTCGAGCTCAATGAGGTTGTGCGACGAGCGCATGACGCATCGGTCAGTGTGGCAATGGGGTATGTTGAAGGTGTGGCCGATCTCGTGGATAGCCACCTTCACCGCGCGCTCGAGAAAATGTTCGCGGGAAACAGTTTGGTTGCCGGTTCCTGCCCAAAGCCTGAATGAAGACATAACCGCGGAAACGCCGTTCATGTATGCTTCGCCGAACACATAGGTAAGGATTGGGTTCGCGAGATCGTAAGTGGTGACTCCAATGACTTTGAGGTATCCGTCGGCGTAAATCTCCGCCAGGCGCTTGATAATTGCCATTGCATTGTATTGGCCTCTGGAGGCCATGTAACTCTCTTCGGGAAGCGGGATGGCGGATTTTAAGTCCACCGGGAGCCTAAGCACGCCCTGGAGAGAGTCTGCCACGACTTGTAACAGACCGCTGTCCGAGTCTCCCAGGGGAATGACCGCAATGATGGCTTGAGTCCGCGAGACCACAGACTCTCTTTTTTTGGACTTGTCCATCCGTGGCCTGCCTCACGCCCTTTCAGGCGTGGTCGATAATTCCTGTGAGGCGCGTTCCAGCCCATATCTGCGGATCTTCTTGTGGAGAGTGGTTCGGTCAACCTGCAGAATCTTTGCGGCCCGGCTGATGTTCCAGTCTTCCTGGTCGAGGACTCTTCTGATGTGAGCAATTTCAGCCGCTTCCAGGGTCAACGCCGCGCTTTCGCGCGGGGCGCAAATCACGTCCGCTTTGAGGTACGAAAACGCGTCCGGGCCTATTATTGTCTTGCGCGCGGTGACTACTGCGCGTTCCACCACGTTCTCCAGCTCTCTGATGTTTCCCGGCCAGTCATATTCCACTAGGATTTGCATAGCTTCGTCGGTGATGGAGTCCACATTGCGATTGGTTTCCTGAGCGAAATTCTTGATGAAATGCCGTACAAGCAGTGGTATGTCTTCTCGGCGTTCCCTCAGTGGGGGCACCCGCAGGGTGATCACGTTGATGCGATAGTAAAAGTCCTGTCTGAAATTTCCCTTGGCCACTTCGTCGTTGAGATCCCGGTGCGTCGCGCTGATAAGCCTGAAATCCGCCTTGATCGGCGCTACTCCGCCCACCCGGAAGAAGGTCTTATCCTGCAAGACTCGGAGCAGATCCACCTGCATTTTGACGCTGACTTCTCCCACTTCGTCTAAGAAGAGGGTGCCACCTTCGGCGACTTCAATCAGGCCCTTTTTGGGTCGAATCGCGCCGGTGAATGAGCCTTTTTCGAACCCGAAAATTTCGGCTTCCATCAAGGATTCCGGGATGGCCCCGCAGTTGATGGGAACAAAGGGCCCGCCCAGGCGGTTGCTGTTCGCGTGGATGGCACGCGCGATAAGCTCTTTTCCCGTGCCCGTCTCTCCCAGGATGAGCACCGACGTATCACTGGCTGCGATTTCGACGATTTGCTCGAAGAGCTCCAACATGCCCTTGGATTGGCCGATGATTTCGTCCGGGCCTCCCCAACAGCGGCTCACCTGGCTTTGGAGGTACTGCTTTTCTTCGAGCAGCCGCTTGTGCTCCAGCAGTTTGGCCACCAAAAGGCTCAATCCTTCCGGGTCAAAGGGCTTGACCAGGAAATCGTTCGCGCCGAGCTTCATGGCTTCCACCGCGTACTCCACCGTGCCGTACGCGGTGATGATAACCACCACCGTAGTGGGATAGGCTTGACGCACCCGCTCCAGCAGCCCAAAACCGCCCATGCCCGGCATCTTGATGTCTACGAAGAGGATGTCGTACAAGTTCTGCTGCATCAGGTCCAGGGCTTGTTCGCCCGATTCCGCCCTGTCTACTACGGCAGCTTCTTTTTCCAGCCACGCGGCAAGGGATTCCCGCACAATAAGCTCGTCATCGACCACCATGAATCTGTGTTTGTGAGCCATAATCGAATAGACCCCTCCTCTCCCCCGTTCGGTATCCGCAAGAGAACCGCCGCGACCGCTTATTGTCCGCGATGCGGCTGGCGCTCCCAATTTTTATTCATCGTTGTCGGTTGAGCTCTCTACCCTGATGCCCCGAAGACCCGACCGCGCCTGTGGGTGATGGATCAGGCGGCATATCCCTTTACGTCGCTCGTCTCGCATCCTTCATGTGGCCTTGGGTTTCACCCGAAACCCTGCCGGTGTCAGCGGTGGGGAGAGTGAGAATGAATGCGGCCCCTTTTCCTTCGGAGCTCTCCACTTCCACAGTCCCTCCGTGCTGCGAGATAATGCCGAACAGCACACTTAGGCCCAATCCCACGCCCTTTTCGTCGGCCTTAGTGCTGAAAAACGGTTCGAAAATGTTGTGTTGAATATCTTTGGGCACACCCGCGCCCGTGTCTTCGACGCGTATCCTCATACGTTTCGAATCCGAGAGCGCTTCGCCGCGAATGGTGATAGTTCCCCCATTGGGCATAGCCTCAATGGCATTGAGCGTCACGTTCAGGAGGCCCTGCTTGATCTGGTCCCGATCGCCGTATATCTTGGGAAGATCTTCCGCGAGTTCCAGACGAAGAGAAACCTGCTGGAGCTCCATACGATTGCCGAGCAGGAGGGCAATCTGATCCAGCACCGGAGCGAGACTGAACGAGGACGCCTTGAGCTCGCTCTGACGGGAGAAGGAGAGGAGATTGCGGAGAATTCGCCCGCAACGCGCGGATTCGCCGGCAATGAGATCCAGGTACGCGCCGAACTGCTCCATATCCTTTGGTGAAAGCGACCCGTCGTCCAGCTTCTTACGCATCAACTTCGCAAAGGCGAGGATGCCCTGAATGGGATTATTGATCTCATGCACGGCCGCGGCGGCGAGTTTACCCAGGGCGACCAGCTTGTCCTGCTGGAGGAAGTGGGTGAAGTTCTCCTTTATGTTCTGAGCCTGACGGTCCAGGACAATATTCAACTGGGAAGTAATGTCCCGCCAGATGATGAGCGCGGCCTTTTCCCCCGTATCCGTCGAGGGTAATGGATGCCCGCTCACGCTGAAATACCGAACAGCGTCATTCTCAGCGGGTTCTTCTTTGACCGTGTGCACCGACTTACCTGTCCGGAAGACCTCTCGGGCCAAGCACGTTTCCCGTGACATGTTGCACATCTCCACACAGTCCCTCATGACCCAGTGACACGGCTTGTTCAAACATTGGTGTCGGGCAAGCCCGGACCTCTCTTGAAGCGAACTGCTGATCTCCAGCACGTTCAAGTCTTCATCAACGATTATGAGGCCGGCGCCGGAGCCGGACAGGAGCGTTTCCTTGATGAATTCGACGCTTTCAAGCCGGTTGCGCGCGGCGTTTAGTTGGCGCATCGCATCCTTGTGCGATTGCAGTATCCTCAAAGCGAATGAATCCAAAACCCGCGTTCCATCAGGCGCGATCCGTGCGAGCCTCAGAGCGAGGTTGGTATCCTGCGCGGTCACAATAATCAGGTCCGGTGGGTCCGACCTCAGGAGTTGTTCAAACAGGCGCAATCCTTGACCTTCGGAGTCGCCGCCGTTGATATGGTCCAGGAAGTCCGCGGCTCGGTCAATAATCCCCAGAAGAGTAACTCCATATCCCGCGGTCAGTAGCGATTCGAGAATATTGGCGCTTTCGGCGACAGCCTCGCAACCACCTACAATAAGCACTCGCAAGGAATGGGCTAGAGCGATATCGCGACGGTTTGCGTCTTTGTCCTCAGCGGCGTTCTTTCCCATGGGCCTACCTGTGAGTTTTTTATTCTAGCAAAAGATGGCTGTGACGCAAGCTCCCTCATGGAAGGGACATGGGCCACAGTCGGCCGCTGAAGAGCCATTTGGCGTGGAGCCGCTCGGTGGGGTGACGACTTCACGACCTCCTTATGCGCTCTGAAGGATCGCCATTTCAGTCATCTCATGGTATACAGATGCTTCCGGAACGCTCGTGGGCGCGCTTTTTGCGGGAGACAACGAATGAAATGGCATAACGGCAAGACCATCTGGTTTACCGGGCTTTCCGGATCGGGCAAGTCTACTCTCGCCTCCACGCTCAAGACTATCCTGGAATCAAGGCGTATCCCTGTGGTGCTCCTCGACGGGGACGTGTTACGCAGCGGACTTAACCGTGACTTGGGTTTCACTGCTATGGACAGGGCCGAGAATATTCGCCGCGCCGGTGAAGTAGCTAAAATCCTTTCCGATGCGGGTCACACCGTGGTGGCTGCGTTCATCACGCCTTACGAGAGTCTCCGTCAGGCTGTCAGGGGTCTTTTCGAACCCGGCCGGTACGTTGAGATCTATCTTGATTGCTCTGTGGAGGTCTGCGAAAGCCGCGATCCCAAGGGCCTTTACTGCCGAGCCCGCGCGGGCGAGATACCGGAATTCACCGGTGTTTCCGCTCCATTCGAGCCGCCCGGGTCTCCGGATCTCGTGGTGCCGACAGGGTCCCAGACGGTGGAAGAGTCCCTCGCCGATGTGCTGAGCCACCTTGAGGCGCGGTTTGTCGATCTGACCTGCCGGAGCTATGCATCGATCGGTCGCGGCCCCACCGGACGGCCGGGGAGAGTGGCGGTGATCGGACTTGACGGAGTTCCGCCTGCGCTGGTCTTTGACCGGGCCGGATCCGATCTGCACACGCTGCGAGCGTTAATGGAACATGGAGTATGGGGTCCTCTCAGATCCACTGATCCGCCCATTACAGTGCCGGCTTGGACATCCATGACCACGGGTAAGGACCCTGGGGAACTCGGTTTGTACGGGTTTCGCAATAGGCGGGATTATGATTATCGGGGTCTGGTGACCGCAAATGCAGCGCAGGTGGAGGCGCGTCGCGTCTGGGATTACCTGGACGAAGCCGGTAAGACGTCAATCCTGCTTGGTATCCCGCAAACCTATCCACCTCGGCCACATCGGGGGATCACCATTTCCGGCTTCCTGGCGCCGGAGATCCACGGGCCCTTCACATTTCCTGAAGAAGTGGCCGCGGAGCTCCAGGAGGTCACGGGAGGCCGTTACCGGACTGATGTGGAAGGCTTCCGCACCAGGACAAAAGACCGCTTGCTCGAAGACCTGTACTCCATGGTGGATGCCCGCTTTCAAGCAGCCGGTCATCTCCTGATACACAAGCCTTGGGATTTCTTCATGATGGTCGAAATGGCCACAGACCGATTGCACCATGCCTTTTGGAAGGACTGCAATCCTGGCCACCCCCTCTTTCGCGCAGGCAATCCTCATGAATATACTATACGAGATTTTTATGCGTATCTGGACAAACGCCTCGGCTCGCTTCTGGCGCTGCTGGATGACGACACAACCGTGTTGGTGGTGTCCGATCACGGGACCCGCAACAATTTGGGGGGAGTCCTGATCAACCAGTGGTTGGTGAACAATGGTTTCCTGGTTCTCAGGAACCCTTCGGACCAGCAGACGGATCTCAAACCCGAGATGGTCGATTGGGAGCGCACAAGGGCCTGGAGCGACGGGGGTTATTACGCTCGCATCTTTCTCAATGTCAAAGGGCGGGAGCCGTCCGGGATCATCGATCGTTCGGAGTACGAGGCGGTTCGCACGGAACTGGCCGGGTTGCTTCGGGCCATTCCCGACGAAACGGGTAGATCGATGGCCAACCAGGTGCTCAGGCCCGAGGAGATCTATCAGGCCTGCAACAATGTTCCGCCCGATCTGATTGTCTATTTCGACGATCTGAATCGCCGTTCGCTCGGAATGGTAGGCGCCGCGCAGGTCTCGACCACCCTGGATACCGATACTCCGGACGGCGCGAACCACGATCCCGTGGGGATCTTCGTCTGCGCCAGGATGGGGGAGCTGCGCCGAGGTATTCACAAGGGTCGTCGCGTGGAAGGGGCTTCCGTGCTGGACATCACTCCAACAATCCTACATGAGTTTGGACTGACGGCGCCTGAAGACCTGTGCGGAAGTGACCTTGTGGCCGATCGACCGGCCCTCAAACACCGGCATGTTTCGCGCTGCGAAGCGCGCTCGACTTCGCTTGAGCGCCGTTCCGGGTACACTTCCGAAGAAGAAGAGCTGATCAAGAAACGACTTGTGGACCTTGGCTACATCTAAGGACCCTTTCGCGCGACTTCCTGACGCAAATCCTTCTGACTGTCGATTGGCCGCATGGCGGTCTGATTTTCGATCCCGGGGTGGTGAGATGAAAAGCAAGCCGGTCAAAGGTCTGATCCTGGTTGCAGCAATCGTGGTCTGCGCGGTTGCGGCAATCGCGCTGCTCATACCGCGGATGAACACTTATCAACAAGAGGGCGCGCTGAAACTCGCGGTCTTAAAGCAGCCGGTGAATGTGGTCCGGGACGAGAAAGGCATGGCTTACCTGCGAGCTGAGAACATCCACGACGCCATAGCTGCCCAAGGCTTCGTGACCGCTCAGGATAGACTCTTCCAGATGCAACTTGCTCGGATGATGGCGCAAGGGCGCATATCCGAGCTTGCGGGGGAGAAGGCCAAACCGCTGGACATCAGAATGAGGACCATCGGCATGCGCCGCCTCGCGCAGAAGCATGAAAAGATACTGGACCACGAGACAAGGAGTTTTTTCCAGGCCTATGTGGATGGAGTGAACGCCTTTGTGAAGAGCGGGCGGGATCTTCATCTGGAATTCTCTATCGCGGGCTTGCAGCCTGAAACCTGGACCATTGCCGATTCATTGTCGGTCCTCTACTACATGGCCTGGACTACTTCCGCCAACATGCAGACAGAGATCGTGGCCCAAATGCTCGTGGAAAAGCTGGGTTTGGACAAGGCCACTGAGATCTTCCCCTTAAACGTGAATCCCGACGATCCGAGCGATACCGGGACAAGGTCGGCCCGCCTTCCAGTATGGCCGCAACTGCGCTTTGCCTCCGATCAACCTCTCCGAGATTTCCTGGATTGGGCCGGGCCTCTCCAAGGGAGCAACAACTGGGCGGTGGCCGGACGACTGTCGGCGAGCGGCAAGCCCATAGTCGCCGACGATCCTCACCTTGACGCGCGGATCTTGCCAGGCGTTTGGTATCCGCTGGGCATCATCACGCCGGAATTCAGGGCCGTGGGAGTAATGGTCCCGGGGATACCGGGCATGGTGGTCGGCCGAACCGAGCACTGCGCCTTGGGAGTGACCAACGCCTACGGAGATTGCCAAGATCTATACGTGGAAACGCTCGATCCCAGGGATGCGAACAGGCACATGGAAGGCGCCGCATCGCAGCCCTTCGAGGTGGTGAGAGAGACGCTCAGGATCAAAGATAAAGCCGCACCAACCGGATACCGGGAGGAAGAACTTACCCTACGTTTTACCAAACGTGGGCCGGTGGTCTCCGGCGTTCTTCCGGGGCTCAGGACCAATAAAGTGATAACTCTCCGATGGGCCGCGAATGAAGCGATGGAACCCAGAATCGCGATGATGGATATGCTCAAAGCTCGCTCCATCGACGACTTGCGGGCAGCCCTTTCTAGTTTGACCATGATGGCGCTCAACTTCGTGTATGCGGACAACCAAGGGAACATCGGCTGGCTCGTTTCGGGGCGGCTCCCGATTCGTTCGCAGGGCGAGAGTCTTGCGCCGTACGAGGCGCATGACGGAAAAGACAACTGGGTCGGGTGGATTCCTCCGGAAAAGATGCCCCAAAGCCGAAATCCGGCAAACGGCTGGGTTGGAACCTGCAATCACAAAACCACCCGCAATGATTACCCTTACTATTACTCCAACCATTTCTCGCCTTCCTATCGGTACCGCCGTCTAAAAGAGCTTCTGGGCGATCCCAAGCCCAAGACAGCTCCGGATCACTGGAAGTTCCAGCGAGACGTGGACAATTTAATGGCTCGAGATATCGCGCCCATCATGTCAAGAGCGCTTCTCGGGCGCGAGGAAACCAGGAAGCTCGGTGAACTGCTGGGATCGTGGAATGCGCGGGACGACCTTGAAAGCGCTGCGCCCGCAGTCTTCCAGGGGGTTTACCGGAACTTCGCCCGTCTTGTGTACGAAGATGAGCTTGGCCCCGACCTCGCCTCGCTTATGCTCGGAAACTGGTATTTTTGGGAGGAACGTCTCCATCGCATGGTGAAAGAGGGCAACTCGCCCTGGTTTGACGATATCCGAACAAAGGACAAGAAAGAGACCATGAACGATCTCTTTCGAGAGGCCGCGCTCCGGTTTATCCGAGATACGAGCGCTTCCCACGGGTCTGACCCGGGTGGATGGGCCTGGGGCCGGTTTCACCAGATAGAATTCGTGAATCCCATCAGAAGGGAAGGATTCGGCAAGGGCCTTCTGGGCGGCGGCATCCATCCCATGGGCGGCTCGGGGGAAACTTTGTATCGCGCCATCTACTCGTTCAACGAGCCGTTTGCGGTGACGAATTCCGCATCATTGCGAATGGTCGCGGACCTGGGAGATGACGAAAAAGTGTTGGCCGCGCTGCCGGGCGGTGTGGCAGGTAGGACTTTCCACGCTCATGCCAAAGATCAAATCGGACCGTTCATGCGCGGAGACCTCGTATATTGGTGGTTGAGCGACCAAGCCATCAGAAAAAACACTCGCGCGAGCCTGACCCTCACACCATAGGGTCACACCCCCGCGGGACCCGCTGTGTGGACACAGGTCAGCGACATATTCGGCCACTGTTGACGAACACCGGCGCCCCCAGGGAATGGCCGGCGGTGATGCTCTCCGCGCTCCAGGGCATGAACCTCATCTCAGCATTACAAAGCGGTGTCGGGGAAACCCTTGCCGCATGAAGGGCCTCCCCGATTCACGCTCACACCTCTGGATGGAATCAGCGCGGACGATTAACGCTTACCCCACACGAGACTGGGTTCACGCCAGTCGGTCAAGGGTTTGAATTCCTTTTTGGCCGCATCGCACTGAAGGACGCGATAAACGTGACTGCCTTTGCGCAGGTTCGGCCCAAACTCGATCTTGCCCAGCCCGGCGGTGTCGAAGTCCTTGTATGATTGAAGTGTGTCGATCAGCTTTTCCCGGGTCAGGTCCTTGCCGATATCCTGCATGGCTTTAGTCAGCATGAGCAAGGGAGTCCACATGAGAGGCGCCAAGGGCCAGTCGAGCGCTTCGGTAGCGCCGCCTTTGGTGAAGATCTCCTCCATTTTTTTCCAGCCCGGCACACCTTCGCTGCGAAGTCCCAAGTTGAAGAAATGAAAATGCCCGTTGGCAAGGTCTCCGGCCATAAAGGTCTTGGGATCCACCGTCACGTAGTCGCCGAAGAAAATCGGCTTCCAGCCGACCTTGTTCGCCTCGGTAAGGAGTGCGGCGTAAACCGGCGCATAGCCTGCGAAAAAGCAGTGCGTCACTCCGGCGGCTTTGAGCTTCATAACCTGCGGATTGAGGTTCTTTTCACCTCGTTTGTACGGGGCGGCAGTGTGCGCAAGGCCGTACTTCTTCCCGGCCAGCTCTACGCCGGACAGCGCGTCTTTGCCCCACTCGTCGTCCTGATAGCAGATACCTATCTTGGGATCTTTGGTCTTCAGGTCGTTGATAATATAGTCCACCATCATGATCGAGTTATCCTGATCGGAACAGGCGTAATGGAAGAGGTACCGCCGCGGCGGGTCGAACATGGTCTGAGTGGTGGCCGCGGTGGCAAAGACCGGAATCTTTGCTTTGTCGATGTCCTCAATGATGGCCTGACACGGGGTAGAGCCGTAGACCGCGGTCAGGGCGAAGACTTTGTGCTGGTCCACCAGCTTGGTGAAGGCCGTCTTGGTCAGGACCGGATCATACTTGTTGTCCTCGATGACCACGTCAACTTTGCGGCCGTGAATTCCGCCCAAGTCCTCGTTGACCCATCTCTTCCAAGCCGCCAGAACCAGAGAGCACATTTTACCCAAATATGCCCCGGGGCCGGACATGTCTTGAAACGATCCGAAAAGGATCTTGTCGTCGGTTACCCCGACTTCGGCCTTCGCCGCCGGCGCGCTCAAGACAAGAAGCACCACCAAAGCCACGATCAGCAGCCCACTTCGCGCGATCACGTTCATTTCGCCCTCCTTTGGTCAATAGTTTAGTAAGTGTAAGGCCAGGTCTTGAAATACCTTTTCAGCCTGATCCAGATGCCGAAAAGCCCCTCCGGCTCGAAGAGCAGAAAGAGGATGATGACCAGGCCGTATACCACCACCGAAATCCCGCCTATACGCGGGGCCAAGGTCGGATAAGCCGAAGCCAACGGCCCGGACACGGCGCTGATGACCTCGGGTAGCAGCACCATGAAGACCGCCCCCAACACGGATCCGAGAACCGTGCCCATGCCTCCCACAATGATCATGGCAACATAGAGGATGGATTGGTTGAACGTGAAGTGATCAGGGGCGATGAGCCCGAGCAGGTACGCGTAAAGAGCCCCAGACAGACCGGCCACAAAGGAGCTGACGACAAAGGCGAGAATCTTGTATTTGGCTAAGTTGACCCCAATAATCTCCGCCGCGATGTCACGATCTCGCACGGCCACCAGAGCCCGACCCGTGCGGCTCATGGCCAGATTCTTGGTCAAAACGGCCACTAGTACGGCACAAAAGAGGATGACATAATAAAAAGAGTCATAAGAACCGAACTCAAGGCCCAGGAAGGCCGGGGTAGCGAGTTTGATGCCTTTGTCGCTTTGGGTCAGACTTTCCCAGTGGTAAATGACGTGCTGGACGATAAACTGGAACGCCAGCGTGGTGACCACCAAATAAAGGCCTTTTAGTCTCAACGTCGGAACGCCCACAATCGCGCCCATGACCGCCGACATCACAGCGCCGGACAAAAGGCATGGAACCATAGGCCAGCCGGCCTTTGCCGAGAGTATGGCGGCCGTGTACGCGCCCAGGCCCATGAACGCGGCATGGCCCAAGGAGATAAGCCCGGTCATGCCGGTAAGAATATTGAGACCCAAAGCCCCAATGACGGATACGCCCGAGATGCAGGCGACAAAGACTAAGTACTTACGGGCCCACAGGGGCAAGGTCAGCAACACTAGTAGGAATAAGATCAAGCCGATCTTGGCCGCCGGGCTGGACAGGATGCGCAAGTCCTGGCGATAGGTCCGAACACAAAATCTGGTGACGGCCATGGACCTACACCCTCTCGATCTCTTTGGTCCCGAAGAGGCCGTACGGCCGGACCATCATGACGATCAGGACGATTACGTACGCCGTGATTTCGTTGATACCTCCACCCAGGTACTGTTCCAAGTAGAAACCGGCGAGGTTCTCGGCAACCCCGATGATCAGGCCTCCGAGGATGGCCCCGACTACGCTGTCCATGCCTCCCAGAATGAGGGCCGGCAAGGCCTTCAGCCCCGCGTGGCCCATAATCGGTTCGAGATACGTGAAAGTAGCCAGAAGAACCCCGGCAATCGTGGCCACCACGGACGCAATGGCCCAGGAGGCCGTAAAAACCCGTTTAACATTGATGCCCATCAGGAACGCGGTAGAGGTGTCCTCGGCGGTGGCCCGCATGCTCAGCCCCGCGCGAGAGTACTTGAAGAAGATGAAGAAGACCACCAGGAGCAGGGCCGTAGCCAGGATAGTGAAGATCTCGGCTTGATTGATGGCCGCGCCGAAAAGCATGATCGGTTGAGCGGAAAAGGGCTTGGGAAACTGTAGCTCCTCGTAGCCCCAGATCAGGCCGGTCATCCCGCGTATCACATTGGCCAGCCCGAGCGTGACCATTATGACCGCCAGAACGGGCTCGCCTACCAGAGGCCGGATAACCATCATTTCCAGTAAGGACGATATTACGGTCATGAGGACGAGAGTCACGAGGAAAGCAGGGAGAAAAGGCAGCTTCAAGGCCGTGATCAGGGTAAAGGACAGATAGGCGCCCAGCATCATCAACTCAGGTTGAGCGAAGTTAAAAATGTCCGTCGCCTTGAAGATGAGCACGAAGCCCAGGGCGATAAGGGCGTAGACACTGCCCCAGGCCAATCCGGTTACGATCAGTTGCAGGAGAATTTGAAGAGCCACGGTTGACCTCGGTCAGGACTCAAAGCTTGTTCAGTTCTTTGACTTATACATCTGTTCGATCAACTCGCCGAACCTCTTGTGGACCGTCTTGCGACGCAGCTTCATGGTGGCCGTCAACTCATCGTCGTCGTGGTCGAGTTCCTTTTCCAGAAGGCGGAACTTCTTAATCTTTTCCACCTGCGCGAAGTCCTTGTTGGCTTCTTCCACCTCGGCCGCGATCAGTTCGTTGACTTCCGACAATTGCGCCAGGCTCTTGAAGGTGGTGTAGGCCAAATTCTTCTCTTGAGCCCATTTAGCCACGTTGTCGTACTCGATCTGGATGAGGGCGGTCAGGTACGGTCGTCGGTCGCCGATGACCACGGCCTCGTTAATATAAGGGCTACACTTGAGCCGATTCTCGATTTCCGAAGGCGCAATATTCTTGCCGCCCGCGGTGATGATGATTTCCTTTTTCCGGTCGGTGATTTTGAGACGGCCGGCTTCGTCGAGTTCACCTACGTCTCCGGTGTATAGCCAGCCGTCGACCACGGTTCGGGCGGTCGCTTCCGGGTCTTTCCAGTAACCGACGAAAATGTGGTCGCACCTGAGCAGAATTTCACCATCCTCGGCGAGCTTTATCTCGACCCCGGGAATCGGCGGGCCTACACTGCCCAGCTTGACGTCTCCGAGCCGGTTGATGGCGCCGATTCCGGTCTCTTCGGTCATGCCCCAGCCTTCCACCACCGGCACACCCAGGGACATAAAGAATTTGAGAACCTCCGGCGCGATGGGCGCGGCGCCGCTCACCGCAAAGCGAGTCCTCAGGAGCCCCAGCTCCTTCTTTAGGTGCCGAAAAAGCAGCAGCCAGGCCAGGCCGTTGGCCAGCCGGAGGCCCATGGACGGCCTTTTCTTTTCTAAACGGGCCTCGGTCATTCGCTGACCCACGGGCACGGCCCAATGAAAAATCTGGCGTTTGAACCAAGAAGCGTCCTTCATCCGAATGATCACGCCGGCCATCATCTTCTCCCAGATGCGCGGCACGGCCAGGAAAAAGGTGGGAAGGATTTCACGCATGTCCATGAGGACCGTATCCACACTCTCGGCGAAGTTGACCGTAGCCCCGGAGTGGATCGGAAAAAAGACGGACATCAGGCGTTCGGCTACGTGACACAGGGGTAGGTAGGAGACGATCTCGTCGGAGTCGTAC
Source organism: Deltaproteobacteria bacterium (assembly GCA_016875095.1). Lineage (GTDB taxonomy): Bacteria > Desulfobacterota > Desulfomonilia > Desulfomonilales > Desulfomonilaceae > VGSG01. The sequence continues at coordinate 14,154 of VGSG01000032.1, forward strand.
TGCACGATGACCTGACTGGCGTTTCTGAGAAAATTCATCACGTTGGCATGACTCAACATGGCCCCCTTGGGAGGGCCGGTGGTGCCTGATGTGTAGACCATGATCGCCACGTCCGAGGGTTTCACCTGATCGACCAGACGATAGTATTTCTCCCGATCCTTCTGTTCGATCCGCCGGCCGATCTCCTCCACCGCGGCAAAGGACATGATGTCCGGGTCCCGATAATTCCTGAGGCCTTTCATGTCCATGACGATGATCTTCTTGATCAGAGGTAATTCGGCCTTGACCTCCAGAACCTTGTCCACCTGTTCCTGATCGTCACATATGACAAAGGTGGAGTCGGAATGGCCGATGACGTACTTGGCTTCCTTGGGCGGATTGGTCGGATAGACGCCGACCGCGACCGCGGCGGCGCTCTGCACGGCCAGGTCCGCGTAGAGCCATTCCGGCTCGTTCTCACCGAAGATGCTGACACGGCCGCCGGGCTCCAGACCCAACTCCACCAACCCCAGACAGAAATGACGGATATGCGCGCAGTATTCGTTGAAGGAGACCTCTTGCCAAACGCCATAGTCCTTCTCTCGCAAGGCGACCCGGTCGCCGTACTTGCGCACTTTGTCCAGGAAGAGATGGGGAATGGTGTCCACCCTCATGACCGCAACTCCCCTTTGATCATGGTCTCATAATTCTCGCCTAGGTAGGCATTCTGTACGGCATGGTCCCTTTGTACTTCCTCCGGCGTCCCTTCGGCGATTTTCTGGCCGAAATCCAAAACGCACACGCGTTGGGAGATGTCCATGACCACGTCCATGTCATGCTCGATGAGGACGATGGTTACGCCCAGCTCCTGGTGGATATCCAGAATGAATCGGGCCATATCCTCGGTCTCCTCGAGGTTCATGCCGGCCATCGGTTCGTCGAGCAGCAAAATCTTCGGTTCTTGGGCCAATGCTCGGCCCAATTCGACCCGTTTCTGGACGCCGTAAGGCAGATTGGCCACGATGTGCTTGCGCCATTTTTCCATTTCCAAGAAATCGATGATCTCTTCTACCTTCGTGCGATTGACCGTTTCCTGCTCCGCCAGGTAGCCCAACAGGATGTTCTTGAAGAAACCGTCCCGGAAATGATTGTGCCGGCCCAGGAGCATGTTGTCGATGACGCTCAGGCGCCCAAATAGCTCCACGTTCTGAAAGGTCCGGGCCACACCCAACCTCGCAACCTGATCCGGCCGCAGCCCCACGAGTTCACGGCCGTCGAACTTGATCCCCCCTTCTTGAGGGCAATAGAAGCCGCTGATACAATTGAGGAGTGATGTCTTGCCCGCGCCGTTGGGACCGATAATGGCAAAGAGCCGACCGCTCTCCACCGAGAGCGACACCTGACTTAAAGCGACGATCCCTCCGAACGAGAGGGAAATGTTGTGCAGTTCCAGGAACCCCATCAGGATAACCAGCGCTTGCGTCTCTTGTAGTGCTTGACCTCGGCGAAACTCTTTCGCTCCTTGTCGCTCTTCATGCCGAGGTAGAATTCTTTCACGTCTTCGTTCTCCATGAGTTTGTGGCTGGGGCCGTCGAGAACGATCTTGCCGTTTTCCATGATGTAGCCGTATTCCGCTATCGCCAAGGCCATGAGCGCGTTCTGTTCCACCAGGAGCACCGACACCCGTTCTTCAGCATTTATCTTCCTGATGATGTCAAAAATCTCAGTGACCAGGAGAGGAGCCAATCCCAAAGACGGTTCGTCCAGCATCATCAGGGACGGGCGAGCCATGAAGGCTCGCGCGATGGCCAGCATCTGCTGTTCGCCGCCGCTGACAAACCCTGCCTGGACCCTCAGACGCCTACTTAGCGCAGGGAAATAGGCCAAGACTCTGTCGTAGTCTCGCCGGAACTCTTCTTTGCCGTCACGTCGGGTGTGGGCCCCGACACGGATGTTTTCTTCGACTGTCAGCTCCGCGAAAACGCGGCGCCCTTCAGGCACCTGGGTAATCCCGAGACCGACAATCCTTTGGGGATCGAATGTGTGAACAGCTTCACCCCTGTATTCGATGGTCCCCTTCGTGATCTCGCCGTCTTCGTAAGGGAGAAGACCGGAGATGGCCCGTAATGTGGTGGACTTTCCCGCGCCGTTGGACCCGAGGAACGCGATGATCGCGGCCTCAGGCGCCTCCAAAGAGATGCCCCGGAGGACCAAAATGATGTCGTTATAGACTACTTCCAGATTATTGATGCGCAGCATGCCCGCCTAAATGTAACCTGCTGTTATTCGTAGCCGAAAGCTTGTTACACGAGCCGACGATTTCGTTCCCACCGCATCGTTGGGAGCCTCACTTCAAAGCGCTCCGAGACCGGCTGTTATTAGGAATTACGCGACGGTCTTGTCATGTTGAGCCGCGCGCCGGCCCTGAGCTTCAAGGTGTGGCTCCGCCGGCTCCAAGAGGCTAGCTTTACGATGTCTCCACCACCTGACCTAGGAAAGACCGTCGTCACGTTACTGACAAGAACCCCGATAAGCCGGTTCTGAGCCTACCTCACCCTTCATCACTCCGTCAAACATTATTCCCGTTGCGCCTGTGACCGGAAAACAGAGCGGTCATGTGGAGCCAAAGGAAACGCCGACGCAACGCGAACTTGACACATGCGACTGTGATACGCGCCTTTTCCCACTTTGATCAGACCTTTGGGAAGAGTTCTCCTTCGTCCCACTCGATCTTGGTCCGGCCGGCCATTTTTTCTTTGAAAACTTCAGGAAGTCCGTGATAGACCAGTATACGTTAGCCGCACGTCCGTCCGCATACTGGAAGCATTTGAAACATTTGGAGTTCTTGGAAGCCCCCAGCCCCGTGAGGTTCCGGAGCGCACAGGCTTAACTTTACCGCGTGTTATGACGCTCCAATTCATTGTAGGAGATCAAAGACTGTTCTCATGGAAAAGCGAATTCGAATCATCAGTAAGACGACCTCGGCTTACGAGTATCCGCTTCTCGTCAAGCAATTGCTCAACACGCCCATTCTGTATGCGCCAAGTCAGGAGATCGTGTACCAGGACAAGGCTCGCCACACGTACCGTGACTTCTACGAGCGCATCCACAGACTTGCCGGGGGTTTGTCAGCTCTAGCAGTGAGACCGGGCGATACGGTCGCGGTTTTGGACTGGGATTCGCACCGATATCTTGAGTGTTTTTTCGCGGTTCCTATGATGGGGGCTATCCTGCACACGGTCAATGTCCGGCTTTCGCCTGAACAAATCCTCTTTACCATGAATCACGCCCAGGACGATGCTGTTCTGGTCCACGAGGATTTCGTCCCTATCTTGGAGAGCATCGCTCCGCAACTCAAGACGGTCAAGCTCTTTATTCTCGTGAAGGACGGACCGGAAAAACCACAGACGTCGCTCCCGATTTCGACGGAATACGAGGAGCTGCTTGCGTCTGCGGACCCTTCATTTCCGTTCCCTGACTTTGATGAGAACGCTCAGGCCACAACCTTCTACACAACGGGAACTACCGGCGAACCCAAAGGCGTCTATTTCAGTCACAGACAATTGGTCTTGCACACGCTGGGAGTTGCGGTCGCGGTGTCTGGTTACACAGCTCCGGGGCGGTTCCAATCCGGTGACGTGTACATGCCGATTACGCCCATGTTCCATGTCCATGCGTGGGGATTTCCTTTCGTCGCGACCCTGCTGGGCGCCAAGCAGGTGTATCCGGGCAGATACATTCCATCCCGCATCTTGGAACTGATTCGAAGAGAAAAGGTGACCTTTTCCCACTGCGTTCCCACGATCCTGCACATGCTGATTAATGATCCGGCTGCGGCTGACGTTGATCTACGCGGCTGGAAGGTCAACACCGGCGGAATGGCTCTTCCGAGAGGGTTGGCCAAGCGGCTCCTGGATATAGGGATCGATGTGTTCCACGGGTATGGCATGTCCGAGACATGCCCGATTCTCACATTGGCGAATCTCAAGCCGTTCATGATGAACTGGGACGCGGAAGGACAGCTCGATTTTCGCACCAAAACAGGCTTTCCTCTTCCGTTGGTGAACTTGCGAGTCATCGACGAGGAGGGGCGGCAAGCGCCTAAAGACGGAAAATCCCCGGGGGAAATTGTTGTGCGCGCCCCGTGGTGCACGCAAGGCTACTTCCAAGCTCCGGAGCGATCCGAGGAATTGTGGCGTGATGGATGGTTGCATACGGGCGATGTCGCGGTGATGGACGAGCAGGGTTTCGTGCTCATCACGGACCGGCTGAAAGACGCAATCAAGACCGGCGGCGAGTGGATATCTTCTCTTGCGCTGGAAAGCCTGCTCAGTCGCCATGAAGCCGTGTCCGAATCGGCGGTGGTGGGCGTGCCGGACGAAAAGTGGGGTGAGCGGCCGGTCGCGCTCGTGGCGCTGAAAGACAACTATAAGGATTCCACCACGCCTCAAGATTTGAAGAGCTTTCTGGAGCAGTTCGTTGTGGAAGGCGTCATTTCCAAATGGGCCCTACCCGATCGGATCTATTTTGTGGAAGAGATACCCAAGACCAGTGTGGGTAAGATGGACAAGAAGGTGATTCGGCAACAACTCCGAGACGGGAATCGGTAGAAACGGCGACGCGATCCGGCCCCAAACATCAACCGAAAGGCGAGAATATGGTGATTTTCGGCTTCATTCGGAAAACATTCTTGGTGACTGCCTGTTTGGGCATTGTCACCTCAGCCTCCGGGTTTACCTTCGCGCAGTCTGATGGGCCGGAGGCGACCGGTTTCACCAAGGATGCGAATACGGCTGTGCTCAAGAGTCCTGCGCTGAAATGGGAAGACAAACAAGATGAGGAATTCGCCCGGCGCGGCTTTATCGCGACCGACCAGGAGCTGGTCCTGAAAGACGCAGCGGGCAATGTTATCTGGAGCAACAAGGAATACGACGGGTTTCTCAAGGGAGAGGCGCCTCTGACGGTGAACCCCAGCTTATGGCGTCACGCTGTGCTCAACTCGATTCACGGCCTCTTCAAAGTCACTGACGGAGTGTACCAGGTCCGAGGCCAGTCCATCTCCAACATGACAATCATAGAAGGCAAGACGGGATATATCGTCTTCGACCCCCATATAAGCGTGGAAAACGCGAAAAACAACCTGGCTCTGGTATTCCGCCACGTGGGCCGGAAGCCGGTGGTCGCGGTGATCTACTCCCATTCTCATATCGATCATTTTGGCGGAGTCAAAGGAGTGACGTCCGAAGAAGACGTCAAGAGCGGAAAAACGCGCATCATCGCTCCCAAGGGATTCATGGAAGCGGCAATGAGCGAGAATGTGCTCGCGGGAAATGTGATGAGCCGACGAGCCATGTACATGTACGGCAACCTGCTCGAGCGAGGACCGAAAGGTCAGATAGACGCGGGCGCAGGCAAGACCGCGGAGGCGGGGACCGGTAGCATTATTGCCCCGACGCAAGTCATCGAAGAACAGGCCGCGCGCATGGAAGTGGACGGTGTGGAGCTTGTGTTTCAGCTCGCGCCTGGTGAAGCCCCTGCCAATATGCATGTGTACCTGCCGCAGAAGAAAACCCTGTACATCGCGGACAATTGTTTTCACACAATTCACAACATATACACCATTCGCGGCGCACGCACCCGGGATGCCCGGGCCTGGGCCGATTCAATAGAACAAGGGCTCCGATTCGAGGACGCTGAAGTGTTGATCGCAGGCCACAACTGGCCCTGTTTTGGCAAAGACAACGTGCGTGAGCACATGAACAACCAGATTGATGCGCTCAGGTACGTGCATGACCAGACTCTGCGGCTCATGAATCAGGGATACAAGCCTGGCGAAATCGCGGAACTGATCGAGCTGCCCCCGAGCCTCGCGGTAAAATGGCCCCTCCGGAATTACTACGGCCACGTTAAGCACGACGTGAAGGGCATCTATAGCCTTTACCTCGGGTGGTACGACGGGAATCCGGCGAACCTCGATCCGCTCCCGCCTCGAGAAACCGGTAAACTGATGGTCGAATACATGGGCGGCGCCGACGCGGTGATCGGCAAAGCTCAGAAAGCCTTTGATCAGGGGCAGTATCGGTGGGTAGCCCAAGTGCTCGATTATGTCGTCTGGGCCGAACCCGCGAACAAGAAGGCTCGCGAGCTGGCAGCCGCAGCATTCAACCAGCTCGGCTACCAGACCGAGAACGCCACCTGGCGCAACGCGTACCTCACCGCGGCTTATGAGCTACGAGAGGGTGTCCAATCGGAAAAAGGCGGAAGCGCCGAGGGACGTGGCGCATTTATCATGGCGATCCCGTACACCGACCTGTTGGACGCTCTGTCCGTGAGGCTAAACGGCCCAAGGGCTTTCGGCAAACAGAGCGTAATCAACTGGGACTTCACCGATTCGGGGGAAAAGTACGTAACGACTTTACGGAACGCGGTTCTCAGCTATAAGAAGGGATCCAGTCCACAGGCTGACGTAACGCTTTCGCTCTCAAGGCTTGGGCTCCTGAAGCTCCTCTCCGGCATGGTTCCGTTGGAGCTCCTGGAAACGACGGGTGAAGTCCGAACCCAGGGCGCCAAAGAAAAGCTCAAGGAGTTGCTGGGGCTCTTTGACCGCCCCAGTCCCACTTTTCCCATCGCAACCCATGAACCGATAGGGCCCTGAAGGTAGCGTGATTGCAGAGGAATGGATTTCTATGAGGGATGTCCGGGAAGGCTCTTCGCAAGAGGTGCGAACCCTTCAGTGGGCCACAAGGGGATTTCGGATATTCAGGCGCGGGAATCGACTAAAGTCCCGATCCGCAGTCCAGAGTTCTCTTACTCCGTGGTGTCGGCACAAGGCGACAATCCGGGCATCATGTATCTGCGGTCCGGACGCGCGGGCGCTTTCGAGAACGGACCGAAGTTGAGGCCAATACGTATCGGACTCTGAGAGTAAAACGAGGCTGGGCGATTCGAGCCACGCGCTAACCTGATTGATTGCTTGGTCCAAAGGAGTTGGCGGCGCATAAATCCGAGGGTGGCTCACAATGGCAACAAACTCGTGCATGCACGGCCAGGGAATGGCCCACGGCGAGCCACTTTCCGCTAATTCCAGAACTCGGGCGTACGCGGCGTCATGCCACAGCGAATCTGAGCGGTGGGCATAGACGAGGATGTTTGTGTCCACCGCAATCATTCTCCTCTCCCTTCATAGGTAAGCTCGCGGATCTTTTCCCAGGACGCTCCCGTCAGATGGGCCTGCAATCCATCGCCTTTGAAGCTTGCATCTCGCAGGCGAAAAGGTGTCCGTTTCTTGCGGTCGGCAATGATGCGGCGTAGCCCTTCTTCTACAAGAGCTTTTAACGTGGTGCGCTCCTCCGCTGCCACCTCGCGAGCTTCCTCCAATAAGCTGTCCGGTATCTGAATGGTAGTCTTCATATGGCTAACCATATCATCCGAGGTGGCTAGATGTCAACGAGCGGCTCGCACCGTTGATAGCCTGTTTGGTAAGGACTCCAAATATCGCTTCGGTGTCAGCGCTCCTGGTTTATGCGGACCTTTAGTCGGCGGGCGAGTTCGGGGAATGCCGCAGGGAGTTCTTGGCCGTTGCTTTGCAACAGCTTTACAATCCTGAAAAAGACGATCTGGGCTTCACCCAGTTGGACGGCGATTTCCAGATCACGGCACAGATCGAGAAAACGGAGCACGTGCTCGGGCGCTGTCTCCTGCCAGGGCGATTCGCCCAGTTTTGATAGCAGGTCGATGATTCGCGACCTGATCAGCTTTTCCGCGGACGCGGTGTCAAAAGTAATGCGCCAGGATCGAGCCTCTTCCAGGATTTGCTGCAGCCCATCAGGAAACACGGCTTTGGCGAGCTTGGCGAGTTCGTGATGCAGGCGACGGTTCAAGACGAATCGAGCGGCTGCAAAGAAGGTATCAGGGATTTCGATACCGGTCTCCATGATCAAGGCAATGAATTCTTTGTTTTTTTCATAGAAGTCCTCAAAGAGCCCTGCCTGCTCTTCGTACATCATTCGTGTGACCCGATGGATGATGCGGGATCGCTCTTCGACGAAAAGATCGGGAAGCGCGAAATAAGCTCCGGGAAAATGAGTATCCAACGTTCGGATCAGTTCGGTTGACGACTGCCGTTGAAACAATTGGACCAGCCCGTTCTTCAATGCCGCGTAGTCGTCCACTCCCGCCACGCCCTTTACGGAGCATCTCAAATCAGCGCCCCCCAGATACAGCAGGGCTGACGCAAACGAGCTGCTCTCCATCGTCACGGTGTCTAAAAGGGACATGCGGCTGATCAGCAACAACCGGTCTCCCGCCTTTTCCCTGGTCGAATCCTGGATGTGAACGCGGTAGCAGTACAGGTCGGAATTTTCTCGGAGATCCTCGAACGCGGACAAGATCGTCGCGTGCGCGGCGACCTTGGGCAGTTCAACTTTTTGGGGCCACACTTTTTGGACGAAGATTTCGTCTCCGCTCAGGAACGGCCGTTGATTGCTCCGGGTGTTGGAAAGCTCGTTCAGGAAATCGTCCTCCAGTTTTGGATCGAAGGATTCGGCAAGTTGGAGGACACGGGCCGCGTACTTGAGGATTTGGAGGGTTTCGATGCCCAGGATGTCGTCAAAAAACCAGCCGCAACTCGTATAGATCATCATACGGTTACGCTGCAATTCCAGCAGCTTGAGCGCCGCAACCTTGTCGTTTTCTTCCAGGGGCCGGCTCTGATGGCGCTGGAGGAAGCTGTCCAGGTTCCCGCGCTTGTGGAGCAGCACGGAAACGTAGTCGTCGCGGGCTTGCCACGGATCTTTGAGAAAATCTTGCGCCAATCGAGCGTAGATTGGGTCGACTCGATCGCGCAGCAGATCCATAGCCCTCTTGAGTGAAACACGCCACTTCTGGTCCCAGCCGGGTTTGTGGCCCACGTTGCATCCACAATCCTCCTTCCAGCGGCCCACGCCGTGAGCGCAGCTCCAGGCCGAGCGCTCAACAATCTCCACCTCGGCTGCAGGTGGGAACTTCTCGAGGAATTCTCCATAGTTGGTCAGTTGCACGCCAGGCTCTTCGTAGAGTCGGGAGATCGTATAAGCCAGCGCCATCTCGCCGAATCGGTGATGGTGGCCGTACGATTCACCATCTGTTGCTATATGGACAAGTTGGTCCCAAGCGCGGCTGTCCGAAAACGCCGCGAGCAGGCGGTTCTTGAAATCCTCGCCGCTGTCGAGCAGGCGCTCGAACGCGATCGCTTGGGAAATGGGACCGTCATAAAAGAACAGCGCAATACTCCGGCCTTGCGAAAGGTTGCAGACATAGGGCCTTGTCGGATCGATCCTCGCTCCGTCCACAGTCACCCACTGACCGCGGGCCGATTCCCGAAACCGCCGGGCTTGACGGGGCGCAAGTATGGTGAAGCGGATACCGTTACGGACCAGAATTTCTAGGGTCTCAACATCGACCGCGGTCTCGGGTAACCACATTCCTTCGGGATCTCGTCCGAATCGATGCTCGAAATCTCTAATTCCCCAAAGGATCTGGGTCGCCTTATCTCTCGTGGCTGCTAATGGGAGTATGGTGTGATGAAAGGCTTGCGCGAGGGCGTTGCCGTGACCCGATCGAGTCTTACGACTTGTTGCGTCCGCTTCGAGTATGGCCTGGTATGTGTCCGGGGCATGCCTTTCGAGCCAAGGGAGGAGCGTGGGCCCGAAGTCGAAGCTGATATGCTCACAGTTGTTGACGATATCGACTAACCAGTCTTGCGAGTCGAATATCCTCGCGTGCGTGTTCGGCGTGTAGCATTCTTCTGCGATTCGTTGGTTCCAATCATGCCAGGGATAGGCGGAATCCTGGACTTCGATCTCTTCAAGCCAGGGATTCTCCCGCGGCGGCTGATAAAAATGACCGTGTATGCAGATGTAGCGGAGAGAAGCGGGCTGCATGTCTTACTCCTGTTGACCCGGCCCGTTTGAGGACGCGAGTCAACAATCTACGACGCTGTTCTTTGGGTCACCAACTATTGATTTACATGCCTCTCAACAGGATAGCCGAATCCTCGGTAACACGAGACCTCGACACGATACGAGAATAGCCTTAACCGAGGCCAAGGGAAACCCTTTTTTGCCCAGAGCGGCTCCACGGCTCTTCTCGGATTCTGCGAAGCCCTCAAGCGCAGGGAAAGATTGACAATCAGCGGTGTTCATTCTAGTATTTGAGGCTCTCCGGCCGCATGGATACACAGCTCTCTCCTGCGCATTCAAGGGGTTGCCATGAGATTCAAGATCGGCATCGACGTAGGCGGCACGTTTACTGACTTCCTCCTCACGCGCTCCGACGGCCAATCCCGCACGTACAAAGTGCTATCAACTCCGAAAGACCCGTCCATCGCCACCATGCAGGGCATCTCGGATATGGCCCGCGATGAAGGAATGACGCTGAAGGACTTTCTCCACGCCGTGGACGTGATTGTTCACGGAACTACGGTCACCACGAATGCGGTTCTCACCTATCGTGGGGCAAAGACCGGGCTGATCACCACCCGGGGCGTAAGAGACGCTTTGGAAATGCGCCGAGGTATCCGGGAGGAGCAGTACAATAACCGTTACGCCAATGCTACGCCGCTCGTGCCACGGTATTTGCGTCTGCCGGTAACGGGCAGGCTGGACTACGCCGGAAAGGAAATCACCCCGTTGGATGAGGCGGAAGTAAGATCCAACGTTGAGCAGCTCAAGAAAGAAGGAGTCGAAGCCGTCGCCATCTGCTTCATGAACTCATTCGCGAACCGCGACCACGAAGATCGAGCGGCAAACATCGTGCGAGAGCTCATGCCCCACGCCTACCTCTCCGCGTCGGTGGATGTGCTGCCATCCATACGATTCTACGATCGGGTCTCCACCACAGCGCTCAACGCGTACGTGGGACCTATTCTAAGACGGTACCTGGAGAATCTCCTCAAGAAGCTCGATGAGGCGGGTTTCCCCAACGTGCTGCTCATCATGCAATCCAATGGAGGCGTGGTTTCCCCGCGGGTGGCCATGGAAAACGCGGCCACTACATTGCTTTCCGGTCCCGCGGGCGGTCCGGTGGCAGGGATCGTGTACGCGGGAATCCAAAGATATGACGACTCGATCACCATGGACATGGGGGGCACGTCCTTTGATTGCGCTCTGATCAAGGACGCGCGGCCGTTTACCACCACGGTGGGTGAGATCAGCAGGCTCAGATTGGCGCTCCCCATGCTCAACGTGGTGACCATCGGCGCGGGTGGCGGCTCCATCGGCTGGATAGACGAAGGCGGTCTCTTGAGAATGGGCCCGCAGAGCGCCTCGTCCGATCCGGGGCCTGCATGTTACGGGCTGGGTGGTGAAGAACCCACTTGCACGGACGCGGACCTGATCCTGGGGTACCTGGATCCGGACTACTTCGCGGGCGGTCGTATGAAGCTCTACAAGCACAAGGCCGAGACGGCGATCCTGGAAAGAATCGGCCAACCCCTTGGATACGACCTGTATGAAGCCGCAGCCGGCATGTACCGAGTGATCAATGTGAACATGGCCGCTGCCGTGCGAGAGGTCGCGGTCCAGCACGGACAGGATCCGAGGGATTTCCCGCTGGTGGTGGCAGGAGGCGCGGGCCCCAACCACGCATGCATGATCGCCCGTGAACTGGAAAACCCGGTGTTGATTGTTCCGCGGGAATCTTCGATCTTCTGCGCCGCGGGCATGCTCATGTCCGATCTAAAGCATAATTTTGTCCGAACGTACCCGGCGCTGTTGAAGGATGCCAGCAAGAAGACCTTCCAGCGGCTCTTTGAGGAAATGAAGAAGGAAGGAACCGACCTCCTCGTCTCCGAGGGGATCAAGGAGTCCGAAATCGTCTATCGGTTCTCACTCGATCTCAGGTACGTGAAGCAGTACCACGAGGTCGAAGTGGAAGTTTCCGCAGAGGAAGTCGGGCTATTCAACGTGCTCGCGATGGCTGCCAAGTTCCATCCTGCGCACAACGCCCTGTACGGCTACTCGCTGGAGGAAGAAGGCACGCCGGTAGAGCTGATCAACATGAGAGTTGTTTGCATCGGTCAGACCGAGAAGCCGGAGTTCCAGCAGCAGGATTTCGCAGGTGAAGATCCTTCCCGAGCGCACAAAAAGGACCGCGAAGCGTTCATGCCGCTCCAGAAGGAATTTCGCAAGGTTCCGGTTTTTGACGGCCTCGCGTTGAGATTCGGCAACCGCATCGAGGGGCCTGCGATCATCGAGCAGGTAAACACCACCACTTTCGTGACCGGAGAGTTCAATGTGCTCACGGACCGGTACGGCAGCTTCACCATGTATTTGAAAGATCGTGAGGATGAGGTGAAAAGGAGGATTCTCGCATGAGTGTCCAGATCGACAAAGTCCTGGTCTCGATTCTCCAGCGGCGCCTCAAATCCATCACTGAGGAGATGAGCATCGCGCTCACCATGACTACCCGCTCGCCCATTCTCTGCGAAGCAAAGGACTTCGTGACCGGCCTGTACGACGCAAAAGGCAAGATGCTGGAACAGACGGAGAATCTCCCTATCCTTTCGTTTTCCCTCGGGCCGGTCTGCGAGTATATCGTCAAGTACTTTGGCGACGAGATCTATCCCGGCGACGTGATCTTCCACAACGATGTCTTCTCTATGGGCAATCAGAACAATGATGTCGCGGCGTACAAACCGATATTTCACAAAGACACCCTAGTCGGATGGGCTGCGTGTAAAGGCCATCAGGCGGACATCGGCGGAGCGGTCCAGGGCGGGTACAACCCCAACGCGACAGAGGTGTGGCAAGAGGCGCTCCGCATACCTCCGGTCAAGGTCTACGAGAAAGGGAAACTGCGCAAAGACGTGTGGGACCTGATCTTCGCCAATATCAGGCTGGACATCGTGGCGGAAGACATGAAGGCCGAAATCGGATCTTGCGTGGTGGGTGAACGGGGTTTGCTGCGAATCGTGGAGCGATACGGACTGGAAACCTTTGAAGCGCATAAAGAATATCTGTTCAACTCCACGGAAAAGATGATGCGCGCGGAGCTTCGTTCCATCCCGAACGGCGTGTATCACGGGGAATCGACCTGCTATTACGACGGGAAGAATCCCGGTTCAGAGTACACCATTAGAGTGAAAATCACGGTGGAGGACGAAGAGATCAGCTTTGACTACTCTGAGACGGACGCTCAGACGACCGGCTTCGTCAACGGCACGTACACGTCCAGCGCTTCCGCGACGGTGCTGACCTTCCTTCAGATGGTCAATCCCGATATTCCGCACAACGACGGGATGGTCCGACCCATCAAGATCATCATTCCTGTGGGGACCATCCTGAACGCGGCCTATCCCGCGGCCACCACCTACGGGAACCATCTGTGCCCCAACAATGCGGACGCCATCATGAGGGCTCTGGGACCTGTCATCCCCGACAGGGTGACAGCCGAGTGGAACGAGCTCCTCTGTTCGCTGACCACGGGAATCGACCCTCGGAAAAAGACCCCCTATGTGGATATCGGATTCATGGGGCTTAAGGGAGGCTCCGGCGCGATCAGGGGTTTTGACGGATACGATCACATCGGGATGATCGACGCGTCGGGCGGTGTCCTCGATCAGGATTACGAGATGTTCGAGCAACAAACGCCCCATTTGTTGCTTAAGCACGAATATTGGCAGGACTCGGCAGGTCCCGGGCAGTGGCGGGGTGGCCTCGGGGTTGAGACCGAGTTCGTGATCGGATCGGATAGCACGAAGGTGGTCACGTTTGGCGACGGGGACGTGGAGCCCGCGCGGGGGGCCCATGGCGGAAGGGACGGCACTCTGAACAAGATAGAGCTTACCTATCCTGACGGCAGATATTACCTTTGCACCACTAAGGATCTGATCGAAGGGGTTCCGAAAGGGACCGTCTACTTCCAACAAGCTGGTGGAGGCGGTGGATACGGAGATCCGTTCGCTCGTCCCCCTCAAAAGGTGGCGCAGGAAGTGCGAAACGGGATCATCTCTCTGGAATCCGCTCGCCGCGACTACGGGGTAGCGGTGGATCCGGAGACTTTTCAGGTGATCAAGGACGAAACCAAGAAGATCAGGAGTTCGCGGCCGGTAAAGCCTCTGTAATAACTGTTCCCTAGTATGCGCTCTGTTATCCCAAGGAAAACTCCTCCGGCCCCCCTTTAGAAAAGGGGGAATGAAGCGCTTTACCCCCTTTCTTGAAGGGGATACAGGGGGATTCCTGAAGCGATAGAACCCACCGCCAACACTGTGAAGGCGTTTTCATGACAACCTTTATGCCCACGTATCATTCGTATGACGAGCTGGCTGACATTCAGCTCAAGGGCCTTCAATGGACCGTGCGCCACGCGTATGACGGCTCTCCGGTTTATCGGGCTAAACTGGACGAAGCGGGCGTCAATCCGGACGCAATCCGAAGCCTGGATGACTTGCAATCGCTCCCGTTCACAACAGCCAAAGACCTTGCCGCGGGCTATCCGTTCCCGCTTCTGTGTGTGCCCATGAGTAAGGTGGTCCGACTCCACGCGTCCTCAGGAACCACCGGCAAGCGCAAGGTGCTTTGTTACACCCAAAAGGACGTGGATGACTGGACCCATTTCTTTGCCCGCTGCTACGAAATGGCGGAGCTTACGCGGGAAGATCGGGTGCAAATCTGCGTGGGATACGGAGTCTGGACGGCAGGCGCGGGCTTCCAGCTCGGGTGCGAGCGTTTCGGAGCGCTCGCTGTTCCCGCGGGCCCCGGGAATTTGGATATGCAGATGGAATTCCTCCAGGACTTCCAGAGCACGGTCATCTGCTGCACCGCATCTATGGGGCTGCTCCTGGCCGAAGAAGTCCAGAGGCGAGGCATGAGGGATAAAATAGCGCTCAAGAAGATGATCTACGGATCCGAACGGTCGTCTGACGCCATGAGGACACGCATTCGGGAAGGCTTGGGTCTGGAGCACATGTTCGACATTCCCGGCATGACCGAGTTGTACGGCCCTGGAACCGGCCTCGAATGTTCGGCCCATCAAGGGATGCACTATTGGGCGGATTATTACATTGTGGAGATACTCGATCCGGAGACGCTGAAACCGGTTCCGGACGGCCAAGTTGGGGAAATGGTTGTCACCACGCTCCAAAAGGAGGCTGTGCCTCTCATCCGATACCGCACACGGGACCTTTCGGCCGTCATACCGGGAGAGTGTGGTTGCGGCCGCCTGATCCCGCGACATGACAGGATTTTGGGCAGGTCCGATGACATGTTCATCTTCCGAGCGGTGAATATTTATCCCGGTCAGATAGACAGCGTGCTCAGCAACCTGCCGGGCATCGCAAGCGAGTACCAGGTGGTGCTCCAGCGCTCGGCAGATGGCAAAGATATTATGACGGTGAGAGTGGAAAGAAACGCGGGAGCCGACAACGGCGCTGATGCCCGGCTCGCTGCCACGGTTCGGGAAGAGCTGAGAAAGAAGCTCCTTGTCACGCCGGATATAGAAATAGTAGACTACTCGTCACTCCCCAGGAGTGAACGCAAAACCAAGCGGGTGTTTGACAATCGAGATGAGTAAGTTGTCTCAGCCGCTTATACTGTTCCACAGGGAAATTAGCGAATGAGCACTGACTTCGTATTTGCGTACGGTTCCACCATGAACAGCTCCGATTTGCGCTCGTGGCTGGAAAGTAACGGTTTTGATTCATCTCTGGTGTTGAACCGGTGGCCCGCCGCATTGGAAGGGTACGATCTTGTCTGGAATTACTATTCCTCCAAGAGACGAGGAGGCTCTGCCAATCTTCAGCGAAAAGAGAAATCCATCGTGTGGGGAGTGCTCATCGAGTTCGAAGAGCCACTGCTAAAGGCATTCGATCGCAAGGAAGGGCATCCGGTCTTTTATTCACGAGGAGAGAAACGCCTTTCAGTAGTTCGGATGACGGACAACCAGAAGGTGGATGCGTGGGTCTATACCGCAAAGCCCAACAAGGGAGACCGCACGGACGTCTGGCCCACAAGAGATTACCGGAAGATTGTCCTCGACGCGGCAGAAGAGATGAACTTCCCAAGAGAGCGCATCGAACGAATCAGGAACTGGAAAACCGAGGATTGAAGCGTACCCCTTTGTTATGGCAGAAGGGGGGATCCCAGCGGCCGCAAGCGCATATCATCCAAGAACACCTGCGCAATGACCACAGAACTCGAATTTTTGGCTCAGGTTCCCATATTCTCACGGCTTTCTCGCGACGAACTCCGGAGAGTCCTTGATCATGCCGAAAGGCAGGAATACCAAGCCGGCGAGGAGATAATCAGAGAAGGAGAAACGGACGCTCGACTATTCGTGATCCTCGAAGGCGCGATCGATGTGATCAAGGACCGGGGCGCGCCCAACGAAAAAACTTTTGCCACGATGGGAATACGAGAATACTTCGGCGAGATGGCCCTGATCGATAACCTTGCCCGGTCAGCGACCGTTGTTGCGAGAAAGGCAACCAGCGTCCTGTGTATCGATCAGAAAGGCTTGTGCGAGGCTATCGAGAAAAACTCGTCCATCGCGATGGAATTGCTCAAGATGTTCAGTCAACGGATTCGAGCGCTGGAGAAGTGTCTCGTAAAGAACCTGGGAGGACTGCTTCCAATCTGCATGAATTGCAAGAGTATCCGCGACCAAAGCGGCAGTTGGGTCAAGCTGGAAGACTACATTTCAGATCACACCGAAGCAGACTTCACTCACGGCATTTGCCCGGAATGTCACAGAAGACTCTACCCGCGCCATTTCGCCAAGAAAGAAACATAGCCGGCAGGAATAAGCCGTAGGATGCGGAGGGCCCGCGTTACGAGGGCGAACCGCATCGCTTGCGGTCTGGTCGCGTGTGGCGCAGCTCACGTCGTTCCTTATTATCGCAAAATACGCCAGCACAGAGGCCGGCGCCTACCAAATGCGCGAAAACGTCTATGCAGTAGGCTGCTAAGCTTCCGAGCTCTTCGCAGACGCGGGCTTTGACGGCGCCTTCTCCGCAGCTCTCCCCAGAAATTCCGGAAGTTCCAGTCCCGCTGTCTTGGCCAACTCGTGTATAGGCGGGAGCACTCCGAGCAAGCGGCGTCCAAGATCCGAAAGGCCCCCGTCGCCACCTCCGTCCCAGACAACGACCTTTTCAATGGGCAGATTCTTGACCGCTTCCACCTGAATATGTGTGAGATCCGTGAGCTTTTCGATCAGGAGCAACACAGCGGTTGATGAGGGATCTGAAGCGCACGATTCCACCAGAGCCTTGTAACCCGCGGCTTTGGCGTCCAACTGGGCCTGTGTGCCTTGAGCTTCGGCCTGCATTTTCACCAGGACCGATTCCGCTTCGCCTTTCGCCACCAGCACTTTTCTTTGCCGCTCGGCTTCGGCGTTCACAACAGCCTTCTGGCGCTCGGCTTCGGCAGGCACAACTACTTCGGCCTTGAGCCTGGCCTCTTCGCGGCGGGCGCGAGCCTCTTCCGCGAGCCGCTGCGCGTCCTCTTGCGCGACGCGAATCGACGCGTCCGCCTGCACCGCAGCGGTCTGGCCTTTGCCTCTCGCTTCCTCTTCTGCAACCTTCTGACCGGCCTGGAACCCAGCCTTCTTCCCATTGGCCAAAGTTTCGGTCTCCACGGCCTCCGCGTCGAGCAGCGACACTTTTTGGCGGCGATCACGTCCGGCTTCGGCTTCACCCACCGCAGCGCCGGCCTCTGCCACGGCCACGGCTTTTCGTCTATCTCGTTCCGCTTCGGCCTCGCCCACTACTGCCGCGGCATTGGCCGCAGCCACGGCCTTACGCTGGTCACGCTCTCGTTCCGCAACACCTATTTTGCCGAGCTTTTCCTGTTCAGCCACGTCGATGAGCGCCTGATTGACCGCTTCGGCCGCCGCCTTGCGACCAAGGGCCTTAATGTACCCGCTATCGTCTTCGATATCCTTGATGTTCACGTTGATAACAGATAGACCGATCTTCTCCAATTCCACGGAAACCGCATCATTCACTTTGGCCATGAACGCCTGCCGGTCCCGGTTGATTTCCTCAATCCTCAAGGTCGCGATCACCGCTCGCATTTGGCCGAGTATGATGTCCTGCGCCTGCTTTTGCACTTCTTCGATAGTCTGCCCCAGCAGTCGCACCGCGGCATTCTGCATGATACCTTCCTCAGTGCTGATCGCAGCAGTCACCGTAGTCGGCACCGAGACGCGGATGTTCTCCTGAGAAAGAGCGTTGGTCAGTTCTATGGGAACCACGAACGGTTCCAGATCCAGCCATTCATAGGATTGCAGAACAGGCCATACGAACGATGCGCCGCCGTGAACGCACTTGGCGGCTCCTTGACCGGTCTTGCCGTAGACAACCAGAATCCGATTGGATGGACATCGTTTGTATCGGCGGATGAACACCCACAAAAGCAGACAGAGAATCAGGACCAAAATGGCTGTCAAGCCGAATGCCGTGACCATCTCACGCCTCCTCGGGATTCGAGATTCGTTCAACCTCCACCAGAGTGTCGTCCAGAACGCCGACCACTCTCACTTTGGCGCCGGCCGGCACCGGCTCTCCGTCGCGCGAACGAGCGTTCACAAAGCTGATCGCGCCGCTCACCATGACCCGTATCTTGCCCGCGCCTTTAGGTGGAATGTTCATGTACACCGTGCCCTCTTCGCCGATAGCGCTCCAGACCGACGCATTGCCGTGCTCTTCCTGACGAAGCAGCCAGTACAGCAAGAACGATACGGCAAACATCGCGGCCAAGCCCCATGCGATACTGTAACAGATCGCAAGCACAGGCCACACACCGCCGGCTAGATACAGCGTACCCGCCCAACTGAAGAGCATGCCGAACGCGATGAGTGAGCGAATGGACACCAAAGTAAAGGTGACCGCCTCCCCATCATGTCCGTGGGCATGATCCGCGCCGCCGTGAACGTGGTGATCCCCGCCGCCATGATCCACGCTTGAATCCGTGACATGGTCGTGACCATTGGTGTCCATGCCAAAGATCATTACGATAATCTGCCAGATGAAAAGAACGCTGAAGGCCAGGGCCGAAACCGCGAATGCCTTGTTGAGAGCGCTGATTCCTTGCCACCAGGCTTCCATGGCTTCGCCACCTCCACGCTTCTTTCGGAACTGATGCTGATGAGCGAATGTAGTAATTGCAGGACCGGCAATTATCCGGGATTATGAAACTGCCTTGCCGCTTCACAAGTTGTTCGCTCGATGACCCGTGGCGGCACGGGATACTCGACCCCAAGGAGAGGCCTGGAATCGCTTCGCGCCATGCCCAACGGTGAAGTAACACCGCCGTCGAACTGCTCAAGAAGCTGGTTTCGCTCTATCTAAGAGCATACATCTCCGTGAGTCTCTCGATCAACCATATTCTTTGCGGAAGCGACGAACGATTCGTCATTCCTCGTATTCTAACGCGCCGATGTCGGGGGCCGCGCCCTTGTACGGCAGAGTAACGGGGTCGGACGATTTCCACACTATGGATCTGTCGATTTGAAGGCGCTGCCCGTCGAGAACCGCAGTAACCCTCACAGGCTGATTCCGACCCACGAGTATAAGGTCGCCATCCATGACGCCGAACCCATCACAAAAGAAGGTGGCGTCTTTGACGGTCAAAACCGTGCCCGATCCGTCCGCTACGGCATATGTGAGCGGCCGCCCCGCGTCTATGCAGGGAGACCCCGCTTTAAGTCGATAACTGCCGTTCGCAGGGTTTTCAAAGAGTGGGTCACCTTGGATGTTTCGCTGGAATGAGGCAAAAGTGATGGCGGTTTCGGCTTCCGTTGGCGACATAATGCTTGATCCCAGGTGAATCACCTCTTCTCCTTTTTTTGTTCCGATCAGGTTGTTTGCCCACAGGTCTCCGGATATCTTGCCACGCGCGTTGTTGTAATAGATCTCCATGCCCTGGCGTTTCCGACCGTTGAATGCGAAAATATTGTTCAGAAAGACGTTGTCTCCGATTCGATAAGGAAAGTCATCGTCGGCAGGCCAGTAGAATGAAGTGACCGCGTATCCGAGATTGCCGGTAAAAGTATTATTGTAGATACGGTTTCCGGTCGCGGTTGAATAGGTGTGGAAGCCGCCTCTTTCAAAGAATTGATCTCTGGTGGTGTACAGAGAAAAGGTATTGTCGTCTATTTTTAGGCGCCCTCGATTATCGATTACGAGACAAAAGCGGAAGATATTGTCCGATCCGGCCATTTGCATGGCATTGGCGTCCTTGTTGGCATTCCGGAGAATACATCCGTGAAAGATATTTCGATGGGCGCCTCCCGCTAGATTTACAGCATGATGATGAACAGCCGAGAAGACGCATTGAAAAAACGCATTGAACCGAGGAGACTGACCGTGGGGACGCATCCCGTGCAACATAAGGTTCGCGTGCGAACGATCCGACCCCTTATCGGAGAGGCTGCAATTCACAAAGAGATTGTGATGCGCATCTCCCCGGAGTAGCACGATATCGCCGGCGCAGCCTCGCAAGGATACATTACGGAATGTGTTGTACATGCAGGGCCGGCCGTTCCGGTCTTCTTCCATTAAGACACCGTGGTACGCCAGGCGGCTCCCTGCGAATTCGCAGTCCTCAATCACACAATGTTGCGTTCCCACCATTCGGGCGTATGCGGGATAGTTCTTGCCCGGGCGGTCAACTTTAAACCCTTTCACCACGATGTGCGAGCGGCCTCCCAGGTTGACGCAGGCTGCGGAATCGGGATTTTCGTCAAGTATGACTCGATCGTCTTTGTGCGCCCGATACATGATGGGCTGTGAAGGCTCTCCTGACGCGACGGGGGCTATGGATTCGGCGTATCGGCCTCGATGAATAGATACCGTGTCTCCGGGCTGAACAGTCGCGTTAGCCTTTGATAAGGTTCTCCAAGGACGTTCGATTGTTCCGGAGTTCGAATCGTCCGCCGAAGGATGACGGGCGTTGACATGATATTCAGCGGCGCAACAAAGCCCGGTCCATAGACTCACGACCAGGATTAGCTCACTCATCATGACTCGCCGCACAAGGGCCTTCGAGGGCATTTGTTCGAAAAGGCATGTCTCAATGGTTCGGTTCGCACTCATGAGATCAAATTAGGGTCACGGGCTCGAATGTAATCTCGCAATTCCTTGGCTATATCGGATTCAAGCTCGATCCGGTCGTAGTCAATCTCCACATTGGCGAGCCACTGAAGGATCAAGGCGTCGCCGTTCTTAAACGCGCCGGGAAGTATGCCGGCAAAAAAGAAGCCCTCCCGCTCCAAATCGCGAACAAAGGACGCGGTGTGCGGATCGGAAAGATTCAGAAGCAGGCTCATGACTTCTATTTTGTCCCGGGCGAGTTGCTTGACCGTGGCCCTCAGTTGCCGGAGCAGGTCTTGTCCGTAGCGCTCGACTTCCAGGTAAGCAAAGTCCAGGTGATTGATGACAATGACGCTCATGAGAGCGCGCTCGGGCGGGTTTTCGAGTTCAAGAGCGGAAGGCGTCTCCACATACGCGGATACTCCGAGATTCTCATACAGCTTTTCGATCATTTCTCGGTGATGCGCGGGCGCGAACACGGTCGGTCGCTCAGGTTTCACAAGGTACAAGAAATGAGTGAGAAGGCTCACGCGCTGTGAAAGCTGTTCCGAGAAGCCTTTGAAGGTGACGGTGGCAGGCACGAATCCGATGATGAGCGCACAATCCCTAAGCCCCAATTTGTGGCCGGTGCGTTGCGAGAACGTGTGATTCGTGACTGCCTGGCCGTACACGCCCATCAGGCCGCGAGACCGGGCCTGAGCAATCAAGTATTCCGTGAGATTAGAAAAACAGCCGTGGAGGCGATACCCCGGCTTGACGACTCCCTGGCCCAGCTCCGCGATCCGGGCCGCCTTATGCCAGAACATCAATGCGCAGTGGCCGACGATTTCATCGTCATTTCCCAAGGCCACGGCGGAGACCATCTTGCCGCTCTTGTTCAATTCCGCGAGCCGGTCCGGATAGTACACGTCCTGGTATCCGTAAGTATAGCCGTATGTTTTGTACACCACTTTGGCTACTTCCAGCGCTTCGGAAGGAAGCATAGCCCGCACTGCGCATACCGTCTTTTCTGGGGGAGCTTCCGGCCGGACTTCCGCGGGAGCGTACGGTCCCAAGTCGCACGCTTCATAGTAATCGGTGATGCTCTTTCCCTGGAGGCGTTTGATCAGGATGGTTTCTTTTCCCTGCGGGCCCAGGTTATTGAACGAAACCTGATCCCAGTATCGGGTCGGATGGAGAACGCGCCCCGACTCGGGACGCGCCTTGCCCGGTTTGCTCGTGGTTAAGTCTTCGGATAGTTCTTCGGGATCCACGGGCATTCCGCGATCCCGTATGGTGACTTGAATGCCCTCCGGGATCCGTTCGCATGAAACATCGAGAGTGGCCTTCTCGTGGGGCTCAAATGAATGATCGATGATTGCGGCGATAGCTTCCTCAACCCCGTGGCCGATGGATGCCCGCACATCTTCTGAGAAGCCCAGTTTTTTGGCCACCTCTTGCACGTAATGGGCCGCTATCCCCGCGTACGCATTGTCGTTGGGGATAGTTAGTGTTGAGTATTCGCACTTGAATTCCATGTCCGATCTCCGTCCCTTCCCCCGAGAACCAGAAAAAACGCGAGCGACGCAAGAGAGATCATGGCAAAAGCCAGCTTGGCCCATGCGGGCAGCGGCGAGGGCGAAAGGAAAGCCTCCACGAGCCCCGCTATGACCAGGAGCGGCACACACCCCAGGGCAAGACGCATCGCGATGCGGCCGCGCATTGAGAGGAACTCCAACCGCTTATACGGTCCGGGATCCACAAGCGCATGACCGATCACCAGCCCTCCGGCGCCCGCAATAAAGATGGCGGACAACTCCAGGACACCGTGGGGCAAGACGAAAGACCAGAACTCCAGAGCCAGATTGTGCTCGTGACACAGCGCGGCTGCCGCGCCCAGCACGAGCCCATTGAGAGCCAGCAGATAACAAGTTCCAACGCCGAAAGTTATTCCCGCGGCCACCATGAGTAGGGTCACGGACACGTTGTGGGTCATGAGACGGCTGGACGCCAAGGGCGCCACCGAATAGAGATCGTTGAACCAGACGCGGCCCTTCTCGACCCCCTGAATGATCCGCTCGGGCATGATCAGCTCGATGAACCCGGGATCGGTTGACCCGAGAAGAAAGCCCCCGAGTCCGCATCCTATGAACAGCGCGGCCGATAGAGCGACAAACCCTGACAATCGCCGGAAAGTTCTGGGAAAATCCTCCACAAAGAATCGCACGATTGACCGCAATTCCAGACCCTTTTTCCGGTAGATCGCGCCGTGAGCCCTGATTACCAATCCGTTGAGGTACTGAATGATCTCGCGGTCGGCTTCTCCCGCGAGCTTGGAGGAATTGAGCGTGGACAAATCGGATATGGCCGCGGTGTAAAGCCTACCGAGTTCCCATAGCTCATCGCGGCCCAGCTTCGGTTTCGCGCCGGGCTTGAACTTGAGCAGGATTCGTTCAAGTAGTTGCCAATCTCCTTTGCGCTGCTCAACAAACTCGTTTATATTCATTTGAATCCAACGTATGAGAACACGCTTCGTCTTCAATCATAACACGGGCCGCGTAGCGCTATGGAAAAAAACGGGCCGTCAGTCTCCATAGAGACCGCCGATCACTTCGAGCTGAGGTTCCGTATAGCAGGCATCGGCAGTCGCTTCCTCGCATTTTTTATCGACCGGGCCATTCAGGTCGGAGCGCTGCTCGGGCTGTTTTTTCTCATGCTTCTGATCCTTCTTGCGGGCAGCGGATCCGCGCTGTTTGGCGAACGACCGGTTCGCTTCGTCAGGCCGTCGGGCCAATGGGTGATCGCTCTCTTAATCATAGCCGAAGGGGTTGTCTCCATCGGCTACTTCCTTCTCTTTGAGTATTTGTGGAACGGTTCGACCCCGGGCAAGCGCGTTGTGAAAATACGGGTCATACGAAATGACGGTCGGCCCATTTCATTCATAGATTCGGCCCTGAGAAACGTGTTAAGGTTTGTGGACGTGATCGCAGGGATTTATCCGGTCGGGCTGGTGGCGATGTTTATCGATTCCCGAAATCGCCGGTTGGGCGATCTGGCCGCAGGGACTCTGGGTGTGGAAGACATGGGCGGGAAAGCCCCGGAGTTCATGAGGAGCGAGCCACGGGCTCACCAGTTCGATCAACTCCTTAAGCACGCCGTAGCGGATATGTCCGGAGAAGACTATGGCCTGCTGAGCAGGTTCCTCGACCGACGAAACGAAATGGACTCCGAGCGACGCCGGGAGCTGGCCTGGGAGATCTATGTAAGGATCTTCAAGGAGCCTGGGCGCCGACCCGCGACTGATGGGGACCTGGAAAAGGCTCTCGAGGCTATTGCAGATCTGTATCGGGAGACCACACGGATTCTGTAGAACAGGAAGCGGTTACAAGGTCTATGATTCCTTGAACAAGCGGCCGGGGAGACCCCCTCTACCCGTTCCCAAGGGACTTCGGCCCCCTCAGGAAGGACCAAGGTTACGCCATGCCTCAGGAAAATGCTGAATCATCACATATGGTGGTAATCGTCGGCATTCGGGACGAGGGCTTTCAGGCGCAGGTCGCGCGCGCCGTGGCGCAGGTGGCCAAGAACGCATCGCTCGAACAAATAGAAAAGAGGATCAAGACCCTGCCCTGGACCCTGACGAAGAGCGCCGACAGAAACACGGCTGCAAGGCTGGTCAAACTCCTGGAGGAGGCAGGCGCGGTCGTGCGTGTTGATCCCCCGCTTGAGGCGCCGGCTCTTGGCCGTATGGATCAGAAAGAGGTTGGGCGTGTCCCGCGAGAAGGGGTTGAGCGGCCGGCTCCTCAACCGATTGTGCCTGGAACGGGGCCCAAGGCTGTTGTTGGGCGATCGTACGAGGAGGCGTCGGTTGCTTCTCCGGGGGCTCTGGAGATTGGTCCGCTTACCCTGGGCGGGATCCTGGATCGCACGTTTCAGATATGCAAGAGCCATTTCTGGAAGCTTATTGGGATTCTCGTGATTCCTTGGCTGGTGATTGCGCTGCTCTCGATGATGGTAGCCCTTGGAGTGGGCATGTTCTGGTTGGCAGGCTCACTGACCGGCGCGGGGAAAGAGTTCTCGTGGGTTTTGATTATACCCCTGCTGGGAGCGTTAGTGGCCGTGGTCCTTGGCGCGGTGGCGGTTTTTTATCTCTCTCAAGGAGCGCTCATCTATGCGGTCTCTGCGATCCACCTGGGTCGCCCATTCCAGGTTTTCGCTTCCTATCGCCTTGTGTTGGACAAACTTGTTCGCTTCATTTTCACATCAATGTTGTGCGCGTTATTTGTCATGTTGTTGATCTTTGTCCCCATTCTGGTTGGGGTGGTATTGTTTTTTGTGTCCCAGGGCCTCTTAGGATCGGGATGGTGGTCGGCTCTGACTTGGATTCCGTTGGCTGTCATCCCGACGTACGCGATTCCCAAGTTACTGCTTTTCGATAAAGTGGTGGTCCTGGAAGACGAGGCATATTACCAGGCGCTCAAAAGGAGCTGGAACCTCATGACCGGAAAAGCCGACAGCTCCTGGCCGGCAGGGTACTGGTTGCGGTTCGTTATTCTGATGCACCTTTTTGTGCTGATTAATATCGCCATTTCCGTGCTCTTTACGGTTCCCGCGACCATAATCCAGTTGCTTGTCCCCGAGTCCTTGACCACCGTGACCAAGGTGGTTTCTCAGGTCATCAGCAACCTGGGAGGTCTGATTGCGGGCCTCTTCGGATCCGTGGGCGTGGTGGTCTTTTACTACGACATTCGCAATCGCAAAGAAGGCTTTGATCTCAGCATGCTTGCAGCCGTGAATGAACCGAAGCTATGAAACGGAATCGCTGCGACGACTTTCCGGTTGAACTTGAATCAACAGAACCCTTCCAGCCTAATGCGGTCTTATTTCTCAGGGGTTGACGGATAACAATACGCCTATCGGGCCGCAGGAGAGGAGAAGATTATGGGTGGACACACCGACATATCCAAACTTCTGAAACGCAAATTCGATCCGGTTTCGGACTGGCGTCCTGTCGGACCTCAAGCGGAGAAGGGTTCCAAGCTCAAATCCGCCGTGTCGGACACGCTCGAAGAGGCTCACAAGATCAAAGACTATGTTGAGAAGGCCATAGAGCCGCTTGCCGACGATGCTAAAGCGCGGATCAGAGAAGCCTCTGCGATGTTGGTAGATGTGGCGGGGAAGTCCTCGAAAGAGGCGCGTAAGTTGCTGGCAAAGACCCTCAAGGGGCTGGCCAAGAAAATAGAGCCTTAGTATGCGCTCCGGCCGCCTTGCAGGGGCGTACTGAACGGTCGCAACGCTCACAGATGCCGCTTCATGATGGGGCTGTGTGTTTCTGCGCCAAGCCCACTCCTCCCGCGTGGTGAACCTTTTCCGAAGCGCGCAGATTCCATCTCTCTGCTCTATGTATGCCGAAGCGTTGGAATTGACCCTCGTTCGATGCGTAATCTCTTGTAGGAGCGCGCCTACGCGTGGGGTTTGAGCCTTGCAGATATGATGTATCAGGTCCGGTTGGACAGAAATTGAGAGAGAAAGGTGTTGGTCGAGCGCGGGGCTTTTGATATGGCCCTGGACTGGAGGAGGGAGATGGATGAGCGTTCAACTGACACCGGTAGAGCGAAAGCAGAGGAAGAGGTTCACGGCTCGACAGAAGCTGGAGATCTTGAGGGAGTGGGAAACCACGG
>VGSG01000033.1 GCA_016875095.1 Deltaproteobacteria bacterium
AGTTTAGGGCACGATCATCTCGCGGATCTGCTCTGATGGCGCGGCTGAGGCTGATGACAAGCGCGTGAGATTGAGCGGCGCGTTCGAACGCGAGACCTGCCATGGAACAAACCCTAGAGCCGGCGACAACTCCGCGGGGGGATGCGGCGCGGGATTTTGTTCGCTGAATTGCTTGACAAGCGCCTGTGCTCAGCCTAATATACCACTCAGGCCTTAACCTGTATTTCTCCGGTCGATCTCTTGTCTGGGCGACGGGCGTTATGCACGGCTTAAGATCAGAGGACATAGGCGCCCGTGGCGAGGACCATCCCGCCTTTTAGCATGCTGGTCTATCCCCGTTCACACAGAGCCCTTGTTCGTAAAGTTCTAACCGCACCGTGAAGGAATCGTCCGGTGTATCTTCCAAAGGAGTGAGAGGATGAGTATTAACATTTACGTTGGAAACCTGTCTTTCGAAGCCAGCGAAGGTGACCTCAAGGGCCTGTTCGAGACGTACGGGGCAGTGGAGTCCGCCAAAGTTATCGTTGACCAGTTCACGGGTCGATCTCGAGGCTTTGGGTTCGTCGAAATGCAGAACCGTGAGGAGGGCCTTCGTGCAATTCAGGAGCTGGATTCAAAAGACCTCAAAGGTCGCAGCCTGAAGGTAAACGAGGCTCGCCCAAGGAACAGTTCCGGGGGCGGACGGCGAGACACGGGACGATCTCGCTGGTAATGCGTCGCCTCTAACGACGTTTCAAACCCATAAACTTCTCGGGGGCGGACGGAGGTTTTCCAACTTCCCCCGGGAAGTCGTGAAACCACTTCTCACCCAATGACAAGGGTGGAGCAAGATGAGGCGCAGGCCGACGCTTGCTCGCCCGTACGACACATGACTTGTGCGAGGAAGTGGGTTAGCGCATCTTTTCGACCCGAGTCCGTTCGGCAGGGTCCTGGTCTCCTCGCGGCAGCAAGTCTCCGCCTTCGTCAATCTCACCGACAAATTCAGGTTCAGCGATTCCCGAGCGGTTGATTGTCCTGCCAAAGGCCAATCGCTTATTTCCGCTGAGCACAACCAATCCATCCCACTGCTTGCCGTTGGCCGGAACCACGGCAACTCTGTCGGGGGGCTTAGATTCGCCCACGAGGTCCCTGCCGTCGCTATGCGCGAGGGGGACGGGCCTGCCGGCCAACATGTGCAAAAGAGTCGGGAGGACGTCCATGTGGGCAGTTGCAGTGGAAACGGTCCTCTTGGGGATCCCCGGCCCGACCATAACAAATGGCGTTCGAAGCTGAATTTCAGACATTCTGTTTGCATGGAGGAACACGCCGTCCTCCCCGAGGGATTCCCCGTGGTCACCGGTCACTATGACGATATTTCGCGCCGGATCAATGGATTGGACCAGATTCATCAGCTCGTGTTCCAGGAACAGCAAAGAGTTCGCGTATCGGCTACTGAGGCCACGAATCCGTTCACGCGAAGTCAGAAATTGCCAAGAACGCCTCGGCTCCAAGAAGACCTGAAATTCGGGTGAAAATTCGTACGGGTAGTGAGAAGAAACCAGATAGAAGAAAATGAATTGCGGCCCCGCGCCGGATTCCTGCGCCGCGGTCCGGGCGGAAGCGAGCTTCCAGCGATCGGTGTCAGGCCATTCTTTTGATGCGCTCACAGCGAAGCGACCCTTCGAAAGGATAACGTCACACGTATTTTCGTTGATGTACGAATCCACTTTTCGATAACTCTTTATCTCTCCACTGGTGAAAAAGGTGATCCGATAGCCCGATCTGCGGAGACTCTCGAAAAATTGTGAAGGGATCTTTCGATCCAACGTCTCATGGTACGCCAGTGGAACTCTTGAATAGAACAGGGAGAAGATGCCTAGATGAGAACAGTTCGAACCTGAGTAATGCCGCTCCAGCCGCAGTCCTTGTTCAGACCAGGCATGAAGCCTTTTCATCATATGCGGGCTGATAGCGGAATGCCGAAAACTCTCAAAGATAATTAGTATAATGTTGGGTAGATTCGGTCGTTGAACAAATGCGGACTCGTCGAGAGGGCCCGGGGTTGCCGCGTTTGCAATCAGACTTCTGGCGAGGAGTTCGTCCTCCTCGTCAAAAGGCACGTGTATGCGTCCTGTGACATCAGGTGAGTCGGTGCGCTCCGAGAAGGAACCGGCGTTCGTTCGGCTCACCCTTGAGACCGGCGACGTGAGACCATCAGTCGTTAACCCAAAGAGCCGTGAGGCCGCCCTGGTTGCCAGTCGGCCCAGTGACGGTTCGACAGGAGAATCATCAACCCTGTTCTCAAAGAACGAGCCCCCGCGGGAGACGAGCCCAGGTCGCTGCCTTATTTGTTGAATGTGTTGAGTAACCGCGGAGGGATAGGGTAACGCGTCAACGATTCTATCTATCGCCGGTTGGTCGTAGCACAAGACCGGCGCCCAGAAAAGTCCGGAGAGGGTCAAGAAGAAGGCTGCCGCGGCGCTTGCCACGGTCTTCCGCGGCCGCAAGCCCTCCCATCTCAGCGTTCCTCTGCGCACTGCCCATCTAACGGAGAAAAACCAGGCAGGGCCCGCCGCGACGAAGAAGAGAAAGAACACGCCGGCTTCTATGGGGATCCATTCTTTGATCCATTGCCATACTGTCTGGTCGGGATTTTGCAGCATGTATTGGAAATACGGGGCGTAATCCCAGAGGCGCCAGCCTTGGAAGCCCACGCATATAATCTCTGTCGCCATGAAATAGAAAATGCACACCCAAGAGAGGACAAGCGTCACCGCAGCGGCGCTCTTATAACCCAAGACCATAAGCAGCGCCAAGAAAGGCAGTATTGGAACAAACCACAGCAGGGACTTGGCGATGAGCAGCCAAGACATGAATCCCGCGTCTGCCCAGGACAGAGAAGCGCTCCTCATGCCGAGAAAATGATAGTAGCGGTCCCACTCAAATAGGAAAAAGAACAGCAGTGATGATGAAACGAGAAAAGAAATCGCAGTCATCCACTGGATTGCAGAGGAGTCTCTGTGCGAAGTTATCGTTTTGCTACGGATGTCCGTTCTCACCGTCTGCAAAGCGCCGGGCTCTTTCTGAGGATACATTAGGTCAGCAGGCCCCTGCTATTCCAGCCCGCAGTGGCGGTCGAGACAGCGCCGACTTCATGCCTCGCCGGAACGGCAAAGCAAAGGTCGCACTTTTAGCTTCCTGGGCAGACTAACCACACGGGAGAGGCCACAGGTCTGCCTCGACACCCTATTCTAGGCTCAGCGTATCACGCAGATCAAGGGCAAAAGGATCTCCCATGTGTTCTCGACTTCCCGCGAGGGATGCCCTTGGCTCCACGAGCGCCCTGATTGCTATGCAAACGCCCAGTCATCACGAGGGCCGAGAAACCATCTTAAGAAATCAAGAGCCGGATCGTGGGTCAACTTGAGGACAAATCAATCAAGCGCGCTTGCCGACTCTCCCGGACACGGAAAAAAAAGGCGCCAGCGCCCAGAGCTGTGGGACGACTCGTCGGGAGCGCCGAAATTGGAATCATAAACCGGAATAGCTTGACAAGCAGATATTCTGAGCCTATTATTCGTATAGAACCTTAACCTGTGTTTCTCCAGTCGATCTCTCGTCAGCGCGACGGGCGTTATGCAAGGATTAAGATCTGACGACATAGGCGCCCGTGGCGAGGACCTTCCCGCCGTATAGCAAGCTGGTTTTTCCCCGTACACACAGAGCCCTTGGTCGTATACCTCAAACCGCACCGTGCGAGAACCGTTCGGTGTACTTTCCAAAGGAGCTAGAGTATGAGTATTAACATCTACGTTGGAAACCTGTCTTTCGATGCTAACGAAAGCGAACTCAAGGGCTTGTTCGAGACCTATGGGGTCGTCGAGTCGGCGAAGATCATCGCTGACCAATTCACGGGCCGATCCCGAGGATTCGGATTCATCGAGATGGAAAATCGTGAAGAAGGTCTTAAAGCGATTCAGGAACTGGATTCCAAGGACCTTAACGGCCGCAGCCTGAAGGTGAACGAGGCTCGTCCGAAAAACAATTCCGGAGGCGCACGGCGAGACGCGGGAAGATCGCGCTGGTAACCTGCTCTCCGTAACGCCATCGTGAGGCTTGGGCAAGAATGTGCGGTGGCGAATTCTTGCCTGACCTTCCCAAGATGGCATCTGAACCTCGGGCTTTCCAGAGTAAGCCTCACGGTCCGTGGGGTAACGCTTCGGATTTTACGGAAAGAGAAGCTCTCAGGCTCTCTCCGGCGTGAGACCCGTGGCAACGGCAAATCACGAGGCAGCGTTACGTCTCACCTGCATCATCGAACCGACAATTCCTCTCTGATCCGTTTCGAGCACGGGCTGCATGTGGTGGGTGGGGGATTATCCGTCCGATAGGGATTCGCCGCCTGCGGGAGCTTCGCGCGCCCGAGGCCCCCGATCAAGGGTCCACGAATAATTGGAATTCTCGGGTTGGGTCTGTCCACGAAAGGAGCGCAAATCCATGCCGGGTGTCGTCGTGAGAGAAGGTGAACCCTTTGACAGCGCTATAAGACGATTCAAGAAACAAATCCAGCGCTCCGGCGTGCTCGCGGAGGCCAAGAAGAGGCGCGCGTACGACAAGCCAAGTGTCAAGAGAAAGAAGAAAGCCGTACTGGCCCGGAAGAGAGCGCTCAAGAAATTGAGAAGAATGCGGAAATATGGGTAAGGGATTCTTGCCCAGACCGGCGTTGTCGGGCCGAGTTCGCCGGGCTACATTCGTCGGTGAGGCCCATTGATCAGATTTCGCGCCCATGCGCGAGGCGCCGATCACCACCCGGATCATGTCACCTTGAATTCATCAGTCGAGCGTTTCGTGCGAGACGTTCTTTTCCCTGGGACCTCGACTTGAGCATGAGTCCGAACACAAGAATAAGGCCCGAGAGCAACATCACGGCGCCGGCCGCCTGCCACATGTCAAATCGTGGCTTGTCCTCAACCTCGGGCGCGGGAGGCTGCTGCTTGACCTGCGCAATATGGGTCTGCTCAAGTCCGATCTTTGGCTCAGGATAGATGTTAAGCGCGGCTGCCATGTCTATTTTGGCAAGGTCTTCTCCCGGGGGTCTCGCCATCGCCGCCGGGTTGTCATACACGAGACTATACTCCTGGCCGGGCTGATACAGAAACGCCACCGCGGGAACGTACGACTCTACTTTGACCTGCTCCACGCTTATCCGTGGGCATCCCGCGCCGAAGAGCTTCAGCCGCAGGTACCGAGAGAGCTCCGGCGCGAAGTCCGCGTGAAGGGTCTCTTGCGCCGCGTGTTCGCGGGTCAGGCGAAAAAAAGTCCCGCTAAACGCTTCTTTCCAGTCATTCCCTGACGGCGAAGAACTGAAGCCGACGCTCACCCTCTTGACGAAATCGCGATCCGGAGTCTCGATCTCAACGCGTGAGACCGGAAACCGTTCTTCCCCGAGGTCGGCCACAATCACCGTGGCGTTCTCCTCACGTACGGCCCTGTTCTGCAACACCCGCACAGGAAAGGTCCTCTGTCTTGGCGATTCAGGCACGGCCGGCCGGCACAGGACAGATCCGATTTCGACCGGCGTCTTGCCGTCTTCGAGAATGCGAATGTGCAGGTATTGGAAATTGTTCAGCGGATGTCGAATCAGCAGGGCATCAAGAGGAATCGGTTTATCAAGCCTGGCTATGAGCGCGTCCAATCGGATGACGAAGCTCTCGCGGGAGTTGTCCGATCCTCGAACCTCCACCTTGCGGACGAAGTTCTTCGCGCTTGTTTGCAGCATGATGCCCTGCGTCAGAATCTTCGAGGACTTGTCCACCCAGATGTCGGTCCACTGCCCCGGCCTGCGCGCCATGCGAAAGGTCTTTGCCGGAAAGGGCTCAGGTGTGGGCGGCGGACTCCCATCCTGGACAACGACCGGAATAGTCGCGCCTGATGACGAGATCACCCGCACGTCGGCAAGGTCTTTTCGACACTTCATCAAGATCGTGGAATCGAGGGGAATCGCGATCGGGCCGGCCGGAGCGCTGTCCGGTGCGTGTATGTTTCTAACCCGCTTCCATTGAGAGAGATCCTCATCCGCTATTGCTCTATTCGGTGGGGGCGCGCCCAGGAGAAGGACGAGCGCGATAATCGCCTGAACGCGCGAAATTCCTGTCCAACCCATCTGCAATCGATTCCCTGACGCCCTCCGCAACATGACGCCTGATTATAGGCGCTGGGTAGATGAGGATCAAGGGATAGATGAGGGCCCGCGCACAAAGCCTAGGGAGCCGCGAGGCTCACACCTCCGCCGTTGCCGCGGCGTCCTGCGCATGTTATGGTTTTGTGTCGGGAGTGAATTCATAACATACCGGCTATGGATGTCATAACGACACATCTCAACGCGGACTTCGACGCCTTTGCTTCCATGGTTGCGGCCAAGAAGCTCTATCCGGATGCGCTCGTCGCGTTTCCCGGTTCCCAAGAGAAGAGCCTCCGAGACTTCTTCATGGAATCCACCCTGTACATCCTCGCGATAGACCGGGCAAAGGACATAGATCTCTCCAAAGTGAAGCGCCTTATCGTGGTGGATACCAGACAGAAGAGCAGGATCGGAAGGTTCTCTGCCCTGGCTGATGAAGGCGGAATCGAAATTCACGTCTACGACCATCACCCTGACTCGGACGAGGACATACGAGGCGCTGTCGAAGTGATCCGGCAGGTGGGAGCTACCACCACTATTCTCAGCCGGGAGATACGTGACCGGGAATTGGAGATCAGCGAGGAAGAGGCAACCATCATGGCCCTGGGGTTGTACGAGGACACGGGTTCGTTCACCTATCCTTCGACTACCGCAGAGGATCTTGACGCGGCCGCGTGGCTCCTCTCCTGCGGGGCCAATCTCAACATCGTTTCGAACATGATGACCACCGATCTCAATAAGGTCCAGATCGAAGTCCTTCATCAACTCATAGAAGAGTCGGAGCTGCTCAATCTTGCCGGTCTGGACGTGTTGGTCTGCACCGCCAGCGTAAAAGGGTATGTATCGGATATTGCGGTGCTGGTGCAGAAATATCGCGATATGGAGAATCCAGGCGCGATTCTTGCCCTGGTGCGCATGGACTCTCGCGTTCATCTTGTGGCCCGCAGCGTAATCCCTGAAGTGAACGCGGCTGAGATTGCGGCCGAATTCGGCGGTGGGGGCCATCCGAGCGCGGCAAGCGCCACTATTGTAGGGTTGTCTCTTTATGAGGCGCGAGAGAAGCTTGTCAGTCTCCTGGAAGCGCGAATTACTCCTCTTCGGGAAGCCGCGCAGATCATGACACGTCCCGTGGTGACGATCCGTGATGATCAAACGCTCAGGGAAGCCGCCGAGTCTCTGGGGCGTTATCAGGTCAACTCGCTCCCCGTGGTGCGCGACGGCGGGGTTGTGGGGATATTGCATCGTCAGTTGCTGGACAACGCATTACGCCACGGTTTCGAAGACCAGGCGGTGAAGGGGTATATGGACCCCGAAGTGGTGGCGGTCGGTCCGCATGACTCAATCGACAAAGTGCTGCAAATAGCCTTGCACGGTTTGCGCCGACTGGTGCCCGTCCTGGAGGGAGGGCATCTGATAGGCGTGATCACCCGCACGGACCTGCTGCAACACCTCAGGCTGCCTCGCGCCAAAGACGCGAGTCGTCCGGAGGATTTCCCTTCAGGGCGGGTCCGCAAGAAAAACATCAAGCGCCTCATGGAGGAAATGCTCCCGGAAGAAGCGCTGAACCTCCTCATCCACGCAGGAGAAGTGGCTGAACGTCGCGAGGAAGACGTTTATTTGGTGGGCGGGGCGGTTCGAGACCTCTTGTTGCGGAATCCGAATCTGGACCTCGACTTGGTGGTAGAAGGAAACGGAATTCTGTTTGCCAAGGATTTTGCATCGATTTTCCGTGGCTCCAGAGTCAAAGGGCATGAGAAGTTCGGCACCGCGGTGGTGACATTCGCGGACGGATTCAAGATCGACGTGGCCACCGCGCGGCACGAGTACTATCAACACCCGGGAGCGCTTCCAACCGTAGAGACCAGTTCCATCAAGCGCGATCTGTACCGAAGGGACTTCACGATCAACACGCTCGCTGTGAGCCTCAATCCTGGTAGTTTCGGCCAGGTCTTGGACTTCTTCGGCGGCGCACGGGATGTCAAAGAGCGAGTAATCCGGGTCCTACACAACCTGGCTTTTGTG
The DNA here is from genome assembly GCA_016875095.1 of Deltaproteobacteria bacterium. Taxonomy (GTDB): domain Bacteria; phylum Desulfobacterota; class Desulfomonilia; order Desulfomonilales; family Desulfomonilaceae; genus VGSG01. The sequence continues at coordinate 8,183 of VGSG01000033.1, forward strand.
GAAGACCCGACCAGGATTCTCAGAGCGTTGCGCTTCAGCAGCCGTTTCGGCTTCACCGTTGCGCGGCACACGCTGGGTTTGATGAAGGCCGCCATCCAGTTGCGCATGTTCGAGAGGGTTGAAGGAAAACGCCTCCTAAACGAGCTCATACATGCTCTGGACGAGAAGAATCCGGTCCCGGGGCTGAGTCTCATGGAAGAGATGGGTGTCTTCAAGGCGCTGCACCCGTCGCTGGAGTTTTCGGCCCGCATTCGAGCTCTCGTAGACGGCGTGATCGCAGTGCTCGCGTGGTGGCGCTACCTCTTCCTGGGTGTGAAAGTTGAACCCTGGATCATTTACTTCCTGGCAGTTACCGATGGCCTATCCCCTGACGATTTTGTCGATGTGGTCGGTCGGTTCTCCATACCGCCAAACAGGGCGCAGACCCTTGGCAGAGAGCGGGAGCAACTTCGAGCCGCGCTGGCGGCCCTCGCCCGGGGTGAAGCCGACAAGCCCAGTCAGCTCGTTCGTCTTCTGAAGCCCCTTTCCATGGAGGCGCTTCTGTTCATGATGGCCAGGACCTCCCGTGAAGAGACGAGGAGGCAGATTTCGGAGTACATCACCAAATTAAGGCATGTGAAACCACTCTTGCGCGGGGATGATCTGATCGCATTGGGTTACCCTCAAGGACCTATCTTTCATAATATCCTTGAAGCGCTTCGAGCGGCCAGGCTGGACGCACGGGTGGTGACCAAAGAGGATGAAATCGCCCTTGTCAGAGAACTCTTCGTGTTGGACGCGGGACGGCCGGAGGATGTCTATATGCTTGCCAAGCCTCCGGAATCGGGCTAGACTCTACAAGTCGCTCATTGCCTATTCGCTGCGCGGCAAATGGTAAACCCGAGGAGGTCGGCGCCGTCGGTTTGCGGGATACTCTTTAAGGTCTCTCGCGAAGGGCGCCTCCATGCCAAAAGCTTCGTTGGAGGTCAATTATGGCTGCGGATCAGCCCAAGAAGGTGAGAATTTTTGATATTACGTTGAGGGACGGCTCCCAGAGCAAAGTCGCGACACGCATCAAACTGGAAGACCTGCTCCGAGTAGCCCGGAAAATGGCCGACACCGGCATTTACGGCGCGGAGACGTGGGGCGGCGCCACCTTTGACGTGTGCGTGCGATATCTGCGTGAAGACCCGTGGGAAAGGGCTCGTAAGCTCAAAGAGGCCATGCCGGGAGTGAAGAGCATGATGCTCATCCGCGGGCAGAACCTCGTCGCGTACAGCAATTTCGCGGACGACGTGGTTTACAAATTCGTGCATGCGGCCGCGCGTAACGGCATAGACGTCTTCCGCATCTTCGACGCGCTGGATGACATCCGCAATCACGAGACCGTCATCAAGGCAATCAAGGAGACGGGCAAAATTTCGGAAGGCGCGGTCTGCTACACCATCAGTCCTGTTCACACCATCGAGAAGTTCGTTTCCAAGGCACGGGAACTGGAAGACAAAGGGGTGGATCAGGTCGCGATCAAGGACATGGCCGGACTGATCGATCCAGCCACCGCGTTTGAACTGGTTTCAAGCCTTAAGAAGGCCGTGAAGGTTCCCATTCACCTCCACACTCACGACAACTGCGGCATGGGTATGATGTCCGCGCTCAAGGCTGTAGAGGCCGGTTGTGACATGATTGATTCCGTCCTGAGTCCGTTCGCCGGCGGCACCGGGCATCCCTGCACCGAATCCCTTGTGTTCGCGTTCCATCAATTCGGGTACGAGACGGGATGCGATCTGAACAAACTGACCGAAGCAGCCGCGGAGGCGAAAAGCGTTCGCATGGCTTACAAGGAGTTTGAAGCTCCCTACAGCGGAGTTGATTGCAGGATGCTCGTCACGCAGATACCGGGCGGGGTTATGTCTAACCTCACCAGTCAGCTCAGGGACCAGAACGCGCTGGATCGCCTCGAGGAGATCATCGACGAGATCCCCCGAGTGCGCGAGGACCTCGGTTGGATCCCCCTGGTGACTCCCACTTCTCAGATTGTGGTTGCCCAGGCCACGTTCAATGTGATGTTGGGCCGATACACGATTATCGCGAACCACACAGCCAACCTGCTCAAAGGGATGTACGGCGAGACCCCGGGGCCCGTGAACAAGGAGCTCCAACGGCGGGTGCTCAAAGGAGAACAACCCACCACTGTGCGCCCCGCGGAATTGATCCCACCCATGTGGCCGGAACTGCAGAAGAAATTCCCGAATATGACCGACGAGGAGATCCTCATCCACGCGATTTTCCCTCACGAGGCTTCGGGATACTTCGAGGCCAAGAAGCTCAACCGGGCTTCCTGACTGACGCGGGAGCTCAGCTATGCAAGGAGAACAAGCGGTTCAGGACCTCCTCCACCAGGGCAATCCGATCCGCCACTGTTTCGGCTGCGGCGCGGATAATCACGGAGGGCTCAGACTGAAGAGCTTTGTACAAGGCGACGAGCTCGTCGCGAGATGGCAGCCCGCGGAACACCATTGCTCGTATCCGGGGTACCTCAACGGAGGAGTGGCTGCCGCGCTTATCGACTGTCACTCGGCCTGGACCGCGTTCATGGCTGACTGCCGAGAACACAACCTGGACCCTGCCCAGCCGCCTGAAGAGCTCCCCGCCGGATGGACGAGGGTCCTCAACATCGAATTCCTCAAGGCTGTTCCCATGAACACGGAATTGGTCGTGCGAAGCAAAGCGGTCAAGAAAGGCGCCCGAAGCCGAACCGTGTCTTGCTCAATATACGCGAACGGCGAAGAATGCGTTCGAGGCGAAGCAGTCATCGTGAACGCCAGGAAATGACCTTTCCTTGAATGAGCAGACGTATTTCCGTGGGCGGCGAACGGTATGAATGTCAGCGGACTTCTTCACGAGAAAAGGGACCTCATAGTGGCATTGGCGGCCAAGCACGGCGCGGTCAATGTGCGGGTGTTCGGCTCTGCGGCTCGATGAGACGCTTCCGCTGCAAGCGATCTGGATCTTCTGGTAGAGATGAATCCAGGCCGCACCCTGCTTGACCTGGTCGGACTGTGGCAGGAATTGGAGGAATTGCTCAACTGCAAGGTCCACGTCCTCACCGACGGAGGAGTCAGCCCGTACTTGCGAGACAAGATATATTTTGAGGCGCGACCCCTTTGAAAGACGATCGCATCTACCTCTCACATATTCCGGACGCTATCCGACGCCTTTTGGCTTAGACAGCGGAAGCTGACATCACTGCTCTAGGGCTTTGTCCAACATTCGCCTAACAGTTTGTAGAAGTTTCTCTACTGATGCGAGTGCAGCTCGCCTGTCTAGAGGCTCGTCATAAATGAGAAGCGATTCGTAGCGAAACCTTACGGCATAAACATTGTATTCGAGCAGATCCCAATAATCTTCAATATCCTGTCCGCTTGCTCTCAATAAATCCAGAAGAGCGCTTATGTCATGAGTTAACGGGTATTCTTTGCCGAGCAGAGCCAACCAAGCTTTGAGGGTCTTTTCAATTGCTTGTTGGGCATGGAATCCGAATATTTCCTCATCAAAGACCTCAGTATCCATCATTCCTGTCAGCGCTTTGAAATCCTTATAGGCCATTCCCAGCACTGCTTCTGCTTGCCGCAGGTCTCTCATAGAGCACCTTGCCTTCTCTCATTGCCCTCGCAATCACGTTGTTCAAAGAATCTCGCCAGTGATCGACCTCGTCTCGACTATAGACCAGGATATCTTTAGCAAAAGGAAAAGAGGCAAGGGCACGCCAAAGCCGCACCATCTCTTTCTTGCGGCTCCTCTTTGCATCAAACGGCTGGGATTCCACGATCAACAGGTCAACATCCGAGCCCGAACGGAATTCTCCCCTTGCCCGAGACCCAAACAAAACAATCTGCTCCGGGTCCGACATCTCAACGATCACTCGCACCATTTCCTCAAGGGCATTCTGTGTAACTGCCATATCGAGATCCCCACCGGTTCAGGTCTCTAGCACTGTGATGCGTGGGTATATTGGCCAAAGACGCTTCGGAGCACGTCGCAGATCTCGCCGAGGGTACCCCGCTTCTTAACCGCTTCCACGATGGGAGGCATCACGTTATCCGTGCCCTCCGCGGCCTTTTTCAGCTCTGCGAGCGCTCGTTCCACTGCGGCGGAATCTCTTTCTCTTCGGATCTTTTCAAGGCGCTTGCACTGAAGCTCGCGAATGGCAGGATCCACCCGGAGGAGTTTCGCCTTGAATTCCTCCTGCGTCTGGAACTTGTTCACGCCCACAATGACCTGATCGCCTGACTCGACAGCTCTTTGGAACTGATACGCGGAATCGTGAATCTCCTGCTCGATAAATCCGCACTCCACGGCCCTTACCGCGCCGCCCATTTCGTCGATCTTCGCGATGTATTCGGAGGCCAAGCGTTCAATCTCATTGGTGAGCGCTTCCACATAGTATGATCCGGCCAGAGGGTCCACCGTATCCGCTGCGCCTGTTTCAAAAGCCACAATCTGCTGCGTGCGCAGCGCGACCTGAACTGAGGCTTCAGACGGCAGCGCCATAGCTTCGTCCCAGGAATTGGTGTGCAAGGACTGCGTGCCCCCGAGGACCGCTGCCATAGCCTGAAACGCCACTCTCACCACATTGTTCACCGGCTGCTGCAATGTAAGGGTGCAGCCGGCGGTTTGAGTGTGGAATCGCAGCATGGTGGCTCGTGGGTTGGTTGCTTTGAATCGCTCTTTCATGATGCGAGCCCACAGTCTCCGTGCGGCCCTGAATTTTGCGACCTCTTCAAGGAAATCCTGGTGTGAGTTGAAAAAGAAGCTCAGGCGTTCGCCGAAGCTGTTCACGTCGAGGCCTGCGTCAATGGCAGCCTGAACGTACGCGATGCCGTTGGCGAGCGTAAAGGCCACTTCCTGCACCGCGGTGCTGCCTGCCTCACGCATGTGGTACCCGCTGATACTGATAGTGTTCCATTCAGGCACGTGCTGATTGCAGAAGGCGAAGATGTCCGTGATGATCCGCATGGATGGAACGGGAGGGAAGATGTAGGTCCCACGCGCGGGATATTCCTTGAGTATGTCGTTCTGGATGGTGCCCCGAAGCTTTTCAGCGGCCGCGCCTTGCTCTTCGGCCACAGCGATATACATGGCCAGGAGGATCGCGGCCGGTGAATTTATCGTCATGGAGGTGCTGACCGACGCCAGGTCTATCCCATCAAAAAGGATCTTCAGATCCTCCACCGAGTCGATAGCCACACCCACCTTACCCACTTCGCCCGCGGCCAGCTCGTGCTCGGAATCGTATCCGATCTGGGTAGGGAGATCGAAGGCGACGGATAAGCCAGTCTGGCCTTGCTCGATAAGGTACTTGAAACGCTTGTTGGTCTCCTCCGCGCTGCCGAAGCCCGCGTACTGTCGCATGGTCCACAGGCGTCCTCTGTACATGTTCGGCTGGACGCCTCTGGTAAAGGGATACGAACCAGGTAGCCCCAAATCCCTGTTCGGATCGAAGCCCTCTGCGTCCCAGGGCCAATAGACACGTTTGATCGGCAGTTGAGAGACTGTGGTAAACTTACTGCGGCGTTCAGGCCTCTTGGAGAGTTTTGCCTCGATATCCGCTTCCCAGCGCTGCGCCTTCTCCTTGAAATCATCAGACATGGCCTGCCTCCATGAATGACCTGAGCATGACCGATCGGTGTTATGGGAGCAATTGCCTCAACCATGTCATTGCGAGGACCCCGGACCTGAACCGGGGGACGAAGCAATCTTCGTCGGTGGGACAGGCGTCTCGCCTGTCTGCCGGAATGACGGGCAAGATGCCCGTCCTACCATAAACGAGATTGCTTCGTCCCGCGTCTCGCGGGACTCGCAACGACATGTTCGGAGGGAGTCTCCCGCTCCGCGTAACTCAGCGCGCGCACGTAGACCGAATCAACAATGCGAGCCGCGTGCTCGGGAAACGACCTTTGTAGCGTCGGATAACTAGTCCTTGTCTTCGTTCTTTGCTCTGAGTTCCCGCTCGACCTTGCACGAAATACCGAGCCCTTGCAGGCCCGTTTCAAAGCAACCATTGCACGATATACAGGTAGCCCTGGCCGTATCACCGGTTTTCCATCGATTGACCAAGTGCGGCTCACGGATGAAAGGCCGTGACAAGGCCGCGTAGTCCGCCTTTCCATCGGCAAGAAGGCTGTTTATCTTCTTGGGGGAACGGATACCTCCCACCGTTATTACCGGGGTCTTCAGCGCGCGTTTGACGATCGCCGCGAGGTCGACCAGATACGCCTCATCCTCTTCTTTGGCTATCCTTTTCCGAGAAGGGGATGTGTCCCCTCGCGAGGTTGCGCTCCCCGCGCTCACCTCGATAGCGTCAATACCATCTTCTTCGAGCCATCGAGCGATTTGAGCCGCCTCTTCGGGAATCAGGCCGCCATCAAGGAAGTCCAGCGCGCTGAGTTTGATCAACACGGGGAAGTCTTCCCCCACCGCGCCTCGCACCGCTTCCAGAACTTCTCCGAGAACGCGGTAGCGCTTCTTGACGCTTCCGCCGTACGCGTCTCCTCGTTGATTCCAGGCCCCGGAAATGAACTGATTGATGCCGTACGCGTGCGCCCCATGGAGCTGGACGCCGTCGAATCCTGCTTCCTGGGATCGCCGCGCTGCCGCGGCATAAGCCTCAACCAGTCGAGTGATTTCTTCCCGAGAGACCTCATGTGGCGTACTGCCGGTCGCGGGATCGGGGATCGCGGAAGGCCCCCAAAGTTCATCCCCTTCTCGAAAAAACGTCGGGTTCGCCCGCGTCCCGCAGTGAACGATCTGCGGAACGATCTTCCCGCCTTGTTCGTGCACAGCCGCGGCCAATCTGCGCAAGCCTTCCACCTGGGCATCCTCGTAGTTGCCCACCATGTAGACTAACTGCTGCCCATTGGTCATCACGAATTGATAACCCGTCACTATCAGACCTATGCCCCCACGACCCAGTTCGGAATAAAAACTGACCGCGAGGTCGGTGACGTATCCTCGCTCGTCTCCCACTCCGCTCCACGTGGCGGATCTCACCGTACGGTTCGCCAGCTCCAACGACTTGATCCAAGTCCTATCGAACAGGTCAGGCATGAAATGATCTCCTGGTTGCTGCGGCCGCGTCCCGCGTCGAACTCCGTCGGTACAACCTCCCGCCAATCCGCCTCTCCGCCCCGAGACGCGCTGAGCGTCCGGGGGAGGCTCGGTCGACCATAAGGGTTGAACTGAACCCGGTGATCCGGCGCCGGCCGTTCAGGCATGGCGTTCGTCGGACAGGAGAGTGCGCAGGGCGGCCGGAGATCCGTCGGTCGCGGCAAAATGGTCAAGGGCTCTTGTCCTGCCAAACTGAGGAGGTGATATTCGCGGGAGCGGACTTTCCCCCGCGGTTCGCGTCACACAAGAAGAACCCGCGTGAACCTACCGACAATCTGAACGGCCGCGTCCTCTTGCCCAAGTTCAAACGGACCGCCCCGATGGTGCAAGAAGCTCATGCCCGGTTGCGTGTGGTTTACGGAGCGCGGTGGCGCTCTAACGTTCGTCGCAAAGCGGGGCGGCGCCTTAACGGTCCTTGAAATTCACATTCGGGAAAGAAGCCGTGTCAACCCACCACTACCAGAACGTCGCCGGCCTGATATGACTCGCCCTCTTTGGCCCGAATCTCCTTCACTGCGCCCCCTTCGGGAGCAGCAACCGGCAATTCCATTTTCATGGCTTCTATGATCACAACTTCTTGGTCTTCCTCGACGGTCTGTCCTACCTGCACCTTGATAGAGATAACCTTCCCGTTCATGGGCATGGTTACATCGGCCATATCCACAACCTCCTGAAAGCATTGGCTTATTATGCTGAAATGAACGGAACGTAAACAATCCCTCGGGCCGGCTCTATCCGCGTGCCCCCGTGAGGCGCCTCCCGTTGGTAGAAGACCCGCAGCGAGGCTTGCCGAGTGAGCGCTTATTTCTAGGTCGGCCCACCGATGGGGCGAGGCGCTCGGGCGCGGCTATTCCGCAGCCGGTCAATGCGTATCCTTCTTGGACGGCTGCACCAACTCCATGAGAATGCCGTGCGTGCCTTTCGGATGCATGAAGGCAATCGTCATGCCGTGAGCCCCTTCACGCGGAGTTTCATCGATGAGTCGGATTCCGCGCTCCTTGAGTTCAACCACAGCCTGGCTAATGTCGTCTACCTCGAACGCGATATGGTGAATCCCTTCGCCGTTTTTTTCGAGAAATTTCTTAATCGCGGACGAACCGGACACGTCCTGCAACAGCTCGATTGAGCTATCCCCCACGGGGATAAAGCCGATACGCATCCCTTGATAATCTTCGGTATGGGTCAATTCCAGAGGTAGTCCCCCTGTGAAGAACCGAAGAGCCTCATCCAGGTCTTTCACCACCACTCCAAGGTGGGCTATGCGCTTGATTTTCATCTGCGCCCTTCCAGTGTTGATGGCCCGAAATCCACCAAGGCAGAGCCTAATCGGAAGATTCGGAACTCTTGGTTTCCTTTGACGCCGCGCAGCTCTCGGAATCGGAACCGCACGAGCCGCTGTGACATTTCGAGTCGGACCTGCCCCCGCCACAGTCTTTCCGTCCATAGTCAGTGACGTACCAGCCCGTGCCCTTGAGAACAAACGAAGAACGCGATATGAGACGTGAAGCTTTCCCACCGCAACGTCTGCACTTGTCCACCGGAAGATCCGTAATCTTCTGCCATTCCTCGAATTCGCAACCGCAGCTCTGGCAGAAATATTCATAAATCGGCATCTGAAACACCTCCGCTCGTTAGGCCACACTCCACGCAGCGTTCATATAGGACTCGTACCTATTGAGGAGAAGATCGGTATTTGTCACACCCGCAAGAATTTTCCGGGTGAGGCTGTGCACCAGTTGTTCTTCCTTCTCACGTTCGGTTTCCGAGTGAGGCGCCAGGCAATCTATCCTGAACTTCCGGAAACGAACAATATGGACCAATTCGTGAGTAAGAACAAAAAGGATCAGAGTCCACAAATCGGGGCTCCCGGCGCGCAAGAGCGCCCGCAGGATGGTAGGGTCCTGAAGCACAATGGCGAATCCTTCTTCCAGAGGAACCTTACCAGCGGCCGGTCTCCGGGCCGAACACAGCACCACCTGCGCAAATGCGTCCTCGCGGTACAAGGTCGAATCCACCTCTTTGCGCGTGAATACCCCGTACGGGTTCCTGGTCCACTCGTCGTTCGCCAAATCAAAGAACGCGCCTGTTAGATTCTCAGCGACGGATGCCGCTCGAAAGATGGTCGCCAGATCGGTGGTAGTAAAGAGACCGCTCGGGACCATAGGCGCCCTTCCTACTTGTTCTTGTGGCGCAACCGCGCTCTGAGCTTCTTGTACTTATGTTTGCGCATTTTCTTTCTGCGCTTCTTAACGACGCTCCCCATGAGACGTACTCCAGTGAATCGGTCAAGTCTTCTTTTCTAACACGTGCGGCAATCCGTGTCAAACGTTCTCGCCTTTTTTCAGGGCGCTCCGTATGGTCGCTCTGCATCGCAAACTTCGCTGCCGGCCCAGGAGGAGTCTTTCTCATGGCACGGGCGGACGTGGCGCCGCGTCGAGTTCCCCGTCGGCCCCAGGTAAGCCCGCGGACGATATCTCTTTTCAATTAATGTCTGATTTGCTCCTGTCAAGTCCCGGTGCGGAACGGGCGGTGATGACGCCGGACTAAATACAGGGTTTTTGCCGTACAATTTTCTTGACATCATCGGTAAAGTAATCATAATGGATTCGGCTTTAATGACGCTTCGCGCGTTGCAGGGATTATGATGCGCATTACTACAACGAGTAGGTACGGGGTGCGCGCGCTGTTCGACGTAGCTTATCATGGCGGGGGGCAGCCGACGCAGATCAAGGATATCGCTCGACGACAGAAGATCTCCCAGCGCTATCTTGAACAGATATTTAACAAGCTTCTCAAGGCGGGTCTGCTCAAGAGCCGAAGAGGCCCCCGGGGCGGCTACATGCTCGCCAAAGACCCGACTGAAATCAGCGTGGGTGAAATTATCAAGGCGGCTCAAGGGCCTATTGTGCCTGTGAAATGTCTGAATTTTGACGATGCGAAGAAGGCGCACTGCGAGATCTTGCCGTCTTGCATCACGAGGCACGTGTGGCGGCAGACGCAAGAGATTCTGGTTCAATACTACGATTCGGTGAGCTTGGCTGACCTTTGTTCGATTGCGCGCAAGCAAGGGGTTTCCAGGGACCTGGATCATCGGTATATGTACTTCATCTGATAGGGCTTCTTGGTTTCCTCCTTGATTTCGATTCCGCCTGTTTTCCTCCACGCTCCCCTCAGGAGCGCCCGGATGGTCGCAGCTCTTTTCTTATGACCAAAACCCTGATAAAGAAGGTGCGAGCCTGACGAGCCGGGGTGTCCTCTTTGAGCAAATCCATGTCGGTTTTCGGGAAATTAGCAGCAGGGGCGAGCGTCGCGATTCTCTCCTCGCTCTTGAGCCTTTTGGGAGGGGGTGTGAGTACCGCGTTAGAAGCGGCTTCAAACACTCAAGGAACGGATCCGTTATCGCCGGTCACTGACGCTATGGCGCCCGTTTCGTGGGGAGTGGCTGCGGCGCAAGGAAAGGGATCTCAGTCGGATGATGTTTGGAGAAGCGAAGTCCTAAACCTCCTGGGAATAGGCATGGCTGTCGGAGACGTTACTGGAAGCGGCGGCAAGAATCTGGTGATCATCGATCCGTCCACTGTTTATCTTTACGCTTTTGCCGAAAAGCAACTGAGGCTGCTCGCCCAGTACGCGCCTGCCGCGCTGGAACTCAAGAGTGTGGACGTGGTCCAGACGAGCAAGAAGGGACCATGCCGGATCTATGTTACGGCCCAGAATCGAGCGGCTATCACCTCATTTGTGTTGGAGTTCCGAAGAGACCGACTGACGCCGGTTATCGACAGTTTTCCCTACTATCTGAGGGAAATCCTCTACCCGACCAGGGGCCCCCTACTTCTGGGTCAGCAACGGGGATTGAACGTCATATACCACGGTCCCATCTATCGGCTGGAGGATAAGGGGAACGAACTTGTGGTGCGGGAGCGATTCGGCGTGCCGCTTAAGATACCGATTTTCGGCTTTGCAATCGGCGACTTTCGGGGGGACCGAAAACCGCTTATAGCCGTGTACGATCGGGAGGACAAGCTGCGCATTTATTCTCCCGACGGCAAGAGACTTTATCGATCGACCGAGTACTACGGCGGGTCCGATGTTGTCCTCAGAATGACCGGCCTGGAGGACAAAGTCGATAGTCGTATTAGACCGCTGGGGGACGAGAACGAGGAGAGAGAATTCATGCGGCCTCGGATCATGGCGCTCGATTTGCAGCGGAACGGAGTGTATCAGATCCTCGCGATCAGCCATAGCTCTAAGACAGGCCGGTTTCTGAGCCGTACGAAGATGTTGGAAGAGGGAATGGTCATCGGGTTGGAATGGAACGGTGATGCTCTGGAGCAGAGGTGGAAGACTCCAAAAATCCAGGGAATGATCACTGATTTTGCGGTGGACGAGTTCCCCGGTCTCAGCGGCCGCCGGTTGATCACCCTTGAGCGCCAGAAGACCGACTGGCTGTCGTTTCTTAGTTCACGCAGCCAGGTCCGGGCATACAATCTGGATATGGTGATGCAAGGGCGAGTATCGGAACGCGCGGAATGAAAAGAGTCAGAGGGGCCAAAGTCGCTTCAAGAGCGCCCTTCCGCTTGGCCCGCGGAAGCCTGGGCGCGGAAAGACATGGTAACAGTGGAGAAAATGTCCTTGACACCATCGCGGCCTGCGATGAATAATCATCGATAAGTGAGCCATAGAATTCAACAAACGTCTCTCACCCAATGCGCGGACCTAACTGATGCCGTCCATTTATGACATTTATGAGAGAAAGAACTACCGCAACAACCTGCGAGTCGACCGGGCAGTGAGTTTCACGGTCGAGGTTCGAGAGACCAATCTGCACGTGCAGGCCCTTACTGATCTGAGCGCCAAAGCAAAGGATTCGGTCTTTCGTTACCGTTATCAGTTGGAGGAGTACCTGCGCCAGCATCCCGCGTTCAGGGAAGCGCCTGCGCCCATCCAGATTTACGGCTCCGCGCCGGAAATCGTACGGTATAGCGACCTTTCCAGCCAGTCGACCGGCGTGGCCCCCATGTCCTGTGTCAGCGGCGCAATGGCTGATCTGGTCGGCCGCGATCTGGCGGCGGAATCGGAAGAGGTGGTGGTCTCCAGCGGAGGGGACACATTTATTCGATGTTCAATTCCTCTGGATGTCCGTCTATACGCACAGGGCTCACCGCTCCATGATAAGATCGTCCTGGCGCTCCCCGCGTTCAAGAACCCGTACGGGATCGCTACCTTTGTGCCTGAAAGAGGCCCACACTCGGTGACGATCCTATCGAGGTCTGCGTGTTGGGCGTCGGCCTTCGCCAGGGACATCGGCCTGCGGCTGAGCAAAGGAGAGTCGCCCTCATTGGTGCTGGATCGTGCCGCGAATTACCAATCCGTGGGGGGCTTAGTGATTATCGCAGGGGAAAGGCTGCTCGTGGGGGGCGATTTGCATCTCCGTTCGGTTAATGGCGCATCCGCAGGGTAGAGGCGTGACAAGAAGGTGAAATGAAGATCGGGGTACTTTCCGATACCCATTTGCGATCCCCGGATAAGACTCTGGACCACATACTCGACAAGCTCTTTGCCGACGCCGACATGATCTTGCATGCCGGTGACATTGTGACCGCGCGTGTCTTGGAGAGAATTGAAGAGAGGGGAGTCCTGGCGGTTTGCGGCAATATGGACGATTTCGAGGTTGCCGATTGGATCCCCCAAACCAGAGTCATCAGCGCGGCGGGGTTGCGCATCGGGCTGATCCACGGTTGGGGCGCAAGGCAAGGCCTTGAAGAACGGCTTGTCATGCGATTTGACGATCCGAAGCCTGACCTGATCGTTTATGGGCATACCCATACCCCTTTTTGGGGCAAGGTGAACGGTGTGCGGATGTTCAATCCCGGGACAGCGGCCGTTCGGGGTTTCGGCGCGGCAGGAACCGTGGGACTGCTGGAAATCGAGGACGGGAGTATTGCGCCGCTCATCATTCCCGTTGAGCGGCAGTGACCCGCACGGGGTGCCGCCCCGCCGAGCGTAACGGCTGCTTGAGCATCCTTCACCTCTGATTTCTCTCTTATGGTTAAGCGGAATGGAACGACTATACGCGCCGTGGCGCATCGAGTACGTTGTTGGAAAGAAGAAGGAGCCGGGGTGCATCTTCTGCGCAAAGCCGGCCGCGGCGGAGGACGACAAGAACCTGATCGTGCACCGGGCCCGGGGCGCCTTTGGCATGATGAATAAATATCCATACAACAACGGCCATCTCCTCGTGAGTCCTTACCGTCATGTTTCCGATCTTTGCGATCTGAGCGCGGAAGAGAATGCGCTGCTCATCCAGGAAGTGTGCCGGGCTATCACGGTAATTAGGGAAGTCATGAAAGCGGAAGGCTTTAACGTAGGCTTGAATCTTGGCGTCGAGGCGGGCGCGGGCATTGAGGAACACCTTCACTACCACGTGGTGCCTCGGTGGAGGGGGGACACCAACGTGATGCCCGTGCTGGCGGACGTAAGGGTCATTCCTGAGCACTTTCTGGAAACGAGCCGCAAGTTGAGAGCGGGATTCCAACGTCTATTTCCACCGAGCGAGCGCGAGGCGCGAACATGAGACTCATCAAGAGATTGATCGAACTGGCTGTGGTTGTGCTGATCATATCCCTGTTCATGATGAACAAGGACGTGACGGTGCAGATCACCTACTTCGGTTTAAGCCAACCCGTGACGCTGGCTTTCTGGGAGCTGGTGACCATCTGCGTCTCACTGGGGATCATCATTGCGGCGATTGGAGATTTCATCACCCATTACAAGTGGTTGTCCGAACGGAAAAGGCTGCTCAAGGCCGACCAGGAACATCAACAGGTGGTGGAGAATCTGAATAAGGATATACGACAGCTTCATGCCGAGAACGCGAACCTCAGGCAGGATCTGGAACAGAAGTCCGCGGAGATCGACTCTCTGAAAGCCGCGAAGGAGCAAGCGTTTCCCACATCTGAAAAGCCGATCTTTTCGGAAACTGGGGAACTCGGCGGCCTGAGCGGCGAAATTACCGGAAAGACGGACAAGTAGGATTGGCAGGTTTCTTGACCACCTTCAACATGGAAATTATTCGGGTACGAGAAAAGATCTATCACAAGTTCAATGCTCCATCCGTGGCTTTGGGCAACTTCGATGGCGTGCACCTGGGGCATCAGGAGATCCTGAAACGCGCGGTCGCGGCCGCGCGAGCTCGGAAGCGGGATTCCGTGGTCTATACTTTCGATCCCCACCCCCGCGTGGTGCTGAACAAGGCGCCGGCGATACCCCGTATCACCACCTTCAATGAGCGAGCTGAAATCCTGGAGCATCTCGGCGTGGATGTCCTGGTCACCGCGGAGTTTACTCCCGAATTCGCAGCTCAGACGGCCGAGGAGTTCGTCCGCAACGTCCTCGTGGAGGAGCTGGGCGTGCGGGAACTCTTCATCGGCGAAAACTACCGATTCGGAAAGGGTAGGGCAGGCACTCCGGAAACCCTCAAGGCGCTTGCGCCGGAAATGGGTTTCAAGGTTCATGTGGCGCCCTGCATGGTGATCGGTGACAAGAGGGTCTCGTCAAGCAGAATCAGAGAGCATCTCCTGCGAGGCGAAATCCGGGAAGCGAACGTCCTCCTGGGTCGAGAGTTTACCGTCGAAGGCAAAGTGATCCACGGGCATCATCGAGGCAAAGCTCTGGGGTTTCCCACGGCCAATATTCGGCCAGAAGAGAAGCTCGTGCCGCCTCAGGGCGTGTACGCGGCTTACTGCAAGATTCGCGGGCAAACCCGCACCGCAGTCATGAACATTGGCCGCAATCCTACCTTCAAAGGCCGGCGGGTCTCCTATGAGGTACACATCCTAGACTTCAACGACGATCTGTACGGCGAAACCATCAAGGTGTACCTGGTGGACCGGCTCAGGGCTGAAATGGCATTCACCGGGCCTGACCAACTGGTCGCGCAGATCGGAAAAGACGTCCAGCGCGCCCGCGGTATCTTGAGCGTGCTCCCTCAGTTCCCTTGATGCATGAGCAATCGTCATGTCGCTGTGCCTGTCGCAAGAATCCTGGCCGGATGAATCGGCTCGGTTACGTGCCGGACGCGCGATGGACTGGTGGGATAGGCGTCCCGCCTGTCTGAGGAGGTGGGCGGCGACAACGTCGGACGGCCTTTCGAGAGGCCCCGGGGAAAAGCCCCGCCTACGAGGCATTCCCCCGGGGTATGGTTTCCGCGAGCAAAATCGCTTTACTTTCCGTATTGCTCGTAAGCTGCGGTGAGGGTATTCTTCATGAGCATAGCGATGGTCATGGGGCCCACGCCGCCCGGGACCGGAGTGATGGCCGCGGCCCTTTCCTTGACCGCGTCGTATTCCACGTCACCGACCAGTTTCCAGCCTCTTTCGGTGCCGGGCGCATCCACGCGGTTGATACCAACGTCGATCACCACCACGCCTTCCTTCACCATGTCGCCCTTGAGAAATTCAGGCACGCCGATGGCCGCGATGATGATGTCCGCGGAAAGGCATTTCTCTTTCAGGTTCTTTGTCTTGGTGTGGCACATGATCACGGTTGCGTTCATGTTTCTCTGATCGAGCATGTTTGACAAAGGCCGACCTACGATATTGCTGCGGCCTAAGATCGCCACATCCTTACCCCCGGTTTCGAATCCGCCGCGTTTTATCAGCTCGATCACGCCTGCGGGAGTGCAGGGGAGAAATCTGACCTCGCCGATGCTGATCAAACCGACGTTAAACGGATGAAAGCAGTCCACGTCCTTCTCAGGCAATATGGCCCGCAGGATCTTGGTTTCAGGGATGTGCTTGGGTAGTGGGAGCTGACAGAGTATTCCGTGGACCGACTTATCCTTGTTATACCCGTCGATAACGTCCAGAAGCTGCTCGGTGGTCGCGTCCTTGGGAAGCACGGTCTCTAAGGACCTGATCCCGATGTATTCGCACGCTTTCTTCTTGTTGCTCACATAGACCTTGGAAGCCGGGTCCTCACCCACCAGGATGACGGCCAGGCAGGGCGCCATGCCCTTGGCCTTCATTTGAGCCACTTCCTCTTTCATTTCGTCCTTGAGTTGCTGAGATACCTCGTTTCCGCTAATGATCTTGGCTGCCATGCATACCTCCTTGTGATAAACGATCGAAAACGTTCAGGACTCCGCAAAGAGCCCGGAAAAGCAGTTCACACTAACTCCCGTAGTTAGAGAGCTACAACGAATTATGAAAGCCCTCGGCTCCGGCGACCACTCCGGGGCTTCGCCTCGGAGATAGGCAGCAAGAGCGCATCGCTGCGCAATCATTTGGAGGGGAGACTCATCTCCCCTCCAAACCACCCCATACGTGAACCCGAGCACGGGTACCTCATGCCGGCGACTTTCATAGGACTACGCTTCGGCTTCCAGCCGAGAAGCGATCTTTTCTACTGCCGAAAATATCACCGGATCGTCCAAATTAGGGGGCCGACTTTCCAGGTCCGCGCTCGCGATCTCTTCGGAAAAAGGCAGCGTTCCGATCAGGCGAATCCCGTCCAGATTCGTCTGGAGGAACGCCTCTTCTCTTTCATTGCGAACCTTGCTCGCGACCGCGACCACCTTGCTCAGCCCGATATCCTGGGTGAGTTGCTTCACTTTGGCCGCGGTTTCAATGCTCCGGCGACCGGGTTCCACCACGATGATGAGCCGGTCGACTCCTTGCGCGGTGCCGCGACCGAGGTGCTCGATCCCGGCTTCCATGTCCAGGATTACCAGATCCTTGTGATAGAGGACCAGGTGCGTGATCAACGCCTTGAGCATTACGCTCTCGGGACAAACGCAGCCTCCGCCGCCCTTCTTGATCGTGCCCATGACGAGCACCCGAACGCCGTCTTTGTCCCGGCCCAGCGCTTCGGGCAAGTCATCCACCTTGGGATTCATCTTGAAGAACCCGCCCACAGTTCCCGGCTTCGCGCCGGTTCTCTCCGCGATGAGCTCTTCCATCTTGGCAATAGGCACGATGCCCGTGGTGTCTATCCCCAACGCGGAACCGAGGTTCGCGTCCGGGTCCGCATCCACCGCCAGGACGCGATAGCCCTTCCTCGCCCAGTACCTGGCAAGAAGGCTCGCCAACGTTGTCTTCCCCACGCCGCCTTTTCCGGATACCGCTATCTTCATCGTGCGCCTCGCTCAGAATTCTACTCTTTCGCAGCCATTAATTTGCTCACGACATCCCGGAAAAGAAAGCGCTGGGCAACTACCATACCCAGAGAGCCACAATGAATCAAGAAAGTCCTCGGCTTCGGCAAGCACTCCGTGGCTTCGCCTCGGAGACTGGCAGCAAGAGCGCATCGTTGCGCAATAATTTGGAGGAGAGACTCATCTCCCCTCGAAACCACCCCATACGTAAACCCGAACAGCGGTGCTCATCCCGACGACTTTGATAGGAATCTGCACTGAGATTTGCGCCCTTGCAAAAAGCCGGCCTCCCCCTCACTCTCCCCTCTCCGCCCGGCGAGGGGAATGACTCCCCCTCCCTTGATGGGAGGGGATAGGGGAGGGTAAGATCGGTTCCGTCTTATTCCACGGCTGTAAAGATTTTCACTCCCTAGCGGCCCTCAGCAGTTCCAACACGGCCATTTGTCCTGCCACCGCCATGTCCTCTGCGCTGAAATAGAGGTCGGCTGTTTCGTCAAACAGAACCGTCGCTTCCGCGGGAAACTCCTCGTCCCCTTTCCACACCATGCACGTGATAGGCACGTATGGGAAGTACGCCAGCTCGACCGAAGCGTCTCCCCGGTTCAGGATCTTGCCGCCGAGTTTGCGGCCGGCTTCGATCATGGGGGCCGGTTCTTGGCCGAAAACACTGATGAGGATCTCTTTGGTCCTGCGATTGAACGCAGGTTCATAGAAATGCCCTTCTTTGAACTCTCTGAAGTGCTTCAACTTTCCGGTGGGGATTTTTCCTTCCGCGTTGTTCAGGTAATGGATCGCCAAGATTGCCAGCCATATGGCGGCTTCTTCTCCGGTCGAGCTGACACTGAAGCGGAGCGAGTCCAGATCGAGAATGATTTCTCGCTCCAGATGGGGTACAAACACCGAGCGACCCTCGCGCCTGGCGCCGGCCAGCTTGGCCACACGCGCCGGGTCCTTGCGCTGGAACACCTCCAGACCAATCTCAAGCGCTTGTTGGTAGTTGTCCTGTTTGGGCAGCTCAGGACGTGACAAGTCCTTTATGTTCAGCATGAATCGTCATTAGATGGTAAGCCGCTGGACTGACTTGACGTTCTCCAGCGCCCTGAGAGTCTCCAGCGAGGCATCGTCCGCCCTGGAGTCCGTGTTCAGAAAGAGAAGCGCCTCTCCTCCCTCCTCCAGTCGCGCAAACTGGAAGTGGGAGATGTTTATGTGGCGCGCGCCCAAAGCCGCGCCGATCCCGCCGATCACTCCGGGCCTATCCGTGGCGCTTATGAGGAGGAGGTTGCCCGAAAGGTCGAATTCTCCGGAGAAACGCCCGTACCGCACCATTCGAGGCTCAGTCCGACCGAAGAGCGTGCCCTCGACCGCGTGCTCCCGATTCTCCGTGACCACGAGAAACCTCAGGAGCGAAAGGAAATTCTCCGCTTTGCTCACGCGGGTCTCAGAAACCACTATTCCTCGTTCGGTCGCAACAACGGGGGCATTGACCTGGTTGACGTCGTCCTTCATTGAGGGCGTGAGGAGCCCGGTCAGAAAAGCGGTGGTCATGGGCTTGACGTCCATCTCACTCACTGCGCCGCAGAATTCCGCACGCACGCTCTTGATGCCGCTGCGGATGATCTGGCCTAAGAAGAGCCCGAGCCTCTCGGAGAGGTCGATGAATGGACGCAAGACCAGGAGGGCTTCCCCCGACACAGCGGGAGCGTTGACGGCATTGACCACCGTCCCGTACAGCAGAAAATCTCGTATCTGAGTGGCCACAGCCACCGCAACGTTTTCCTGGGCCTCTTTCGTGGACGCTCCTAGATGAGGAGTGCAGATCACCTTGTCCATGTCGATGAGGCGGCGATTCTCGGGAGGTTCCACGGGGTACACGTCCAACGCGACTCCCGCCACCTTGCCTGATTCCACAGCGCCGGCCAGGTCTTCCTCGTTCACTACCGGCCCCCGTGAGCAGTTGATGATACGCACCCCATTCTTCATCTTGGCTATATTCTTGGCGTTAATCAGTCCTCTTGTGTCGTCGGTGAGCGGCACGTGCAGCGTGATGAAATCCGCTTCTTGGAAGAGTTCATCAAGGGAGACCAGCCGCACGCCCATCTGTCTGGCCTGGTCCTCAGACAACACCGGGTCGTACGCCACCACGTGCATACCCAGCCCTGCGGCCCTATCCGCCACTATGGAGCCGATTTTTCCCAGACCCACCACTCCGAGGGTCTTGTTGTATACCTCGGCCCCTCCGAACTTCTTCTTCTCCCATTTGCCGGACTTCATGGAAGCGCTGGCCTGAGGGATATTGCGGCTGAGCGCCATCATCATGGAGAGAGTGTGTTCCGCTGTGGTTACTGAGTTTCCACCCGGGGTGTTCATCACCACGATGCCCCGTTTCGTCGCCACGGGGATATCCACATTGTCCAGCCCGGTCCCAGCTCGCCCGACGACTCGGAGGTTCTCACCCGCAGCTATGACATCAGCGGTGATTTTGCTTGCGCCTCTGATGGCAACGCCTTGATATTGTCCTACAATCGACTTCAGCTCGTCGGGACTCAGACCGGACTTGACGTCAACGTCAATCCCTTTGGCCTCGCGCAGAATCTTCACCCCAACCTCAGAAATGTTGTCCAGCACCAAGACCTTCACGCTGCCTACCTCCTTGTAGCTAAGTGTGTTGCAAGCATATCGGGCCTCTGTGAAACAATAGAAATGATGTTGTTACGTCCGGAAACGCGGTTTGAGTCGCGGAAACCGGCATTTGGATGCCGAGATTGGCGCTTCCGCCCTGTGGGCGCCTGAGGTCGGAGCGTCTCTGGCCGCCAAGTCAGGGAACCCGGTTTCCCGTCGTGCGCCCAGGCAAGAACGCGGGTCTTCGCCGCTGCGCGAAACAATACTATGTCCCGTGACGCTCCCCCACGTTGGATCATGAGTCCGTCGGCCCAACTGACAAAGGCGGAACCGGTTGATTCTTACCAAGAACGGGCCTGTCTGTCAAGAAAACGCCGTTGCGACCGCAGCTTCGTCCGATCTTCGCGGCCGGCGACGCGGGCCAAACGACGTACGCTATATGGCAAGGAGCGCGAAGAGCATCCAGGCGGCCGCAAGCAGGAAAGGGAGGGGAGGAGGGTCAAGCGCGGCCGGAGTAGCGGCGATTGGTTCAATCTCCGCCAGTGACTCACCATAAAGGTCTTCCCATGCCACTCGAGAATACTCGCTCTGAGGCTCTCGCAGATCATTGGCCTGATCTTCTTGCGGCAGAATTTCGGCCCAGGGCACGTCTTCGGCCGCGGCGGCTGTCGTGGCATCGCCAAAGTCTGCCTTGCGCGCCGGCGACCCCGGCCTGCGCATGAATCTCTTATAGTCAAGTTTGATCTTGTCCTTCACGATTTCCCCAGGGCTTTCTCCGATTGTCGCAGCCCGTCTCCCGCTTCGCGCTTCCATTTCGCGGCAGGGCTTAATTATTGACGTTTATTGCACAAGCGTCCGTGTGTCAAGACCCTCGATCAGACGGCCTTGAAAGGCGCCGACGGCGGTCAGGTCCCGAGGCTCTTGGCATTGGATCATTTGCGCCGCTCCGGTGGGGCAAACCTATAAGGACTTGCAGACACATGGCATCCTCGGATAAGGTAGTGCTATAAGGTCTCCTCGCGCGCCGCGACGTGAAGCGCACGGTTTGGGAGGCAGCCCTAATATCATCATAAAGTTGATACAAAATGGCAGAGACGGCGCCCAACTCGGGAAAAATACTTATCTTCGGCGATGAGGCGCGGCGGCTGGCATTCCTGGAGCAGGCCCTAGGCGTGGAATACGATGTCAGCGTACGGATCGCTCACGGGGACACGGGGGGATGGGCTGTCGCTTCCTGTCCTGATTTGATCGTCGTGGACGTGTTGGGGGACCAAGCGCTTGAGTTGTGTCGGCTGTTGAAGCGAGAATCTCATCTACTTGCCGTCCCGTTGCTTATGCTGGCGGACGACGAAGAGATTCAGGTGCGGGCATTGGAACTGGGCGCGGCCGATTGCATGGCCAGAACCCTTAATCTTGATGTCCTCAAATGGAAAATCAGGAACTTGGTGAAGTGGCGGACCGCATATCAACGGGTTTGTGCGGCCGTCACCCGTTCCAACGAGAAAATAGCCGAACTGGAAGCGTTCATCCAGATGGTGGCTCATGACCTGAAATCTCCCGCGCTTGCCGTGGACGGGTTTGTAAGGATGCTCAAGAGGACTTGGGTCCACATACCCACCGATCCGCGAATCGATCAGATTCTGCACCATCTTTCAAGCGCATCGAACACTATCCAGGACTTTCTCCATGACATATCGGGATACCTGGAGCATGAAAACCTGCCGCTTGAGTGGAATCCGATCCAACTCGATCTCACCGTGAAAGAAGTGACCGACAGATACCGTCCGTTGGTCGAAGAGAAAGGGATCAGGCTTGAATTGGACCTCGGGGACACGCCCGCGCGAATCGTCGGGGATCGGCGCCGGATTACACAGGTGCTTGACAACTTGATCAATAACGCAATCGTGCACATGGGTAAAGTGCCCGATCCCTGCATCATGGTCAGAGTTGAAGACGAACCAGATTTCGTTATCGCGTGCATTGCCGATAACGGCGTCGGGATTCCGCCTCAATACCAGGAAAAGGTCTTTCGTCGCTTCTTTCGGGTTCCTCGCGCAGGGTCTGCGCCGGGCACGGGTCTTGGGCTCTTTATTTCGAAATGTATCGTGGAAAGCCATAGTGGCCGGATATGGATAGAACCCGCGGACGAACGGGGTTTTCGGATTAGTTTCAGGCTGCCCAAGGCCCGGGCCGGAACGAACGGCGAGAACCCCGGCGCCTGGAATGGTCCGCAAGTCTAGTTATAACAACTTAGGCGTTTGACCCTGAACAGGATCTCCGTTACTCGCGTAAGCTTCGCGATCCACCGAATGGGATACGATCATGTCCGATCAAGAAATGCCGGGAATCACACTTCTCAAGCGGAGCACGACCGTATATCCCGACACCCCTGAAAAGGCTGTTCTGGAGACTTTTCCCAACAAGTATACGGCCAGAGATTACGTGGTTGAATTCCACTGCCCCGAATTCACCAGCGTGTGCCCTATCACCGGGCAGCCCGACTTCGCCAGGATCACCATTACGTATGCGCCGGACCGGAAGTGCCTGGAGTCCAAGTCGTTGAAGCTATATCTCTTCTCCTTCCGCAACACCGGGATGTTCCACGAAGAGATCACCAACCGTATCCTCGACGACCTGGTTAAGGCATGTGAACCGAAGTGGGCACGGGTCCTGGGACGCATGAATCCCCGTGGCGGCATCTCGATTGATGTGATCGCGGAGCATACCAGGCCCGGATATGAGCCACCGACTCATGCGCGCCATTCGTTCGGTTCGGGACATTCTTCGGAAACAAGTAGCGAAAACCGCTAAGACACAATTCTTGAGCCGGAAAGCCGGCCAGAAGATCCAGATCAAGCTTGACTTTCGTGACCAAGAAATTGTAATCTAGCCTCAGAACACAGGGGATGGAGTCCCCCGCACAAAACTGCCTGACCGGCTGATGACTCCTGCCGTGGAGATCCTACGGTGGGAGTCCGGCGTGAAAACGGCCCACCGTATGGTGGGCTTTTTTTGTTTTTGGCACGTCCGCGCGTCATGTCTTGCGCTCTGACGCGTTGTGAGGATCGATCGTGACCACTCCAACCATAGAGCATTCCGACCGAAGAACCTTAATAGGCCTGTCGCCGCAAGTTTCGAGATCTTCAATAGATTTCCAGCTCCTCCTCGGGCAAGGGGTGAAAAAAGCACAGGATCTGGGAACAGAGTTCTCCTTGGACTGCGAAAAGCTCCTGGCTCTTCGCACTCGAATGGAAGAGGGACGGTTTCACCTTGCCGTTTTAGGACAATTCAAGCGGGGGAAAAGTACACTACTTAACTCTTTCCTGGGACAACCGCTCTTGCCCACTTCGGTAGTGCCCTTGACCGCGATACCGACTTTCCTTGAATACGGACCTAAACTGCACGTGCGAGTCCGTTTTCAGGACGAGAGACCTGCCAAGGAGTTCTCTGGGAAATCGCTGGACGAGCTCATGAGCGTTCTACAAGGATTTGTTACAGAGGAAGGCAACCCAAGAAACTGCCTCGGAGTTCTGCAAGTAGAGGTCCAGCATCCGGCGGACATACTCCAACACGGCGTGGTTCTGATCGATACCCCGGGCATCGGGTCCACGTTTACGCACAATACCGAGGCCACGCTCAATTTCTTGCCCCAATGCGACGCAGCGTTGTTTGTCGTGTCGGCCGATCCTCCCCTCACCGAGGTGGAGGCCCGATTCTTGAATGAGGTGCAGCAAAGAGTTTCTCGTCTCTTTTTCATCTTCAATAAGATGGATTACCTCAACGAACAAGAAAAGGAAGCCGCTCTTGGCTTCTTCAGGAAAGTTCTCGCTGAGAAGACTCAGGGCGGCGATCAGCACCCCATCTTCTGTGTCTCCGCGCGACGAGCGCTCGACGCAAAGCTTTTCGACGATCAAAACCTTTGGGCGCAGAGCGGTCTAGAAGGTGTTGAAGACCACTTGATGGGCTTTCTCGTTTCGGAGAAGACCAGGGCTTTGCGTGAAGCTCTAGGGAAGAAAGTGAGCGACGTGTTGGAAGAAGTGGTCATGCGCTTACGTCTCAGCATCCGATCACTTCAGATTCCCCTGCACGATCTCGAAGAAAGATTGAAGGTATTCGAAAAGGAACTGAAAAACGCTGAGCAGCAGCGCGTAACAGCTCAGGATTTGCTTACGGGCGACAGAAAGCGCACGCTCGTACGGCTGGAAGAAGCGGCAGAAGCTTTGCGCGAGAAGTCCATCTCACATCTTGAACAGGTCGTTGAAGCCTCATTTTCCGCTATGGAAGACGGTGAGTTCCAAGAAGCGTCGGTTCTTGATGCACTGGCGGAAGAAGTAACATCGTTCTTTCAGAGTTCCGCAGAAGGTGTCTCAACAGGTTTTGGTCGGCACGTGACTGAAACTCTCAAGCCACATCAAGAAAGGGCCGACGAACTGATCAAGAATATTCGAAAGGCTGCCGCGGAGCTGTTCGATATTCCATATCACGCGCCGGAAAGCGCCGAAGCCTTTGAAATCAAACGGCGGCCTTACTGGGTCTTGCGTAAGCGAGTACCCACTCTCCCGATCGTGATCCCGGAGGAGGCGCTGGACAAGCTCCTCCCCGCGTCACTTCGAAAAGGCCGGCTTAAGAAACGACTTTCGCGCCAGATTGAAGCTCTGGTGCGGCATAACGTCGAGAACCTGCGATGGGCCACGCTCCAAAATCTCAATGACGCGTTTCACCGCTTCGGCACGATTCTGGATCAACGCTTCGAGGAGACAATATCAGCAACTCATGGAGCGATCCAGGCGGCGTACACGAAGCGCAAGGAACACTCAGAAGCCATCGTGGACGATGTGGTTCGGTTCGAGGGGGCTGCCACAGAGCTTGCGGCAATTGCTCAGGAGATTCACGAGGCAACATGACGGTCCGAGGAACAAGAGACGTTGTGAACGTCAGAACAGCAGCCGTCATTTCGTCGTCGGCACAAGAGGAGCCGTTCAAGCTTTCCCCGGGAGAGATCGCCTTTTTGTGGTGGTTCATCCAGGGAAGCATCATGAACCCGTTTACGAGGGATCGTCTACGCCAAGCTTGGGGCCTTTGCGAGAGACATGCATGGGGATGGATGGTGGTCGAAGCGGCTTTTCGTAGCAGTTACATGCATGGTCCGGCGGTTTTGTACGAAGATCTTATGGGGTTGGCGTCTGCCGCTTTCGAGGTGGAAGGCCCGGCACGCTCCCGGAGACTCAGGAGACGACTTTGGCAGAAGGGACCCTGCCTCATGTGCGAGGAGGGGTACGACGCTGACAGCGCGGGCTTTGTGAACGAAGACAGGGTTCGGCAAGGCCGGGACCTCGTAAATCTGGTGAAATTTGCTCGAACCACTCAGCAGTATTGGTGGAAAGCGGTTTGTGGAAAGTGCGCGGGAACCAGCTCTAAGGTGAGATGCCGCCGGCACCTGGTCGAAGAAGAACGATCCGGCACGATCGCCGACATCGATTTCCATCAGGCTATGGTCGCCTCCATTACTCAGCAGATAGTGAAGTGTGCGCGTTCCTTCCAGTTTGAATTTCGCGATAGCCAGACGACCGAGGACATGGCCGCCATCGTGAGCGCTGTCGGCTGGTGCAGCGGATGGTCGGTTCTGCTCTCCATCTTGGGGCACACTAGTCCGGTCGGCCTCGCAAGGACCAGGCATTCATGAACGAGAGCCTCATTCGTGGAATTTCCACGAGTTTGTCGCTGCTGGATAGAGCCCTTTCCGAGTTCGAACAATGGGGAAAGGGTGAAGAGGTGTGTTCCGCGCTATACGAGGTCAAGAACACCCTTTCTCAGGCTCAACGCCAAGCGATCTTGGAAGAAGTCGCTCAAATGAGAGAGGTGCTGTTCGAGCTCCGGGACACCTTACACTTGGAGCGCCTGGAACGCAGCGTGTTGAAGTTGATTTCCACATCGTGCACCGTCGCGTGGATTTCTCTCGTGGAGCTTCAGCCCAAGCATCTTCGACGTTACGGAGAGATCGCTCCCGGACTGTCCGAATTCTTGGACCCACGTGTGGCAATATTGATTGAGCGACTGCACCGGATAGACTCGATCGCCGGCGGGAGAAACGCCCCGTGAGCGGCTACTCCCAATTCCGGTCTGGAGGAAATACGAGATAATGGATCATACTTGGTTCGTAGCGACGGTGTGGATCGGCATGGCGCTTGTCGCAAGCCTGATCTCCATACGCACAGCCATATCCGTCGCCCTGATTGAAATTTGTGTCGGTGTTATAGGGGGCAATTATCTTCTCTTGGACCCGCAACCTGAGTGGATCGGCTTTCTGGCCGGCTTCGGAGCGATCCTGCTCACGTTCTTGGCCGGCGCTGAAATCGAGCCGGAAGTCCTTCGCAAGTATGGCAAGGAAAGCATAGGGATAGGTGTTCTCAGCTTCTTGCTGCCGTTCTTGGGAGCAATGGCCTACGCATATTATGTCGCGGGATGGACTTCGGAAGCCTCCAAGATCTGCGGGATTGCTCTTTCCACCACATCGGTGGCGGTCGTTTACGCCGTTATGATCGAGACACGCTTGAACAAGACAGACCTGGGTAAGGTCATTTTGGCCGCGTGTTTCGTGACGGATCTGGGCACTGTCGTCGCCTTGGGGATACTCTTTGCCAACTACAGCATCTGGTTGATTTTCTTTGCTGTTGTCACGTGTTTGGCGCTCATGATAACGCCACGCTTTACTCGATGGTTCTTTGCCACCTTTAACGGACACGTGAGCGAGCCCGAGATAAAGCTCCTTTTCTTCATGCTCTTCGGCTTGGGCTGGCTCGCGACCACCGCAAACAGTGAGGCGGTCCTTCCGGCGTATCTGTTGGGTATCGTTTGCGCGGGTCTTTTCCAGGAAAACCGACAGATGGTGAGGCATCTCCGCACTGCAACGTTCGCGCTTCTCACGCCGTTCTATTTCCTCAAGGCTGGAACCATCGTGTCGATACCGGCTATTGGGACCGGCATAGGGCTCATTGGTGTCTTGCTCGCGGTGAAGGTCGCGGCCAAATTTGTCGGGGTTTATCCACTGTCCAAACTATTCGGGTTTTCCACGCGGACAAGCTCGTATACAACGCTCCTGATGAGCACGGGCTTGACGTTCGGGAGCATATCCGCGCTCTTCGGGTACACTCGTGGAATGATTACCCAGGAACAGTACACAATCCTGGTGACCGTGGTCATCGCGAGCGCTGTGGTTCCCACGCTCATCGCACAGTGGTTATATCAACCCACACACAAGGACCTCAACGGAAACTGGCAGAAATAAGCGTGCTTGGTCCGTCATTACACATTGAATCTCCTTGCGGAGGAGTCTGAAGATGCTGAAGAAGATACTCGTGGGGCTGGATGGATCCAAAGGATCCTTCAAAGCGCTTGAAGAAGCGCTGGTTCTCGCGTCTCTCGCCGATACGGAACTGCACACCATATCTGTGGAAGAAGTGCCTCGATTTCCTGGAACCATCGGTGAGGTTGTCGAGGAAAAAGAGGCCGCGGATACCAGGTTCGGCGCGGCAATCGCACATGCTGAGAAGATGGCTCACGATCGTGGAGTGACATTAGTCCCGCATGTGATCGTGGGCCACGAAGTCAAAACTATCGTGGAATTCGTCAGCGAAGGAGGATACGACCTCTTGGCCATTGGCTTCATGGGACATTCAGCCATTTATGAGAGAGTCATGGGGAGCACGTGTCAGAACCTGGTGCGGTTGGTTCCATGCACTGTGCTGGTGGTGAAATAGTCGTCAGCCCCAGAGCAAGACCGTATGCTTTTGGCGACGGACGGGTGCGTCTTTCCGTGGAGGTCCTGCGAGTCCATGAAGGATGGTGTAACTTAGGTTACATTATGCCTTGACATGCTCGGTGAGGATGTGTAACCTAGGTTACATGTCAAGGTGACTCAGGAGGGCTTCACCATGGATATACTCACCATCGCTATGGTCGCTTCCGGCCTCTTTTTCGGCTGGACTATCGGCTCTCATTACACGAGGGCCACGATGGGCATGGCGTACGGGTCGGGGATCGTCAAGAACCCCATAACTGCAACTATTCTGGTCGCATTTTTTGCCTTGCTCGGCGCCACCTTTGAGAGCCACAACGTGGTTGAAACGGTCGGAACGGGCATTATCAAGGGCACGGACATGACTCCGCTGGGAGCCATGACCATGATGTTCACCGCCGCGCTTGTCACCGCAGCTAACACCTGGATGAGATGGCCGGTTTCAACCTCTCAATTGGCCTGTTTTTCAGTCGTGGGCTCGGCCGTCGCTATGGGGGCGCCCGTCTCTTGGGGAAGCACGATTGTGTTCCTTTGCGTGACATGGGTCGCGACTCCTATCGTGGCAGCTATTTTGGGTTGGGTCTTTACGCACGCAACCGATTGGGCGATTAGGGGTCGATCCGAGACAGTGCAGAAAGTGTTGGGATATGCCTTGTTCATCGCGTCTTGTTACTCATCATACACATTGGGAGCCAATAACACCGGCAACGCCGTAGGGGTCTTTTTTGGACTAAACCTCACCACTGAAATGCAGGCCGGGTTCATCGGAGGCATCGTTATAGCTATCGGCGCGATGACCTGGGGTGTGCCGCTTCTCCAGAAGGTCGGCAAAGAACTTGTTCAAGTAGATTTGGGTGTAGGAGTCGGGGCAAAATTCGCTCAGAGCGTTACTGCTCACATAGCGGCAGTCCTGGGCTTTCCCACTTCCATGAATCAGGCCCAAATCGGGGGTGTGGCAGGAGCGGCTTATGTTAGAGGTCTCCAGACCATCGACATGGCCGCTATGAAGGAAATCGTGCTTTCGTGGTTCCTTACGCCAGTAGTGGCAGGCATTGTCTCATTCACGCTGTACACTAGTTTCTCCTATGCGTTGAGGATTCATTGAGGGAGGCCGCGCGATGAAGGGGGAATTGCACGCAGTACAAGCAGCGTGTGACATATCAGGGCCTTCTGCCCTGAAGTTCGTCGTGCTGATCGGAGTAGTCAGCCTCTTTTCCGACATGACCTATGAGGGGGCCCGGAGCATTATCGGGCCTTTCCTGGCCGTCCTTGGGGCGAGCGCCACTGCTGTGGGGGTTGTCGCGGGACTTGGGGAATTGATCGGGTACGGATTGCGTCTCCTATCGGGTTATGCCGCGGACAAGACGCGAAGGTACTGGACGATCGTCTTCTTGGGTTACGTCATGAACCTGTTGGCGGTTCCTTTGTTGGCATTGGCCGGGCACTGGGAAATCGCCGCGATTCTCATGATCGTTGAAAGAATGGGCAAAGCCGTACGGACTCCTGCGCGTGACGTCATGCTCTCCTGCGCGTCGGATCGGATCGGCCGGGGATGGGGATTCGGGCTGCATGAGGCTCTGGATCAAATAGGAGCGATACTTGGGCCGTTAGTGGTGGCTACGGTCTTCCACTTCAGTGGACGGTATCAGACGGGGTTCGGAATTCTGTTGATCCCAGCCCTCATCGCGCTCGGTGTCCTATTCGCATCGTACAAGCTGTACCCCAATCCTCACGATCTTGAGTCCACGTCCGTAAAGATTCAGAGCAAAGGCTTTCCAAAAGCCTATTGGTTTTACATCCTGGCCATAGGCTGTGTAGCCGCGGGATATGCCGACTTTCCCCTGGTGGCCTATCACTTCAAGAAAGTGGCTGTCGTCCCGGACTACTGGATTCCCGTATTCTATGCAGTTGCTATGGGAGTCGACGCAATTGCCGCGCTGATCTTCGGCCGAGCTTTTGATCGCATCGGATTTCCTGTGCTGGTCGCGGCAGTAGTGCTTTCCTCGCTCTTCGCTCCGTTTGCGTTTTGGGGAGGCTTCACAAGCGCATTGATCGGCATGGCGTTGTGGGGCGTGGGTATGGGAGCGCAGGAGTCAATCGTCCGAGCAGCTATTGCGGATCTGGTTCCTCGAACGAAGCTGGGTTTTGCCTTCGGGCTGTTCAACACATGTTACGGGCTCTTCTGGTTTGCCGGAAGCGCGCTGATGGGCGTGCTTTATGACGTATCCGTGAGTTCCTTGGTGATTTTCTCGGTTGCAGCTCAGTTGACGGCCGTGCCGGCGCTCCTGGCCTTGAAGAGGTCCGGCTCGGCATAGATGAGGCTGCGTGCGAAAACTCAAGTTGACTGCCATGCTCCAACATGTAACGATAGTTACATGAGGTGGGTATTCTTTTCGTACACGCTCCCGTCCCGACCGTCCCGGGCGAGAGTCTATATCTGGAGACGGCTCAGGAAGATGGGAGCAGTGAACTGCCAGTCGCTGTGGGTGCTGCCCCATTCGGCGGATCGACTGAAGGAGCTTAGAAACCTCACGGAGGAGATCGAAACCTGGAACGGGGACGCACTGTTGATCGAGGGCCGACTTCTTAATCCTGAGGCTGAAGACAGTATCAGAGACGCCTTTATCGCGTCACGGGAAGAAGAATATCGTGAAATTATCAGCAAATGCGCTGACTTTGTGAAAGAGATCGAGTTCGAGATTTCCAGGCAGAACTTTATCTTTGCCGAAGTTGAGGAAAACGAAGAGGAATTTGAAAAGCTCAGGCAGTGGCTTACGAAAGTACAGAAGAGAGATATCGTCGGCGCTCCCAGCCGTGAGCAAGCTGTCGAAGAGGTGGCGCAATGCGAAGAGCTGTTTCATGATTTTGCGCTCAGGGTTTACGAACATGCTCAAACCAAGAAGCGGGAAAGGAGAAAAAAGAAAAGAAACGTATCTTCAACGGAACGAGCAGGTCAAGACCGGCTCCGGAACGTTTCGGAGTGAATCGTCGCCGGATCAGACTTCTTGCAAAGGAGTGTGAGCCATGATTATCCAGAAAGCAGACCTGTTTAGAGACCTGAGCCAAGAAACGGTGAGCGCGATCTCAACGGCCATGACTGAAGAGGCTCACGAGCAAGGCTCGCTCCTCTTCAAGGCCGGAGAACCGGCAAAGAACTTCTACCTCATTGTGGAAGGCCGAGTGAGACTGTCCATTGGGACCGAGGGGCGGATAGATTACACCGCAAGTGTGCCGGGGGAAGCTTTCGGCTGGACAGGGATGGTTGACCGACCCGCGTATGTGGCCACGGCGGAATGCCTGACCTCATGCAAGCTGGTTAAGGTGGAAAAGGACAAGCTCAACCAGGTCTTCACGAAGGACCCGCAAGGCGGGATGATCTTCTTCAAGCGTCTGGCTGGAGCCGTGGTGCAGCGGCTCATAGACAACTACAATGCGTTTCTTTCGGCAGGCAGCCTGAGCGGTGTCACGTACGGCACTGAGCAGGTCGTGACATCCACTGAAGATGAGCAATAGAAACGGCATCCCTCCCAAACTCCCGTAGGGGCGCACGGCCGTGCGCCCCTACTTCCGCGATTACTTCTCAGCCCGTAGGATTTGGTGAGTGTAGCGAACCTTCCCGCGAGACGCGGGATTTGGGGTTTTCTGCTTCTTTGCCCGGGAGATAAGGGAAAACAAATTGAACAGTATCATACGCCAGAAGACCGCGACCCATGCGATTCCCCCCCGCGCCGCCGGGTCACCGCATCCTACCCCAACTGTAGTAATCGCGAAATGAGACATGGCCATTACCTTACCCCCAAAGGGGGAGCACCTTGAGTAGCCACGGGTGAAACCCGTGGTACGCGGTACCAATAACAAGTTTCTTTCGACCCTGAAGGGGTCGACCCTTTCAGGGTCGTTTTCCGAATTACCGATCAGACGCTC
>VGSG01000034.1 GCA_016875095.1 Deltaproteobacteria bacterium
GGCGCAATTCGTGCCACAAAGCCGGGAACGGCTTTTCGTCGTCGCGGTGTTGAACGACGGGTATCAAGCGCCCGGCATGCTTGACGCCATGAGCCTTCAGGAGGATCAACTCAGGCCGCGAAGGCTTGTCGATTTCATCAAGAAACATCCTGAAATACGCTGGAAGATCCGCAAGCTGCCCAAGCCTCCCCAGAAAAGGGCTAGCCTGCCGGACGTGTTGCAAGATCTACCTGACGAGTCTCCGGCGTGGTGGAGCCGCGAACGCGCGGAATATCTCCTCAACCAGATGAGTCCGCGCCATCGGGAAGTCGCGGAACTCATGATCGCGGGCGCCGCCTGGTCTTACGGAACAGTGTTCAGGCGCATCCGAAACGGCCAATCCAGGGCGGAACTCCGTTTCGACGGCATAGCCGGGTGCCTGAGGACCCCCAGAGGAGGAAGCGGCCGTCAAATACTGTTCAAAGCAGGACACGGGAAATACTTCGCAAGACTTCTGACCCCGAGAGAATGCGCGCGGCTGATGGGCGCCGACGACTATCGGATTATCGTTCCCGCCAACCAGGCTCTCTTTGGATTCGGAGACGCGGTATGCGTGCCGGTTATTGAATGGATTGGGCAATATTATCTGAACCCGCTTGTTCAGGAATTGCTCCACGGTAGGCTCCTACACGAGCAACCGGCGGATAAGAGACAATAAGAAGAGCACAATATGCGCGGGCTTTCTTTGCCGAGCCGCCCGCGAGACTGCCGGTCCTCAAGAAACCATCATCGCGAGCAGCACATCCCTGTTGCCGGAAGTTCTCTCCGACTCGAGACAATCCGATCCCGTCATTCCAGCGAAAGCAGGAATCCGGTCTTTTCAACATGTTCAGGAGTCCGGGCTTCGCCGGGGTGACGGACAATCAATAGGCCATTACTCTTGGCAAATGCTATAGGGGCTCGCCCGACACGCCCGCATCGACTCGTAAGCATTGAGGGTTTCGGCCCCTTATCTCGACAAAGGTCCGCTCCATGATTATCTTTGATTCAAGAAGACATTCTTGATGCGCTCTCCCCGAGGGGGAGCGGTTTATTGATTCCTGCGGCAGAGGTGATTGAGTCAATATGTTCCAGCCTGTGATTAAAGAGGATAAGTGCTCGCAATGCGGGTCCTGTTTCCGTATATGTCCGAAGAACGTCTTTGAAGCCGATGAAAAGGAAGTGAAGATCTCTAGACCTTACTACTGCACAGGTTGCGAGTCCTGTGTCGAGGTATGCCCGTTCGACGCCCTCAAACTCGAAGAATACTGAATTTTTCCGACAACCTTTGTATGCTGGGCTTTCGCATCGCGCTTTCGACCGTCATTCGCTCAGAAACTGGAGCGCCCGCGTTTCGGACCAGTATTCTCCCTCCCTGTTGAATGCTACAAAGCCCACGTGACCGCCCTTTTCAGGCACTTCAAGGAACAGGGCGGGATTATCTCGCGCTTCTTCCTCCGGATAGCACGGGTCCGCGAGGAAAGGATCGTCCGCCGCGTTCACTATGAGCGTCGGGACCACGATCTTTCTGAGAAGCGGCTTTGAAGAAGCCTTCTCCCAATAGTCATACGCGTCCCGAAAACCGAACATGGGCGCGGTGTACCGATCGTCGTACTCCTTGAAATTCTTGATCCGCTCATAGCCTTGGTCATTGATCAGATGCGGCATGAGTTCCATCTTCATCCGAACCTTGGCTCGCAGCATTCGCAGAAACCTTCTCATGTAGATTCGATTGCCCGGCTCGCCCAGCTTCAGGGAGCATGACGCGAGATCGCAAGGCACGGAGAAGACCACCGCCTTCCATATTTGTCCGGAGAGTTCTCGACCACGCTCTCCCAGATACTTGAGGATCACGTTTCCGCCGAGGCTGAATCCGACTAAGGCCAACCGCGCGTAAGCGCCCGTCCGGGTAACGTAGCTGATCACGGTCTGAAGATCGCCCGTCTCGCCGCTGTGGTAAAACCGAAGCGTGCGGTTGGATTCTCCGCTGCATCCCCTGAAATTGAAAGCGAGCGCGTCCCAGCCCCTCTTGTTGAGGGCTCGAGCCATGCCGCGCATGTATGCGCGGGAAGAATCGCCCTCGAGCCCGTGAAGAAGGATCGCGGCCTGAGCAGCGCCTACCTTTGACGTGTCCACATCGACGAAATCCCCATCCGGCGTATCTATCCGTTCCCGGACGTATTGTATGCCTCGAACGCGGCGGAGGAGTGAAGGGAATATGGTTTGCGCATGGGCGTTGGCAAAGAGCTTTGGCGGAACATAGCTTGAATGCGAGACCACCGGCACAGACTGAAACCTCCTTTTGGGAGCGGTTACAAAGCCTACTATAATGTGCCTCCGGAATCGCACTTTTTTCCACACATGCTTACCCTAAGCTCCATACATTCTCCACTGTCATGCCGGACAATTACCAGTGGTTATGTCAGCGAGGACATGAGCCTCCAGCCAATTCAAACTTTTTTCATATCGTGATATCCAGCGCCTACAATTCCTAGCACGTTTTTCCCATTGACCGGAGCTGCTTTCCGTTTATAGTGCAAATACAAGGGGCTATCCTTTTTCCACAGAGTATCTTTTACCTTCCTTTACCGCGCCGAACATGGGGAATGGACGCGGGGTAAGTCCGTGGCACCCCATGCTTCGAGGATGTGTCATGGCTTGTGAAGTTCTCGGATCACGCCATCCTCCCTAAGACAGGCGCGTCAAAATAGAGCATCGATGAGCAGCTTTCGTGAATTCAACCGAAAGAGAAAGGAGAATACGCCTATGGGAGTCACTCGTCGCGAGTTCCTTGTGATCTCGGGCGCTGTCGGCGCCGGCATAGGGCTGTCCGCCCTGGGCATTGATATGGGGCCGACCCGGGCCTATGCCGATAGCGTAAAGATGGACAAGTTGAAAACCGCCAAACAAACGACCACGATTTGTCCGTACTGCGCGGTCGGATGCGGCATTATCTGCAGCTCGGACGCCAAGACCAATCAGATCTTCAACACCGAAGGCGATCCTGACAGCCCTATTAACGAGGGCGCGCTCTGCGCCAAGGGCGCGGCGTTGTACCAGACGACCGGGAGTAATCCCAACCGCGTGCAAAAGGTGCTCTATCGGGCTCCGAACAGCGACAAATGGCAGGAGAAATCCTGGGATTGGGCGATCGCCGAGATCGCCAAGAGAGTTAAGGCGACCAGGGATAAGGACTTCATCGAAAAGAACGCGAAAGGTCAGGTGGTCAATCGCCTGGAGTCGATCGCGCACGTGGGGAGCGCGGCGCTTGACAATGAGGAGTGCTGGCCTTTGCAGGCCGTGATGCGCGCTCTTGGCCTGGTATGGATAGAACACCAGGCCCGGATATGACACAGCGCCACCGTTGCGGCTCTGGCAGAGTCGTATGGTCGTGGCGCAATGACGAATCACTGGGTCGATCTGAAGAACAGTGATTGTATTCTGGTCATGGGCAGCAATGCCGCGGCAAACCATCCCATCTCCATGCGATGGGTCATGAAAGCCAAGGAGAATGGCGGGAAGCTCGTCTCGGTAGATCCCCGTTTCACCGCCACATCGGCCAAAGCGGACGTGTACGCGCCGTTACGTTCCGGCACCGATATCGCCTTCCTTGGCGGCATGATCAAGTACATCCTGGATAACGACAAGTATTTCAAGGAATACGTTGTCGAGTACACGGATGCCCCGTTTATCGTAGGCGACAAGTATGAGTTTAGCGATGGCCTCTTCTCCGGATACGACAAGGAGAAGAGAGCGTACGACAAAGCCTTCTGGGCGCTCAAGAGAGATGACAAGGGCGTGCCGGAAAGAGACCCGTCATTGCAGAACCCGCGGTGTGTGTTCCAGTTGCTCAAGAAGCACTATGAGCGATACACCCCGGAAAAGGTCTCTGAGATCACCGGGACGCCTGTTCCCGATCTCATGAAGGTGTACGAGACCTTCGCGGCAACCGGAGAAAAGGGCAAAGCCGGCACGATCATGTACGCGATGGGCTGGACCCAGCATACGGTTGGGGTGCAGAATGTTCGCGTCATGTCCATTATTCAGCTTCTGCTCGGCAATGTCGGCATGGCGGGCGGCGGCGTGAACGCTTTACGAGGTGAATCCAATGTCCAGGGCGCCACGGACGCGGCGCTCCTGTTCCACATCCTGCCGGGCTATCTGCCCGCGCCTGATGTATCTGTTCCCACCCTGGCGGATTACAACAAGAAGCACACTCCCAAGTCGGGGGATCCAAGATCCGCCAACTGGTGGCAGAACCGTCCCAAGTATGTTGCGAGTCTGCTGAAGGCCTACTTTGGAGACGCGGCCACGCCCGAGAATGAATTCGGGTACGCCTGGCTGCCCAAACTGGACGCGGGGCAAAATTGTTCGTGGCTGAACCTGTTCGACGCCATGTACAACGGCAAGATCAAAGGCTTCTTCGCCTGGGGGCAGAATCCCGCGTGTTCCAGCGCAAACGCCAACAAGGTTCGAGCCGGCCTGGCAAAGCTCGACTGGATGGTAAATGTGAACCTGTTCGAGAATGAAACCGGATCCTTCTGGAAAGCGCCCGGCATGGATCCCAAGAAGATCAAGACCGAGGTCTTCATGCTTCCCTGCGCGGCGTCCGTGGAAAAGGAGGGGAGCATCACCAACAGCGGTCGTTGGGCTCAATGGCGGTACAAAGCCGCTAATGCTCCGGGAAAGGCCAAGCCGGACGGCGACATCATGTTCGAGCTTATGAACAAAATCAAAGAGCTCTACAAGAAAGACAAAGGAAAGTTCCCCGAACCGATCCTGAACCTGAAGTGGGATTACGCGGACGAAAAGGGGCACTTTGACGCCCACAAGGTGGCCAAACAGGTCAACGGCTATTTCCTGAAGGATATCACCCTGAAGGATCCCGCCGGCAACGACCTGAATTTCAAGAAGGGTGATCTGGTACCGTCTTTTGCGTTCCTGCAGGCGGATGGCAGCACGTCGTGCGGGTCCTGGATCTATTGCAGCAGCTACACCAACGCGGGCAACATGATGGCCCGGCGCAAGAAGGACGATCCCACCGGCCTGGGGCTCTATCCTCAGTGGTCCTGGTGTTGGCCGGTGAACCGCCGGATCCTGTACAACCGGGCTTCCGTGGACCTGAACGGGCAACCATGGAATCCCCAGAAGGCCGTGATCAAATGGGCGGAAGGCAAGTGGGTCGGCGATGTGCCCGACGGCCCGTGGCCGCCAATGGCGGACAAAGAGAAGGGCAGGAACCCGTTCATTATGAAGCCGGACGGCTTCGGCGCCTCTTTTGGACCGGGCCTCAACGACGGCCCCTTCCCGGAGCACTACGAGCCGCTGGAATGTCCGGTGCCCAAGAACGCCATGTCCGCCCAGTTGGTCAACCCAACCATCAAGATCTTTGCAGGCGAGATGGATAAGCACCTGACCTGCGATCCTCGATACCCGTTCGTGGCCACGACCTACCGGGTGACGGAGCATTGGCAGACCGGACTCATGACCCGATGGCAACCGTGGCTCGTGGAAGCGGAACCTCAGAACTTCGTGGAGTTGAGCGAGGAGCTGGCCAACATGCGGGGCATCAAGAACGGCGAAATGGTGAAGGTCTCCTCAGCCCGAGGGGAAGTGAGCGCGGTGGCTATTGTGACGACTCGCTTCCGTCCGTTCAAATTGGGTGAGGTTACGGTTCACCAGATCGGCTTGCCGTGGTGCTTCGGATGGATCACCCCAAAGGATGGCGGAGACAGCTCCAATCTGCTCACCCCCAACGTGGGCGACCCAAACACCATGATTCCTGAATCCAAGGCATTCATGGTCAATGTGATCAAGGCGTGAGGAGGTGCGTAAAATGTCTGAAGGATACTCGATACTGGTGGACACCTCCAAGTGCACAGCTTGTCGGGGGTGTCAGGTCGCATGCAAGGAGTGGAATCAGTTGCCGGGGGTCCCGACCAAGAACGTGGGCAGCCACGAAAACCCCCAGGAGCTGTCCGCGGCCACCTGGAAGATTCTCCGATTCAGCGAGGGCAAGCAGCCGGAAGGACAGGCGTTCTGGCATTTCTTTTCCGAACAGTGCCGACATTGCGTGAGTCCTGGCTGCATGGAGCAATCCGAGAAAGACGAAGTCTTGCAGGACGAAAAAACCGGAGCGGTGCTCTTCACTCCCAAGACTAAAGATCTCAAGTACGAAGCAACGCGAAAGGCATGCCCGTACGACATCCCGCGCAAGGATGAGAAGACGGGAGCTCTAGTGAAGTGCACCATGTGCTTCGATCGGATCACCAACAACATGGAGCCGGCCTGCGTCAAGACCTGTCCCACGGACGCTTTGGAATTCGGGCCGAGGGAGAAGATCCTGGACGCGGCCAAAAAGCGAGTGGCTGAGCTCAAGAAGAACTATCCCAAAGCCGCTGCGCTCAATGCGGACGATGTCAGGGTAATCTATCTCGTGACAGACGATCCCAAGACCTACTGGAAATTCGCAGCCGGAAAGTAATCCCGGCCTTTCCGCTAACCGAGAGCGCCCCCCTCCCTCGTGGAGGCCGGGCGCTCTCTTGCGCACGAACCTTTTTTTCGGGAGCAATTTGAATGAGCGATCCCAAGCCGCAAGAAGCGGGAGCGTCAAGAATCCTCGCGGAAATGGAGCGGATCAAGCGTGAGACCCCCTCCGTTACGAACATCGTTGAGGCTTTTGAGGGGCTGCTCCTCGAAAGGGAGCGGATTAAAGGAGAGATCGAGACGCCCGAGCCTGAGAGCGCGCTGACTACAGATCCGGCGCGGCTGAGCAAAGGTATTCCCGCGGTCGGTCGCGCCGGGTTCGCCATTCCCACGAGCCGACTCAAAGATGTGTACTATCGCCTGGCGCCCGCGATGATAAAGGGCTTTCCCGGTGTCAGGCCAAAACTTGAAGTCCTGGGGCGGGCTTTCAACGATGGCTCGTTGGACCTGGAAGCCGCTATCAAGCATCTTCTGGCGGACCGGCAAAACCAGGTGGAAAAAATAGCGCGCGCGGCCAGGGTGAAGCCTGATATTTTCTCATTCGTGTTGGGCCAGATTGTCAGGCCGTTTGTCGAGAAAGAAGCGGAACGCATCGGCCCTTCCCTGTCCGATCTTCACTGGGACAAAGGGTACTGTCCGGTCTGCGGATCGTGGCCTTCGCTGAGTCTGCTCAAAGGTAAGGAAGGCCGTCGCTGGCTCAAATGCTCCTTCTGCAGCCATGAATGGACACACCTGAGGACCGCCTGCCCGTTCTGCGAAAACGAAGACCTGGAGACCATGGAGTATTCCTACGCGGAAAAGCGAGAAGGGGAGCGAGTCGAGGTCTGCCATAAATGCAAGAGATACGTCTTAAGCCTGGACATGAGAGATCGACTGGACCAGACCACTACTGCGGCCACATCCATCGGCCTGATCCATCTTGATATCATCGCTCAGGACAAGGGGTTTGTTCCAGGCGCGGTGACCGATTGGAACGTCCTCGACAAGTAAGAATTTCAGAGCCACTTTCGCGTGAATCGCCGCCAGCCGCTTTGAACTTGGGGCGCCCACACGTCCGGAAAAGGAGCCCCCCGGAGCACCGCCAAAGGAACATCCCACACCATCTTCCGCACCCATTCCGGCTCGACCATCTCCTCGGCCGCTCTGACCGCAAGCGATAGCCGCGGGCTTCTCTTCAGCGCGCCGTGCGCGTCGGAGGCAATGATATGCGCTAGGCCCTGCTTGAGAAGTGTGCGCGCGGCGCGGGCCGCATCCGGCCCGGCCTCACCCGTTAGACTGTCCGCTGAAACCTG
The DNA here is from genome assembly GCA_016875095.1 of Deltaproteobacteria bacterium. Classification (GTDB taxonomy): domain Bacteria; phylum Desulfobacterota; class Desulfomonilia; order Desulfomonilales; family Desulfomonilaceae; genus VGSG01. Next base: position 7,797 of record VGSG01000034.1, read on the forward strand.
GATGAGAACCTCCCACGAACGGAAATGCGCCAATAAGGCCGCGACATACTGGGGGTTCCGCTGGATCGCGAGGTTCTTTTCAGGATGCCCGAGTATCACCCCGTATCCGAGGGACCAGAGATGCCCGATCAGCGCATGAAACGCAGGTGGAGCGCTGAACGGGTGAAACTCCACCAGAAAGTATTTTCCCTGATTGAGAGCCAGAATTTCCCCTTGGGAGTAAAGATCGCCGAAATGAGGGACAACCCTGATCTCCATGCCGGGGAGTATCTCAAGGTCGAGCCCCAGGGTTTTGAGCTCTGCGTTGAGCCCTTGAACCTTCTCGAGAATTTGAGCGGGATAGTTGGTGAATTGTCCATTCCATGAATGGGGTGTGGCGGCCAGGACTTCGATCCCGTCTTCCACCGCGACCCGACACATGGCAAGGCTTTCCTCCAGGTCGGCGGGGCCGTCATCCATCCCGGCGAGTATGTGAGCGTGGATGTCAATCATGCGGTCTCGCCTCAGCATCCGCCATAGTCAAGAATCCGCAACGAGTCTTGAAAGTTCTGGGCTTCGGCGGGCGCTCCGTTGCTTCGCCTCGGAGATACGTGGCAACAGCGCGCCGTTGCGCAGTAATTTGCAGGGGAGACTCATCTCCTCTCCAAACCACGCAATACGTGAACGCGAACAGAGGCGCCTCATGGCGACCTCTCTTACACGAACGGCTCTCCACGGGAACATTCATTTTCATAAGAATATCATATTGGAAAGCGGTTGGCTTGAAACAAACGGATTGCAGGTTCTAGGACTGATGGGAATTCGCGGGGAAGCCAAGGATCGGCAGAGCCTCCCCCGGCCTCGATCCGGGGGACGCCGATCCTACCACGGACAGCGCGATGATACGCGCGGTAAAGGCTTAGAATCCTTCGGCTTGGATATGGAAGTTCGGTCGATACGTGTGCTTGGGTATTTTCTTGGTGTACTCGTCGCAATCCGCCGGATGGCGCTTGGGTACGACTTTGGGGACCGGGCCGCGGTCCAGGCCGAAGGCATTTGCAACGCCATCCCAAGCCCATTTGAGGACTGGGAAGGCGTTGGAGGGTGGCGGGGACGCTAAGATCATAAGCGCCAATAAGATTAGGATAAATCTCTTCATATCTAATACACTCCACGAAATTATTTATCTTTATAGCTGATTTTAAAAGACATGTCAATGGTTCATATCGGCCAATTTAGAATTCGGCCACCCTCAATGTCCGAGGCCGGCGGACTCGCGATTCCGTCGAGCAGATAAGACGCATCTGCTTATTACACACGCTGGACATTCCCCCTCACCCTGCCCTCTCCCTCCAGGGGAGAGGGTTTCCGGCCCCCCTCCCTTGACGGGAGGGGGAAGGGGGAGGGTGATAAGGCATTGTTATCACAAAGGCCTATTCCTTATTTGAACGCCTAGGGGACCGATACGTCCCCACTTCAAAGGCCGCGCAAAAAGCTATTGACTAAAAGCCATTAATTTTGGTATTATAAGACAGTTACTTAATGTATTTCATTATGGCTGTTTCGTTTCGCCAGGCCAATTGTATGAAATTCCGTAGTATTCTCGCCTCAATGGCCCTCTGCCTCTCCCTCAGCCTCATGGCCGGCTGCATGTATATGGTCCCGTCTCCCTTCAGGCCGGTCCCGGGTCCCACCAAAGCCCCCGACGTAAAGGACCTGGCCGAGGCCTTTGACGTTGTGTGCAGAAATTATAGGCTCGGGCCGGACGACTCGTTGAGGCTCATCTTTCAGACGGAATGGACCGTGCCCGCGGGTTCGTACAAACTCGACAGCTTGGATGAAGTCCGGATCGAATTCATTCTCGACCCGGAACTAAACAGAACCGTGACCATACGCCCTGACGGCATGATCACGCTCCCGGGCGTTGGGGAAATCAAAGCCGCCGGATTGGCCCCCGAGGAGCTTGCCAGGCGCATAGAACAGAAATTCAGGCAGGCAAATATATTCCGGGAGACCGAGGTGGATCCCAAGCTGAAGAACTACCGCCTCGTGACAGTCACTGTGCTCAAGTTTTTCGAGAAGGTGAACAGGCTAATGCAGTCCCTCACCACGCTCACAACGGGACAGCAGACCACCGTCACGGTCAATCCCGACGGAACCATTGACCTGCCGTTGATGAAGGACAGGATTGTGGCGGTCGGACATACGGTGCCGGAGGTGGAGGAGAGCGTGAACCGGCTTTACCGGCAGTCCGAGTTGAAACACGTGGTGGCTTCAGTCATGCTGAGCGCCGCGAATTCCCGCAGATTCTACGTCATTGGTCACGTCACCGGCGGCGGCGCGTTTGACATCAGGCAGCCGATCACCATCCTCCATGCCGTTGCCATGGCGGGTGGCGCCAATGACTCCGCGGATCTGACCAGCGTCATGTTGATTTCACGAAACGTCCACGGCAAGCCCATCGGCCGTCGTATCGACGTGAAACGATTGCTCGACGTGGGTGACATGTCTCAGATGATCATGGTGAAACCTTACGACGTGATCTACATTCCTCGGACATACATCCAGGATGTGCGTCTGTTCATGGATCAGTACACCGGCGTTGTCCGAGATATCGCAGGTTTCGCGAACTTCCTTCTCGGCAGGTAGGCGGACTCCAGCCGTCCGGATTCAGCCCACAATCATTTTCAAATACGCGGGGATGATCGGTCGGTTATTGCAGGCGCAAGATCCGGCAAGCGCTCCTAACCGTAGAAGTGCCCGCGCATGACCCGCATCACCACGCCCGCGACTATGATTGCCAGCGCGGCGTGGGGCAAACATCCGACGATCGTCCGAGATGAGCGCCCCGCGCTGTCCCGGCCGAGCCTGTGAATCACCAAGAGGCTCCATCCCAACCCGCCCCAGAGCAATGCCTGCTGCGCCGCCCACGTTATTGCCGGAGGCGTCGTAATCACAAGGCCCCGAAAGACCGAAAAGTCGAAATTCTGACTCAGGAGCGTAGGCAACTGCACGCCCACATGGATAAAATAGTAGATATGAAAAGCCATGAATGAGGTGAGCGTGATTGGTAGTATGGCCAGACCGAACCGCGAATAATTCGAGACAAAGGCTTCTCGGTATATGAGCCGCGAAATTCCTGCCGCAGCCATGAGTCCCCCGTTCACCACCGCGAGGATTCCCGCAAAAACGATTGAAAAACGCACAATTTCTGGTCCGGGCAGAAGACCTGCCACGCCGGCGTACATGGGGGTCCCCATCGCCATTTCGCACAGGAGGCCGCCTATCAGGCCCATTACCAGAAATGCGGTTCCCGGATTGGTGTTATGGGTTTCCCACAGTTCCTTGCCGGGCAGTCTCAAGTTCACATTCACCGCCCCGTGGGGACAATTTTTCAGGCAGTTGGCGCACAGTTTACACAGTCTGTTGCTCGCGAGTTTGGGTCCTGCTTGTCCGTACGGGCACCCCGCTTCGGTCTCGGTACCCTGGTAGCACTCATTGGAGGCGCATTGGGCGATGCACACGTTGCGGTCCGCGCGCAGTTCAATGAACGATGCCTTGGCAAGCACGCCGATCATGCCTCCAAGGCCGCACAGGTACAGACACCAGGATTCACGCTCGTAGATGATTGCCACCACAATGGTGGAGAGAAGCATAACCACGAAGAGCGCTCCCAGGTGAAATGGGGAGTTCCGGATATCCGTCGCGGTTTCGAACCAGATGACAAGAAGCACCGCGGCGGCTATGAGAAAGTCGCTGCGAGTCTTAAGGAACGACGGAAAAGGTCGCTCCAGTGAGACCACCTTCTTGGCAAGGTTGCCCAGGACCCCGATGGGGCAGAGTGAACACCAGAAACGCGCCCAGAGAAAGGCCCCTCCGATCAGAATCGGCCATCCCAACGCCCAACTGAACAGAGCCGCAGGATTGCGCATCGGATCGGCAGGCCCAAGGAAGAGAAAGGCGAGAATAATGAGGAAAAAGGGAGTGGCCGCGCTCTGGAGGACCGCGGGGAACAGCGGGCTCACGAGCGCTTGCCTGATCGGTTTCCACCTGAGTAGATTGAACTTCCCTTCCCCCTCCACTCTCTTGAGACTCAGATAGACATCCCGTGGGGTGATGGTGTCGCCCTTGGAGACCAGCAGAGCTCGTTTGAGCGCAGAGGCCAGTTCCAGATCGTTACCCGGCCATGTGTAGCTGAGCAGCGCCTTGAGCGTCTCACCGGGCATTTTGACCGTTTCGCGGCGCAGTTCACGGCTGTACGTCTGCGCATAATGTTTAGCCAATCGGGGAATTTCTCTGCGCCTGCTTCTCAGTGGAGGCACGACCAGGGCGCCTTCCCGCAGCGCATAAAGCAGAGGATGCCTCTCCAAAGAGATGGCCGAGGAATCCATGCGTGTGGTGGCCACAAGCCGAACTTGCGCTTTTTGGAGCCTGACGCCTCCCTGACGTCGAAAGGTTCTGGTAACCAGAGCCTCCAGGAGCTTCAACTGCATCTTGGAGGTCAATCGTTCCACTCCCCTTATCAGCAGCGTGCCCCCGTCGCTCAGCTCAAAGTATCCTGGAATCTCCTTGGTAGCCCCGCCGCGACCCGGCTCGTCGCTCCCGAAGAAGAGACGCTCCTGTTCCAGCGTCAGCTTCTCTTCGGCCGCGGGAGCGTCACCGTCCGAACCTTCCAGGCCCTCCTGCGCGCGGAAACTCAGGAGATCCACCTGCAAGAAGACCTCTTTGCCGTGGTGACTCTCCCGGAAGAGCGCGTGCGCAACGCCCTCTTTGCCCACGCCGCTCTCGCCGATAATCAGGACAGGACTGTCTGTTCTGGCCAGTTCATGAATGCGATCAGTCAGGCGGTGTCGTATCGTGTCTCCCATCACGTACCTGGGAAACACGTGTTCAGATCTGCTGATCAGATTCTGAAGAGCCCGCCGCTTGAGTTTCCCGTCAAGCACCGTGCGGTCCAGACGCATGATCTTGCGAACCAGTCTCTTGACCAGAGGCGTCGTAAACTCTGGATCATCCTCCAGGACGCGCTCGAAAGCTTCACCCGACACTTCCACCACCGTACACGGCTTTTCGGCTACCAATTCCGCATCAGAGCGCCAGGGCACGCCGGTGAAAAAGGCAACCTCACCAAAGATGTCTCCCGGCCCCAGTGTGTCTACCCGTATCCGCTCCCCATCGTCATCACGAAGGACAAGGCTGGCCTCGCCGGAGATCATGAGCCGAATCTGGTCGGCGCCATCGTCTTTCTCCGTAATAAGATCTCCGGCCTGGTATTCGCGCACCCGACCCTCCGCGGAAAAAAACCGGGCCGCCCGATCGGGAAGCCGTTCCAGTCCGCGTGCGATCGGCTGGTGAAGGTGATGTGTGTCGGTCATAGGTTGGAGTTGTCGGCTCGACCAACGAGCTTCGATGACGCCTATTTCTGACAATTCCCTGTTTTTCTACACGATCCGCGTGGGAATAGCAACGAGCTGCGACGAAAAGCCGCTCCGGCTCGGTCCGGAGGGGGGCGACCACGCCTTGGAACGGACGTGGGGGGAAACACGTGGCGAGGATCGAAGATATCTCTCCGATGGGCGCCTCTTCGGGTATAAGGCTACTTCATAATGACCCAATTTTTTCAGGCTGCCCAGAGAAGTTATCAACACCTGTGGATAACTTCCGGAAAGCCTCCGGTCCTCCCGCCGCAGTTGAACCACATGCGGCGCCGTCACGGCAACATGCTATTATCATTTGTTATTTGTTGAATCCCGCTCCGACTCTCGCTTCTCTTTTGAAGCGCCCACCGAGCTTCCGAATCCGTTCAGATCATTCCAGATGGCTTAAGTTATCCACAGGTTGCCTCTTTCGCTCGGACGAGGCCGCGGCCCTGTTGCCGCCTATCAGTGGAACTTCCCACCGAGCCTTTTCTCGTCTCGGCCCTCGCCTTCCAGGCGCGATTCCAGTCGCGCCAACTCGGCCCTGGCCGCCTCGATGAGCCGTTCCGCGTGTTCGACAAGCCTTCGTATGTCAGGGGTGGCCGACGGGGTTTCTATTTGTTCCGTCTTGAACTGAGCAACCACGGAGTTCAGCGCCTCAATTTGGCGCTTCAGCCCGTCTACCCGATCGAGCGCCGGCTGTTCACGCCGGGTCGTCCGCGGGCGATCCGATTCCTTGATCCGAATTGCGATCCACAAAAGGAGGGGCAGGCACAGGCACAGTATCATCAGCGCGGCGGGCATCAGATACCGATTGAGCCCATAGCCCCAAGGAACGGCCGTCTCATTCTTGAAGAAGGCCGTGAGGTCACGGTCCAAGCTCTCCAGTATCCAACCGACCCGCGACAAGTCACCGCCCACCTTGGTCATCTTCTCGTCCACGAGGGAGACCTGCCCCTGAAGGTTCGATACGCCGTCCCCGATCTTTGAGGCTTGCCGGTCGATCGTCGAGAGATCGCTTCGAATGGCGGGCAAAAGCTCGTGTATCATGGTTCGGCTCTCTTCCAGGAGCATGCGATCGGTTCGGAGTATCTCCAGGCCCACGTAAACCACCACAATCACGCTCAGCGCCTGGAGAACGCCCAGGCCGATCGTCAAGCCGAGAATCCGCTTCCCCTGGGAACCTTGTCCTATATTCATCACATTTCTCCTCGTGATTATGCGGCCGGGGTCTCCGCTCTGAAACATCAAAGATCTTGTAACGGAATAAAGGAGTTGTAGAGATTTGTATCAATTCATGCGGCGCGGGTCAATCCGCGTTGGGCGCCGACCTGCACAAAGTCCGGGTCAGCGTGGCTTGGCGCGCTTCAGACTTCTCCCAGGTCGGAAACCCTGAGTTCAGCGCCGATTCTTTTCAACTCTTCGCTGAATCCCGCCATTAACTGGGCCAATTCCGGGTGATTCGCCTGGTCGTAGAACATGCGCAGGTTTATCATACGTCTCTTTCGCTGCTGTGCGGTCGGGGCTTGATGACCGTTTCCGTCGGCCATTTCGTTGAGGTCCGAAAGCGCCTGCTGCAAGTTCTCGTATCGCGCGGCCGGATCTTTGTGGGTGGCTTTGAAGATGAACTCAGAGAACTCCTCAGGCAGTTCCTGGTTCAGCAGTCTCGGATCGGGGGTGGGTTGGGTGATGTGGGCCTTCAAGACCTCACACACGTCGTCAGGAAACGGGCGCTGACCCGTCGCCATCTCATACGCGGTGATGCCTAGCGAATAAATGTCCGTGCGAGCATCCACCGGATCGCTCTCGATCTGTTCCGGCGCCATGTAGAAGGCCGTCCCGGGCAGTTCGGGCGAGCAACCCCCGATGGGAAGCGCGAGGCCGAAGTCCACGAGTTTTACGTGGTCGTTCTTCTCGATGAAAATATTTCCGGGCTTGACGTCCTGATGCACGATCCCGTGCTGATGAGCATAATCCAGGGCCGCGCATACCTGCGCCAGTATATGGAGCATCCTGGTAAACGGAAGCCTGAGTTTATTTTTCAAAATGTGCTTTAGAGTGACCCCGTCCAGATATTCCATGACGATGAATACGGTCCTGTACATGTGCTCCACATCGTACACCTTGACGATGTTCTCATGGCTCAGGGCGGCTATGATCTTGGCTTCGTCCTGGAATTTGCTCAAGAAATCGCTGTCGCGGGCCATGTTGTGCTTCAGCATCTTGACCGCGACAGGCAAATTGAGGAATGAGTGGACTCCCTTGTATACGATGCTCCATCCGCCTTCCGCCATCACGTCATGAATGGTGTATCGGCCGATTGAGCGTTCCGCCGTGATCTTTCGGCTGCAAAGGCGCTCGGTGGCCACATCCGCAAGGAATTCTTCCAATACCGGACACTTTGCGCTGACCCGGTGAAAATCCTCGACCCCCACCGACCAGACCACCATGTCCGTCTCTGCATCCACATTGGCGCTTCGGGTCTCGCCGGTCACAATCGCGACTTCCCCTACCAGGTCGCCGGCCTTGAGGCGAGATATGGGATAAGACCGGCCGTTCTTGTCCAGACTGACAATGCATGAGCCTTCCTGGATGAGATAGAAGCAGTCGCCTCGATCACCCTGCGCTATGAACCTCTCTCCCGCGGCCAGGTGAATCTTCTTCATGCAGGAGATCAGGCTCCGCTTGCACTCCTCCGGAGTAGCCCCAAGGAGTTCCGTGCGCATGAGGAACTCAATGTCGGCCAGAGGAAGGCTCTCTTTTTTTCGTTGTGCTTTCCTGTTCGCCATGACTGCCTCCGCGCAGCCAAAAGCGTGTGGCCTCGGAGATGCGTGAGCGGGTCTCGTCGATCTGATGCCCTGCCTACAGATTGGCGCAGAGTTCCGCCAGGCGCCTTGACATAAGTCAAATCCATGTTTCTTATGTTGATGCTCCGTTTCAGGAACACGGCAAAGCGTTCAACGAAACTTACGGAAATGGACCGTCGAAATGAGAACAGCCAAGAAGAGGCGCGGAGTGAATCGGCGACGCGGAAGGAATAAGCATGGACCGAGAAATTTCCTCGTTCCAATGATGCGGGCCCACTGCAAACCGGGGGCGCATCCGGACAGGAGGAAGGAGGCGGCCCGTAGGGCTTGCCGAGGCAAACTGAGGCCGGATGTTGATGAAACATCCGGCCTTTTCGTTCTCCCCGCGGAAGTTCGCTGAACGGATCAAGTGATGAGGCTGTAAGGACGCGCTCGTTTGGCCCATTCATCATTCGGGAAGTCCGCGATGAGCCGGTCGTAGGCTAGTCGCAGGTTCTTTGGGTCTTTTGTGTGTTTGTAACGCGCCACGCCAAGGAAGAAAATGGCCTCGGGGACAGCCGCGCTCCGGGCATGCTCCGTGACGATTTTCTCGAACTGCCCAATAGCTTCGTTGAACTGACCCAGGTCCAAGCAGGTCTTTCCGATTCCGAGCATCAATGAGGGAATCAATTCCTCCGGTGGGAGAAAGCCCACGGTGCGATGATGCTCTTTGCCGTCAGTGTCCAAGGTGACCAGGGTGGGTGTCCAGCTCACCTTGAACTCCTGAGCCAGGGGCCGTTGATCGGACGGAATACGCAAGGGAATGACGTGATTGGATACGAACCCGATTACCGCTTTTTCAGGATACGTAACTGCATCCATTTGCTGGCAACCGATTCAGTTCGGGTTGAAAAAATCGAGCAATACGTGCTTGTTTTCCGCCTTTGCCCGTTTGAGGGCCTCATCCATACTTGTGACCCATTCAATTTTGTCCGCCATGGCGCACCTCCAAGCAATAATTTCGATGAAGGCTCTCGTACAAAGCCCCCCTTCGTACGTACATGCGCACTTATTTCGTCAGGTCAATCTCGTGTGGAATCATCGCCCCGGATTTGTATTGTTTGCCGGAAACTGGGGGTAGTGGCGCACGGCCGTGCGCCACTACAATGCGGCCGCCGCCCCGTGTTTGCGCATCCTCCGACCCAGGCAGATGCGTGGACCTGTCTCTACAAGTCGGCAGCGCAATACGACTTTCGAGGGCGCACTGGCTCCACAATTGCTTCTGGCGTTTCATACTGATGCGCATTCAAAGAGGCAAGATCGGGGAAATCTTCTTTGTCAGAGAGGTACTCCACGGCTAAGGCAGGAAATTTCCACGGTTTTCGGAATGCTCATTTCCCCGCAGGAAAAATGAGCATTCCGAAAAATGGTGGAAGTTCTTGGGGAGGGGGTCGGGGAGGACCTTCTTACAAGAAGGTCCTCCCCGATTCTTACCTCTCCGAAAGCGAAGCGGTATCACAAGGCGCAGGAAGAATTCGCGGTTGCCTTTGGGGCCTCGTATGGGGCTTTCCATTTCACCGAGGACCTCGAAGCCGCATTGCTCCGCGAATGTCTTTATCTCGTCAACCGCTCGTCCGATCGCGGCTTCGTTGCGAACCACGCCGCCTTTGCCCACTTCAGCTCGGCCCACCTCGAACTGAGGCTTTACCAGCGCGAGCAGCCAGCCGCCCGATGGAAGCATCTCAAAGAATTTGCCCAATACCAGCTTAAGTGAAATGAACGAGAGGTCTGCGACAGCCGCGTCCACAGGATGAGGCAGAGCGGTCGTATCCAAATAACGCAGGTTGGTCCGCTCCAGGAGTGTCACCCTGGGGTCATTACGCAGCGTCCAATCAAACTGTCCGTATCCAACGTCCACGGCAATTACACGGGCCGCGCCGCGCTTCAGGAGGCAATCGGTGAACCCACCGGTGGAAGCGCCTCCATCCAGCGCATCCAGGCCGGCAGGATTGATGCCGAAATGGTCCAGAGCAGCTTCCAGCTTGAGACCTCCCCTGCTGACGTACGGAATGTCCTCCGATAAGATCACATTCACGTCGGGAGGAAACTCCTTGCCCGGTTTGTCAACGTTGAGACCGTCCACAAGGACTTTGCCGGCCATGACAAGAGCGCGAGCTCGCTCCCGGGAAGGCGCGAGCCCTTTGCTCACCAGCAGGACGTCGAGACGTTCCTTTTCGTGGCTCTTTGTTGGCATTGTTCCTGAACGAAAATTTTCAAGCGTGGCACCGCGCCGCGGGCGCTCATGGGATATGAAACGCCTCTCCCCCTGTTCTACTGAGTTCAGCGTGGGTCACGCGCCTGAGAATATGGTGAAGTCGAGGACATCAATGATGCTGAAGCCATAGTATAGGTAAACAGACCCTGAGCCCATGAATTCTCGAGGATTGTGAACCGTGAACCTGTACGTGTAGTTTCCGCTCGGCTCTGTGAGCAAAGCGGTCTCTTCGTGCTGGGCGGAGTCCGGAAGTTTCACGACGAATTTAAGCGGGATTTCCCCCCTTGTTCCTCTGTAGGAAAAGCGGACCATGAGGGTCAGGGGACCGTCCAATTCCTTCGCATTAAAGCTCCTGACGTTCCCCAGGAATTGCCAGTTATTGTCCTTGAATACCGCGGGACCGAATTCGAGATCGTAAATCGATAGCCTGCCCGGCATCTCCCAAGACAACTTCTCGGCCAAGGCGCCCTGGAATGTCCCGAGGGCCAGGAATCCAAAGAAAAGCGTCATGCTCCAGAGCCGCGTTCTATTGCGGTGAAAGGCCCTCATCTCGGCTATCGGACTGCGCATCATGCTCCCCACCATTTGGGTTTGATGGGGGCGCCGCTGCGTCCCACCTGGCCCGCTTGCTGATGGGCGGTCCAGTCCGGCGCTTCCACACGGGTCACCTCCCCGGGCGTTCTCTGCTGCGGGGTCGCGGCAGGTCTTTGCTCCTCATCTTTGGGGAGCCCAAGGCCCAAGATGTCCTCCAAGGCCTTCGAAGCTCCGGGTTGGTCCTCCTCGCCCTGTTGTTTTCGCATGCGCTGGCCGAGGAAGTTGAAAAACCAGGAGAAGAGTATTATCAAGACCAAAGGGATAAGACTGTAAACTATTTTTTCGGTATCCATTTAACACTCCAGAGTATGTCCCCATTCCGGTCAACCGGAATCATGTCATAGAATGGGGAGCTATTCAATCCGGTTCTTCCTCAGGGACGATTTCTATTGAAATGATACCATGCGGTAAGGTAATTTACGAGGTTGCGCCGGCTATTACCATATTCAACACCACGGAGGAACAGGAGATGACCGCCCGTATCGTCAACTTCAATCCGGGTCCCGCGGCTCTTCCGCTTCAAGTTCTGGAGCAGGTAAGGGATGAGTTCCTCAATTTCAGAGGCTCCGGAATGTCCATCGCGGAGATCAGCCACCGGTCGGCACTTTTCGAGCAGGTGCTCAACGATGCTATTGAACGAGTAGTGAGGCTCCTCAAGTTGCCCGGCGACTTCAAGGTCCTTTTTCTCCAGGGCGGGGCGAGCACCCAATTCGTCATGATTCCCATGAACTTGATTCCGGAGGGCTCATCCGCGGATTACATCAATACAGGCACCTGGGCCACCAAGGCGATCAAGGAGGTGGAAATCCTCGGCAAGCCTCATAAGGTCATCGCCTCAAGCAAGGACCGAGATTTCCGCTACATCCCGAAGGATTTTCAGGTCACCCCTGGAGCCGCTTACCTTCACTTCACCTCAAACAATACGATCAAAGGCACGCAGTGGGCCACGTTCCCCAAAGCGGGCGACGTTCCACTGGTTTCCGATATGTCTTCAGACATCCTGAGTAGGCCGTTCGATCCCAAACCGTTCGGGTTGATCTATGCCGGCGCGCAAAAGAATCTCGGGCCCGCGGGAGTGACGATCGTAATAATCCGTGAAGATATGCTGGCCCGCGAGCCCGCGAATCTGCCCACGATGTTCAGGTACACGACCCACGCCGAGAAAAACTCGCTCTACAACACACCGCCGTGTATTGCCATCTACATGGTTCAGCTCGTCTTGAAGTGGGTTGAGGAGACCATCGGCGGGTTGGAAGCTATGGAAAAGATCAACCGGGAAAAGGCCGGCCTCCTGTACGGATACATGGATTCCACCGACTTCTACAAGGGCACGGCCGACGTTGATAGCCGATCGATGATGAACGTCACTTTCCGCTTGCCTACGGAGGACCTGGAGAAGAAATTCGTCGCTGAAGCCCAGAAAGAGAAGCTGGGCGGACTCAAAGGGCATCGCTCTGTCGGCGGCTGCAGGGCGTCGCTGTACAACTCGATAAGCAAAGAGGCCGTGGAGTCCCTGATCGCTTTCATGAAGGACTTTGCCGCCAAGAACGGCTAAGGGCGGTTCCGCTTCAAGAGCCGAGCTCGACCGTTTCAACGCGAGCAATCGTGGAGAGCGCCTCCGGGGGAGGCGCAGGCCCTTTTCTTGCGCGGACGGCCGCTACCGAATGGTCGGAGTGGAAAAAGCATGACCCATAGAATTCTCGTTGCAGACGACCTCCACGAAAAAGGTATCAGGACGTTGCAAGATCGGCCGAGTTTCCAGGTGGACGTGAAGACCGACCTGAACCGCGAGGGTCTGCGAGCCGTTATCGGCGAATATGACGCGCTCGTGATTCGCCGGGAAACCGAAGTGGACGCGGATATCCTCCGGACCGGCGCTCGACTCAAGGTTGTGGCCAGGGCAGGCGGAGGCATTGAAAACGTGGATGTGGCCGAAGCCACCCGTCGCGGGATCCTGGTGATGAATACACCCGGTGTGAATTCCGTCGCGACGGCCGAGCATACTATAGGATTGATCCTGGCGGTTCATCGGCACATCGCCCAGGCCGTGGCCTCCATGAAAGAAGGCAAATGGGAAAAGAAGAAGTTCCAGGGCCGTGAGATTGCTGGAAAGATTCTCGGAGTCATCGGGTTGGGCAGGGTCGGCGGGATCGTTGCGCGACTCGCCTCCCAGGGGCTCAAGATGAAGGTCCTGGGATGCGATCCGGCCACTTCCAGTGAGGCTGCCGCAAAGATGGGCGCGGAGCTTACCACTTTGGAAGATATCTTGTCCCGTTCGGATGTGATCACGGTTCATGTTCCCAAGACCGACTCCACCAAGGGGCTCATCGGCGCCAAGGCGTTCGAGATGATGAAGCCGGGGGTGGTGATCGTCAATTCGGCCCGAGGGGGCATCATCGATGAAGACGCGCTCTTGAAGGCCCTTGAAGCAGAGAAAGTCGCGGCCGCGGGGCTGGATGCGTTCGCGTCGGAGCCTCCAGGAGTCGGCCCGCTCATCAAGCATCCCGGCGTCGTAGCTACTCCACAACTGGGCGCTTCCACCGATGAAGCCGACGTGAACGTGGCCGTCGTCATTGCCGAGCAGGTCATCGATTACCTGGAAAAGGCCATCGTGCGCAACGCCGTCAACGCGCCGGTCATCGCGGCCGTGGATATCCCCCGAATTCGGCCGTACGAAGACCTGGCGCGACGAATGGGGCGGTTCCTGGCCGATCTGACCCCTGTTAAGGAGACCGAAATCGCGGCTGTGCACATGGAATATCGAGGCGAAGTGGCGCGGTGGGATTTCAAATCGATCACCAACGCGGCGCTGGTGGGTCTCATGTCCCGATATACCGAGGACGTGAATCCGGTCAATGCCTCGCTCATGGTGCAAAACAGAGGAATAATCGTATCGGAAACCGCCCTGGAAGACGCCAAAGATTTCGGGTCGTCCATCGCGATCACGGCCTCCTATGCCGGCAGCGCTTCGCGAACCGTGCATGGGGCCCTGATTCACCGAATGGGTGACGAACCTCGCATCGTTGGGATCGATGACTTCGTCACCGAAGCAGTCCCCCGCGGACCGATGGTGATCGTAAGGAATCAGGATATTCCGGGCATGGTGGCGGGCATCACCAGAACCTTGGCGGAACGGGGCATCAACATTGCGCAGATGAACCTGTCTCGCGATAAGCCCGGAGGCTCGGCGCTGTGCATCATCAACATCGACCAACCCGCGGATGGGCAAACTCTGAAGAGTATTCAAGACATCGGCGGGATACTGAGCGTCAGACAAGTGGTCCTGGATAGCTAGCGCTCGCGGTCGAGACTCATCCATATCACGTGAGAAAGGTGTTTCAGTTTGAGCACTCTTGTCATAATCGGAACACAATGGGGTGATGAAGGAAAAGGCAAGATCGTGGATCTGCTCACCAAGCGGGCGCATGTGGTAGTCCGCTTCCAGGGAGGAAACAACGCGGGCCATACCCTCAAGGTGGGCGGCGAACAGATCATCGTCCACTTGATCCCTTCAGGCATTCTCTATCCCGAAACGCTCAATATTATCGGGAATGGGCTGGTTGTAGACCCGGCCGTCCTTCTCGAAGAGAAAGAGGGATTGCGCAAGAAGGGGCGCTTTCAGAAAGATGAGCAGCTTCTGATTTCGGATCGAGCGCACGTGATCATGCCCTATCACAAGATTGTCGATCAGGGTCGAGAGAAGTTGCTGGGCAAAGCCAAGATCGGAACCACGGGGAGAGGTATCGGACCCGCGTACGAGGACAAGGCTTCCCGAATGGGCATTCGAATGATCGACCTGATCAGACCCAAATCGCTACAACAGAGAGTTAGCCGCGCCTTGGTGGAGAAGAACTGCATCATCGAACATTGCTTCAAGCTTCCGCCGCTCAATGCGGACCGGATCGTGGAAGAGTACGCGGAGTACGGGAGAAAGCTGGCCGTTCACATCACCGACACCTCCGCGGTTCTCCAGGCGCGGATCGAGAAAGGAAACCACGTGCTCTTCGAGGGCGCGCAGGGCACTCTCCTGGACATTGACCACGGCACCTATCCGTTCGTGACCTCGTCAAGCGTTCTCGCGGGAAACGCATGTTGCGGCGCCGGGATCAGCCCCAATCGAGTGGACAAGATCTGGGGCGTGGTAAAGGCGTACTCCACGCGGGTGGGCGAAGGTGGTTTCCCAACTGAGCTGACTGACGAACTGGGAACACGGCTGCGCGAAGTGGGAGCGGAATATGGCGCCACAACAGGCCGACCAAGGCGCTGCGGCTGGCTCGATCTGGTGATACTCGGTCATAGCGTGCGCCTCAATGGCCTTACCGGACTGGCTGTCACCAAACTCGACGTGCTCACGGGCATCTCGCCCATCAAGATCGCGACCGCGTACATGTCCAACGGTAAAGTCCTGGAAAGAGTGCCGTCAAACGTGGCCGATCTGGAGAAGGTCGCGCCGCGATACTCGGAGTTGCCGGGCTGGGATGAGCCTCTCGGGGAATGCCGGTCTTTCGAGGATTTGCCGTCCAACGCCAAGCACTACGTCAACACCATAGAGAATCTGACCGGGGTCCCCGTTACTCTGGTATCCGTAGGACCGGCCCGCGAACAGAGCATAATCCGAAAAGCGCCGTTCTGAAGCCGAGGCATTCGGGATCGTCCGCATAGGCCGCAACGGCCGCGCACAATATGGGGGGTAAGAGCCGCAACTTGGATACCGACAACTCAGGCGAAGGGAGACGCTTCTCCCTGTGGCTCTATCTGGTGGTTGTCTTTTCCGTTTCCTGGCCCTTCCAAATGGCCATGCTTTTCTTGGCGCGCTCGTGGAAGAGTGCAATGGCGCTCAGTTGCGCTTCTATGATCATGGTCGGAGTGGGGACATTCATCTGCGGCAGGTACATCTTTCGGGACGGCTTTGCCACTGCGCAGTGGAGATGGGGCAAGCCGGCGCATTATGTGGCTGTCATTGCCTTCGTGGCCTTCCTTTGGGTCCTCCCCACCGTCATGGACATCTCGGCTGGAAGCGCCGAAATTGCTGAAGGCATCGCCACCGGCTCGATATTAATTACTCTAAGTCTGATGATTCCCCTGCTCTTGCCGGCCGCGTTCGGCGAGGAAATCGGATGGAGAGGATACCTCTTACCGCGCATAGCTCGAACCACTAGTCCTCGCAAGGCCGTGCTCCTGCACAGCTTGATCTGGTGGGTCTGGCGCGTACCTCTCGTGGGCGTTCCCATCCTTTTGGAGGCTAGGGACGCCTCGCTTGCGTTCGGCATAGCCCCTGCTCTAGCAGTTTCTTTCATGGTCCTGGTGGGGATACTGGCAGGCACGATGCAAGGGGTGATTTTCGGGTTTGTTTGGGCGCGTTCTGCAAGTCTCGCAGTGGTGACTGCATATCATGTCGCGTACGACGCAATTCGGGACTCCATCGTGGTGAACATTATGACCGGGCCGCTCGTGGAATGGTGGGCCAGCGCCATCATTTGCGTGGTAGGCGCTCTGCTCCTTTGGAAAGGAGATTGGCATGCGCAGGGAGCTCATCGGCAAGCCGATCCGAATCCAGAGCCGAAAATTACGGCTGAGCGCTGACATTGAGGGGTAAAATACTGCTACAATGACGCCGAAGGAACCCGAACCGCTGAAGAGACGTCATCAGGTGTCACTCCTAACCTATTTACGGCGGAAATCGTCAAAATCTTGTCTATCGGTCACGCGCATGCTAATATTTGTATTGCAGAGAGTGCGTGAGGTGCGGAGGAGCCGTTGATTTCCCACAGCAGATTTCGGTTGGCTGAGCTTCGAGTGGCTATATTTTTCGAGATGCTCGCTAGTCTCCCGGTCGTCAGGCTTCTGACGGATGTTTTGGGCAATCACAAGGATCTGTTTGATGAGGCCCCCTTCGTACTCCCAGGAGAACCAGAAGGTCCTGTGCGGCTGTCACCGGATGCGCCGCGTATTGAGTTCAGGAGCAAGACCGGCAAATGGAGAATGCAAATCGCTCTGGTTAGGGCCGACGTTTTCTTGTCGTTAGGGGCTGAGGAAGATGTCCTGACCACGGCCATGATCTTCGAAAGCTGCTCCCCTATTCTCGACGAAGTAGCGGAGGTCCTGCGAGCGCCGATCTGGCGACTAGGCGCCGTTTGTGAGAGGTTTTCTCTTGAT
Organism: Deltaproteobacteria bacterium; assembly: GCA_016875095.1. GTDB lineage: Bacteria > Desulfobacterota > Desulfomonilia > Desulfomonilales > Desulfomonilaceae > VGSG01. The sequence goes on from VGSG01000034.1 coordinate 25,004, forward strand.
GATGATCCCGGCGCGGCCATTTCGAAATTCTTCTGCAAGAATCAGTGGACTGAGAATAATGGTCCGCTCGCTGAGCTGCAAAGTTTCGAGCTCCATGCGCGTCAGATTCGCGAGTTGTCGGGTACCAAGGTCAATACATGGGTCAGGTGTAAGACTGGGCGCGTGTCTGGCGTGACTGAGGGACCAGCTATCATCTTACAACAGGACATAAACACTCTGGCCGAAGACAAGTCTAAGGTGTATGCCGTCGCAGAGCGCTCTCGGTTCTTCCACGCGGCGGCTCAGGAGATAGACCGCCTCAATGTGTTATATTTTCCAGAAACGGAGCCACAATGAGAGCGTGGAATATACCCCAAGTCATCACCGATACTTCGTCCCCGCATGAGGCAACATGCCGAGTCGCGGGTTTCACGCCGCAGAAACTGTTTAGCTGGGGATCCGTGGCGACAGAACCAGACTGTTCTACGATACGTTATTGGCCCACGGCCAATCGTGAGGAAAAGAGAATCCTCCAGACTGCAGCGGAGATGACAACGGAAACACAGCCACCTCGGAGACAGGAGTCCTCAGGCAAACACGAAAACGAGGCTGTGTTCGTCCTTCCCGAATCCTTTTTTCGACAATACTTGGAGCTTTTTGATCTGAACCAGGGATGGGATGGGCAGGATGAGGAACCCCCGACTGCTGAGGTACTTTCAGAGGTCTTTAGAGTTGCGCAGGAAGTGGCTAAGTACTCATATCGAGTCTCTCATAGTAGTCTCTATCCAGAACTGGCTCCGGGCTTCCGGGGAGAAGTTGGTTTAGAATACTACCGCCCAGAAAAAGAATTGTGTATTGAGATAGAGCCAGCCGGCGATAATCAACCGATGATCAGAATTTTGCGCGTCTCTAAGGATGATCACGGGAAAATAGTAGACATGGGAAAAGTAGAATCCCATGAACTCCATAACGCTCTCGCCTGGTTCGTCAAATAGAGAGCCTGGCATGGCAAGGGACTCGTGCCAGCATCGCATTTTCTATAGACGAATCAACAGGAGGCACAAGAAGACGGGTGGCAGAATTGACTGGCACGCATTCAAACCTAAATCGAATGAAGACGGGGTTATCAATGGCCCCTCAGCCTATTGGTCAAGGCTTAGATGTCCGCTTGAAGCGCTGGAAGGACATTGCGAGTTGTGCAATAGACACCTCGCGGCCTTTAGAGAGTGCTCGGTGATCTCTCCGGTAATTATTGCCCAAAAGGATGCCGAAGACGAATCACACTTCTTCATACTTCACTTTCCCGCAAATAGTGACGAGCAATTGCAGTGGGCGAAACGACTCGCTCACGAGTCATGGCTCAAAATCCTGTGTCGCGACAAGAAAATAGCAGAGGAATACGACGATCCCGAAATATCGTGTGATCAGGTTTAGAAACTGCCCATGAGAGTTGATTTTTCGCGATGTCTTCCTCTGTGTCGAGCGGCCGTGTTACTGGCTACCCTGGGCCTCGATCCTCATTCCAAAAGGATATATAACCATGGTTTCGTGTCGGGCTAGGCATCACTACTTCCTCGAGGTCCACTGCGAGTGCCGATACCCACTCAAAAGGCCGAGACAGTCGCTGCGGCGAGCTGAGAATCCCTGAACGAAGGTCCAACGGCCTTATGGCGTCCGAAGTGAATGGGATTCCCGGCCTCAGCTGCCCGTAAGTCGCCGGCTCAAAAGCGCCTTGTTTGACGGAGGCCCTGATATTGAATAGTAACGAACGTCGGATCCTTGTGGTCACTTGTTTCGGGCACTTTCTGTCCCACTACAACACGGTGGTCTTCCCCGCGCTTGTCCTGCCGCTCACTCAAATCCTGAACTTGAGCATGACCGATGTGCTCGGCCTCTCCTTCTGGATGTACCTGCTGTTCGGCATATCAGCCCTGCCTTGGGGCGTCCTGGGCGATCGAATCGGCGGCCAGCTCCTTATGATCCTGATGTTTCTGGGATCAGGCGTGAGTGGGATTGCTTGCGCCTATTTCATGGAATGGCCCGCGGCCCTTTCTCTGGCGCTTGCCGGAGTGGGGCTTTTTTCGGGCATCTATCATCCTATCGGCATAGGATTGATCTCGACGGGTGTGAGCCGTGTCAGTCTGGGCATGGGATACAATGCGGCTTTTGGCGGTCTGGGACTTGTGGTCGCGCCGCTCCTGACCGGACTCATTACCTGGCTGTCAGGACCGAAAGCCGCGTTCATCGTAATGGGCCTGATGAATCTTGTCGGAATCGGCCTCATGGCCAAGCTCCCTCTGAAACGACCCGAAGCCGTTCACCAACAAGCCCCGGAGGAGAACAACGGCGCCATTGGGGCATTTGCGACCCTCATGGTCGTAACGATGCTCGGCGGGATTGCATTCATGGGCTCAACCGTGATTCTGCCCACGTATCTGGAGCTGAAAGGGCAGGGCATGCTCCAGGCTGTGTCAGGATCCTTAGGAATACACTTATCCGGGAACCTCTTTGCCACAGCGGTCACGTCGGTGATCTATGTGGTCGGAATGCTGGGACAATATGTGGGAGGCCATGTGGGAGATCGGTTTGAAAACCGATATGCGTATCTGACTTTCCACGCGATTTGCGTGCCCGCGGCTTTCCTCATGGCTATCAGCCAGAACTTGGCCCTCGTGGCCCTGGCCTTTGTCTATTTCTTTTTCCAGCTCGGAATGCAGGCGATCGAAAACACCCTCGTGGGCAAGCTGAGCCCTCGACGATTCCGTCATTCCGCGTTCGGCCTGAAGTTCGTCTGCACCTTCGGGGTGGGCTCGCTTGCGGTGAAGCTCATTCAGGCCGCGGATGCCCGATGGGGCGTGGAAGCCACGTTCATCACCCTGGGCTCAGTAATATTGTTGCTGGTCATGTGCATCCTTCTATTGATCTACCAGACGAGCGCTTATCAAGGACTGTTTAAGGTCCGACGCGAGGAGGCCTATCTCGGAACGTAGAACCGCTTGGGCAACCTATGAGCCTTTGAAGAAGGCGCCGGAGAGGACGCACAAGAAGGACCGTCTAATGAGTATGAAATACTGCTTTCCCGGCCCAAAAACAGCATGATTTAATTTGCGGATGTGTTTGCGGTTGAAGCCTTCAACTTGCGCGTTCTCTATTTCTCAAAAAGCGTTTCTACTCCTGTCCAGTCCGGCGGAACGCCGTTCACCATGTAGTTGGCGCAACGTTTCAGATAGATTCGGGCCGCCAGGTCCGCAGGATTCTTCTCCAGCACCTGGTTAAAATGAACGCTGGCTTCGGAAAACTTCTTACCATAGTAGAGCTGAATACCGCTCTCAAATGCGGGTTTCGTCTGCTCCTTAAGTTCGGCGAGACCCGGAGGATCACCTTCAAAGACCTCGTAAACAATGACCGCGTCCTCTCTTCCCTTTACACGCACTTTGTCCATGAACCGGCGCCTGTATCGGTCTGATTCTTTCATCGCAGACAGAGTCTCGTCACTCAGGCTGACATAGGAGCCGTACATCTTGTTCAAACCCTCGATTCGTGCGGCAAGGTTCACCGCATCCGCCACTACGGCTCCTTGCATGCGATCTTCACTACCGATGACGCCCAGCATGAGATCGGCACGGTGGAGCCCTATTCCAATTTCGATGGGGTCAAAACCAGCTTTCTCCCGTTCCCTGTTGTACTCGGCCACAGCCTCCTGCATTCGAACGGCTGCTCTCACCGCATCATCCGGCGTCCCGGCAAAAAGAGCCATCACCCCGTCACCGTAGTACTGATCGATGAACCCATTGCAGTCTTTGATCACTGGGTTCACTCGTCTCAGATAAGCATTAATGAAACTGAAAGCCTCCTCTGGGGTCATCTTTTCCAGCAGGGTGGTCCACCCCCGGATGTCCGCAAACATAACGGTCATTTTCCGGCTCACCTGATCACCCAAATTGATTTCGAGAATACTATTCTTTTGCAACAAATCGATGAACTCCCTTGGCACGAAGCGCTCATAGATGTTGTTCAACGATGCCAACTCCGCAGTTCTTTCACGCACCCTTTCTTCCAGGTGTTCGCTGTACGCCTGGAGTTCCGCGTTCTTTTCGGCTAGATTCTGTTTCAAACGGCTCATGGTCAGATGAGTATTGACCCTCACATAAACTTCTTCAGGTTGAAAAGGCTTGGAAATGTAATCCACCGCGCCTGAGGCGAATCCCTTTATCTTATTGGCTGTATCGTCAAGAGCGGAGAGAAAAATGACCGGGATGTCCCGAGTTTCCGGATCGGATTTTAGCCGACTGCACACTTCGAACCCGTCCATACCGGGCATCATAATATCCAGGAGAATAAGATCCGGCTTCGGTTCTGTGATAGCCATTTTGAGGGCTTTCTGTCCGTTGATAGCCGCCACGATGGCATATTGATCTTTCAATGTGCCCATGAGGACCTGAATGTTTTCCGGGGTATCATCCACAATGAGAACTTTGGGTTTTTTCTCACCCACCGGCATCTTAGCGCCTCCTTATGGTACGCGTCCGCTCGGGAAAATTAAGAAGCCTCGGCCCTGAGAGAATAAACGATTCAATCTAAACGCAACCGCTCTGGAGTAGATCTGCTCAGTGAAGCTATAATGCCCGTTTCTTCACGGTATCCTTATCTCCAGGACAGAGAAATCATCCTCAAGAGTTTCCGAGCCCGCGATTTGCTGTACATGCGCCCACAGATCGTCCATGGGGGATTCGAGGCTGTCACGTGATTCTCCAAGGTAGGCCTTCAGGTCGTCGAACTCCCAATAGGCCCCCTCCTCGTTCATAATCTCATATACGCCGTCGCTAAAGACATAGAGTCTAGCCGCAGGTTTGATCTCAACTTCGTCATGCTTGAAATCCATGCCTTCCAGGCCACCCAAGAATAGGTTCGGCGTTCTCAGTTCTCGAATCTCTGAGCGGTTCCCGGCTGTGTCTCGTATCAACAAGGCCGGTGGATGCCCTCCGCTGGCATAGGTCAAGAGGCCGGAAGATGGTTTGTACACACCGTACCACATGGTAAAATACATGCCTCTGTGGTCATCCATGGGAAAAACGCCATTGAGGCTGCCTAGAACCTGTTCCGGTCTCCTAAAATCAACATTCGGCAAGTTCCTGGAACGGAGAACATTGAGCACAGACACCGAATGGAGCGCTGCTCCCACACCGTGTCCGCAGACATCAATCAGGTAAATCGCTAACGAATCTTCATCGAGCCAGTGATATCCTAACGAATCTCCCCCAAGAGTAGTTGATGGCACAAAGCGCCAGTCTGCCGTCACGGGTCCCTGTGTGATGGGCTCGGGCAAAAGGAATCTAACGTAATCGGCAGCCTCGGCAAGTTCGCTCTTGAGCATCCCAAGGACGCTTTCGAGCTTCGCCCGCTGACTCGCCTCGCGATCACGAAGTATCTTCAGCTCCAGATGGGCTTTGACCCTGGCTTTTACCACAGGAACGCTGAACGGCTTGGTAATATAGTCCATTGCGCCCAGCTCAAACCCGAGGGTTTCGTCCTCCACCTCGGTCTTGGCCGTTACAAAGATGATCGGGATGTGTTGCATTTGCTCGTCGGCTTTAAGTCTACGGCAGACCTCGTATCCATCCATTCCCGGCATCATGATGTCCAGAAGAATGAGGTCCGGCTTGGGTTCCGCCGCAGCCATTTTGAGCGCCTTCTCTCCGTTAATTGCCGCCACAATGGTATACTGGTCCTTCAAGGTCTCCATCAGCACCTGAATGTTTTCCGGCGTGTCATCCACAATCAGGACTTTCGGTTTTCGACCGCCTTCCACGATGTTTTCCTTTTCTAAAGCTCTATTTCCAGCTTGCCGGCGATGGTTTCCACGGTTTTCAAAGCATTGTCCGTATCGAAGCTCTCCACTTGCTTTTCCAGCCGTTTGAATTCCGTATAAACCGATGAATTGGCCAAATGGCCATTCAAAGCTTCCAGCCGGTTCATGGCTTCGGTCAGATCGCTCTCCAGAAGCTGAGCCATTTCCCGGAGCAGAGTCTTTACCGCTTCCTTATCGACCCGCGCCTTCGCTCCGGAATCCTCAGTTTCTTGTATGGCCGTCAGTCTGTCCTCGACTTCTCTTATCCCATCCATCACGAGTCTTAACTGAGAGTCGAACTCTGCTACGGCGAGATTCAGGTTCTTGCCTTCCTTGATAGCCTTCTCCAACTCGGCCGCGGCCCGGTATAGGTTATCCCCTCCGAGGATTCCCGAGACGCCTTTTACCGTGTGAGCAAGCCGGGCCGCCGTCTCCGCGTCGCCTGATTGGAGAGCAGCCTTGATTTGCTCGACTACGTTTCCTTGTCCGTCCTTGAACTTGCAGAGGAGCTTTGAATAGAGCTGCCTGTTTCCGGCTACCCGTCTAAGACCGGATGCTATGGAAATGCCAGGTAACTCAGCAGGCAGAACATCTTCCACCTTCTTGCTCGCAATCGACGACTCAGACGGGCCTTCAGATGTTTCCCTATGGCCCGGCTCGATCCATTTTACCAGCACAGATATGAGCTGATCCGGGTCTACGGGCTTAGTCACATGATCATTCATGCCGACTTCAATACTTTTCTCGCGATCACCCGCCATGGCGTGGGCGGTCATGGCGATGATCGGCAAATCTTTAAGCCTTTCATCCCTTCGAATCTCCTGGGTGGCCTCAAGTCCTCCCATCACAGGCATTTGTATATCCATGAGCACCACATCAAAATTCCCCGCTTTGACCATCTCCACCGCCTCTTTGCCATTGTTGGCAATTCGCACAACCAATCCGGCTTGCTCCAAAATTTCCTCGGCAACCTCTTGGTTAATTTCATTGTCTTCGGCCAGCAAGACCATTGCCCCGCGAATCTTTCGCAGCCCTTCCTCATCTCTCCCGCTTACCCGCGCTATGGCCTCACGCTCTTGCGCTTCCCTCCCAAACGCAATCATGATCGAATCAAAAAGCACGGACTGGCCTACGGGTTTTAGGAGGAAGCCGTCGACCCCCACCTTGCCGGATCTCTGCATGACCTCTTCACGACCATATGCTGTCGCTATAATCACCTTGGGCTTCCGGGGGAGACTCGGAAGACTTTTGATCAGCTCGGTTGCCTTGATCCCGTCCATGCCGGGCATCTTCCAGTCCATTACGACCAGCTTGTAGGGGTGGGATTCGGCTTCTTTCTCCAACTCGGCTATCCCCTCTTGGGCGGAAGCAGCAACGGTTACCTGAAAAGTCATATTTTCCAGCAGGGACTGCAGAATCTCCCTGGACGAGGCATTATCGTCTACCACCAGAACCCGCATTCCTCGCAGGTCGACCGATGGCTCCAGGCGCTTCCTTGAGAATTTCCCGGCTAACCGGAATTTTGCCGTGAATATGAAGTTGCTCCCTTTTCCAGCTTCGCTTTCAACCCAGATCTCCCCTCCCATCATGTTGACCAACCGCTTGGAGATGGTAAGACCTAGGCCCGTCCCTCCGTATTTTCTCGTGGTTGACATATCTGCCTGGCTGAAGGCCTGGAACAGTTTCCCCTTCTGATCTTGCGTCAGGCCGACGCCGGTGTCTCGAACAGAAAACTGGAGCGTGACCCATTCGTCTTGTTTTTCCAACAGCTTGGTAGAGATAACGATCTCACCCTGTTCCGTAAATTTTACGGCGTTATTGCATAGATTGATCAGAACCTGCCCCAGCCTGAGCGGGTCACCCACCAGGGCAAGGGGCACGTCCGGCGGGGTATCCATCAGGAACTCCAGCTCTTTTTCATGAACCTTTACTCCCACCACGGTGGATACATTGTCGAGGACTTCGTCCAGACTGAAATCCACCGACTCCATCTCCAACTTACCTGCTTCGATCTTGGAAAAATCCAAGATGTCATTGATGATCCTCAGGAGTGAGTGTGCGGAGCGCTGTATTTTCGTCAGATAGTCCGCCTGCTTAGGAGTCAGCTCAGTCTGAAGGGCCAGGTGCGCCATTCCAATCACTGCATTCATAGGGGTCCTGATCTCGTGACTCATATTGGCCAGAAAATCAGATTTCGCTTTGGTGGCTTCCTCAGCTATCTCCTTCGCGCGGCGCACCTGCTCTTCGGCGAGCTTTCGGTCCGTTATATCGGTAACGAGTGCGAAAGAACCCTTTTTAACTCCTTTTTCGTCAAAAACAGGGGTTGCATTGAATAGACAGGGCACGTTCACTCCGTCCGGCCTTTGCAGGCAAATCTCATAGGCCCCTGATATTCCCTTCTTTCTTAGTTCCAACTGGCGCAGAAAGATCTGAAGGTTTTCCCCATCCACGAAATCAAAAATCGGATGGCCGAGTATCTCTTCCTGCGGCCTCCCTAGAATCCCGCACATGGCTGGGTTAGTAAGCATAGTGACGGCGTTTTCATCAACCATCCAGATACCCTCGATGGCGGTCTCCAAAATTGTGCGTGTCTTGCGTTCACTCTCGGCAAGCGCTTGTTCGGCTTGGCGGTGGTCGGTGATATCGCTAAAAGTGATCACAGACCCAACGAGAGAGCCGTCCTTATAGACAGGGTTGCTGGAATAAGCTACGGGAAAACTCGTGCCATCTTTTCGCCACAGCGCTTCACCGTCGATATGGCTGGCGGTTCCACTTGAAATGGACTTGTGCATAGGACAGTCTTCTCGCGGATATGGAGAGCCATCCTCATGAGCATAGTGAATGAGGCTATGGAGGTCCTTGCCCTCGAATTCATCCGGTGAGTATCCCAGCATCCGACAAGCCGCAGGATTGACAAAAGTCATCTCGCCGTCTACGCTCACACCGATGATCCCTTCGCCTACAGATTCAAGGAGCAGCCGAGTGCGTTCTTCCGAAACTCGCAGCTCTTCCGTGCGATCCTTGACCAACTGCTCCAGATGATCCCTGTACCGTGCGATCTCGCTGCGGGCCATTTCCGCGTCTTCGGCCAAGCTCAAAGCCGCGGCCTGGCTGTGGCGCAGTTCCTCGGCCCTCCTTTTTAGTTCCTCGGCTGCCTGTGACGCGCGAATTCGGTCTAACGTGAGGGAGCCCACGATCTTGGCGAAGCCTGACAAGAAGCCGAGAATGCTTGGCAGCTTCTCCGCGGACATGATTGGCACTTCCTTGATGGATGCCAAATAATCCTCTTCGTCGTAACCGAGGTCTCGAGCCTGGTGACGGAAGAAGTCCAGATCAGGTTCCTGCAAGTGGAACTGGCCGATAAGAATATTGGCCAGATGCTTCCCGTCTATGATCAGCGGCGAAGCCGCGTCCGTCAGGCCATTCTTGCATTGATAAATGGTGAAATCCTGACCTTCATCGAGTCTGGAACCCAGTATTGAGTCGCTTTCGGCGCAGCGTTGAGAGGAAATTTTGCCAACACGATGGAAATCGGTGCAAGCTCGCCGAAAATTCGCGAATGCCAGCAGGTTGCCTTTGAGATCTGATATGGCTGAGGCAACCCCTACCGCGTCGCAGAAGTTGGTGAGAAGAGCCTGTAAGTCCTCAATATCCAACAAGTCCGAGAGCTGCAATTCTTTAGGCCCAGGGCGGGCCCTTTCATCTCGATCCCTCATGGACAGGACCAGATCGTCCAATGCCTCATCTTTTTTGATCCGGTCCAAGGAGCCGTATGGCGTGGGTTTACCGGCAGCCTGCGCCAACTCGTTAGCTTGTTTCTTCAGGTCAAGAATCCGCTGCTCCCTGGCCATGACCAGACGATTGAATCGCTCGAATTCCAGGATTCTTTCCTGCAATTCAGATTGAGCAGCGCCGTCGTTTTGTTTGGCTAAATCCGTGTCGATAGCCAAAGTCCTTTCTTCGAGGAGAAAGGGGTTCTGGTCGGCCATGGTGAACTCCGGAAAGTGTTCAACGACTTCAATGACATATGAATCGGTAGAATAAAAGTCACACAATGGATCTTATCACAGGCGTCTACGGTTGTAACTCCAGACCCCTGCAAAAACTGTCATTCAGGGTCGAGGCGCTTCTGGAAGCAAAAGCGTGCGAAACTCTCTCTTCAATCTGAAGCCGGAATTTACGCTCGAATGCACAGCTAGGAAGAGCTGGTATGCTATCGACCTGGCGGGTTTTCTAAACAACCTGGAGAGACTCCAATCTCTCACTTACTTTCCATATTCCAATGTTCACTGTTAGAAAGCGGGCGGAATGAATAGCCGATTCACCCCCCTCAATACGCATCCTGTTACGTCGCCGTTAGCTCTTCGCGAGAAAATCGCTTGCGTGGAAAGGACTCGCCGCGATATGCTTTGAATCTGTGGCTTATTCGTACGGGTTGGACATTTGAATTGCTGCGGTCTTTAGGCCATCAAGGACGTTGCAGCGCTGACAGCGCACGGTTCCACGGTCGGCGCCGCCGCGCTTGGAGCCGAATGATGACATGTGTTCCCGGAGACCGCGCCGGGCTCGTGAGGACCCACCGAAATGCCTTTTGTTGAGCGCCCTGCAAACCACGATATCGGGGATACGCCGCTGAATCGCGCCGATCGTCAAGGTTTTGTGCGAATGCGCTGGCTTGTCGCGCTGCTCGTTGTGATCCTCTCGTCGATCTTCTTTGCGGGCTTATTCGAATGGGATCGGTACCGGATGATGCTCGGGCTGAAGATGCAGGGCCTGGGCCTCTGGGATACTCTGCTCTTCTTTTGGCTCCTTGTAGCCAAATCTCTCCTGCTCTGTCTGCCGGCATTGGTGGTCTGCGGCGGATTGTTGGCGCTCGGACTGAATCGGTTCGCCGCATTCATATTGACCTTCTGGTGGATAATAGCCTTTTACCTCCAGGCCGCGGACCTTATGTCCATGGGATACGCCGGATACCACGTATGGGATTACATTCCCTACATACGAGACATTTTGGTCTCTCCAGGCCAGAGTATCTGGCAGTGGGGCGAAAGGCTGGCCACGGAAGCGACCCTGGTTCTTGCGTTCTTTGTGTTCCTGGGGGTAGTGGTCTACCTGGCCACGAAGCGCGTTGCCGGGAGGCTTGCGGAGGTCTTTCCGCGATCGGTCTCGGCGTGGACATTATCCCTTTTGACTGCAGGTCTCGTGTTTGCCGCGCTGGGGATTTTCCCCGCGCTGGATCTCTTCCACGACCGTAGCTTCCTCGACCGGGCTTATACTGGGATGCCCATACATCCGCGGGTGAGGGAGTTCTCGGAAAAATTGGACGATTATCTCCCCGCGCGGATGGGCTCGAACCGCACGAACGTCATGGCAGCGAGTATGTCTGCAATCGGAAATTCCGGAGAGAACGGCAAGATTCCCGGTCTGATGTGGTTGAAAAGCGATGCGTGGAAACAGACGGATTTGCTCGCGGGATTGGACGCAATAATCAAGACCCACACAGGCGAACAAGATTCAGGGAATCCGGCTGCTCGCTCCGACGGATTGCAGCGGCTCAGGCTCGGCGTCCTTCACGAATTCTTGTCCCCGCACACGGACACGGGGATCTTCAAGAGCCTTTTCCCACGGGTTACCGACATACCGGAAAAGGGAATAAAAGGAGCCTTCTCACACACCAGGCGCGAGAACGATCCGTACGCCATTGTGAGCGCCTCAGATCGACTCAAGGCCGAAAGGCTTGTCCAAGATTCGGCCGATCCCCGTCCCGCGGATTTGTCCGCTTCGGTGAGCGGGGATCGGCTTCCGGACGTGCTTCTGATCATCTTCGAGAGCTTTCGACATTCCGCGGTCGGGCCTGAGCTGATGAAGGAGCTTGACGCCTGGTCCAGGCAGGGGCTTCGCTTGGAACGTCACTATTCCGGCTCGAATTGCTCTCATCTGGGGCTTTTCTCTCTCTTCTACGGCAGAGCGCCGGTGGGGTACCATCGAACCCTGAACAGAAAGATCCCTCCCCAAATGCTCGAATCGCTCCGGCGATCGGGTTATGAGATCACTTTTCTCACATCCGGAGAAATACAAGGCTTTCGGAGGGTCCACCAATTCCTCGGGGAAGAAGCGGGTCACCGCGTCATTCGACACGGCGAATTTACACTCAAGGGGTCGAAGGATTGGCCGGAAGCGGATCGCTGGAAGTTGGGGCTCACCTCCAAGATGTTGAGCGGGAAGCGTGAGCGGCCGCAATTCATTTTCTACTATCTGGTTTCGACGCATTTCCCGTACGTTTTCCCGCCCGAATTCAACTTATTCGAAGAATCTCCCAGCTTTATGAAATTTATCTATCCGCGGGAGCAACTGCGGAACCATCTCAACAGATATGCAAACGCAGCTCTCTTCCTGGAACACGAAGTGATGAAGTTGATGCGTTCTCTGGACATGAGCCGAACCATTGTGATCATGACCAGTGACCATGGTGAATCCATGGGCGAAGACGGGGTTTTCACGCACGGCAGCAGGATGTCCGAAATCCAGATGCGAGTCCCGTTTCTTATGGTCGGCAAAGGTGTCCCGCCCAGGACCATCTCCACCGCGACGGTGCACACAGATGCGCTGCCTACGCTCCTCCATGCGCTGGCAGGCTCTGAAGTCCCGATTCGTAACGGCCACGGCAGAGATCTGCTGGCTGATCCGTCCCCCGCGGACGAAGTAATACTCGTTCCGGGGCAGCTTCCTGACAGGGATGGTTTCATGATGATCAGAGGGGACCAACGAATCCTCTTCAGATGCAACGCCGAAGAGGGCACGGTTCCTTGGGTCGAGTTTGCCGGTCTGGCCGATGAGTTCGGGCACGTGGAGCTCAGAGCGCCCTCAGACAAGCTCACAAAGAAATCCCCATAGATTTTGTCCTCAGAATCCAGTAGTCGTAAAATGCGGGTTCTCGTCATAGGTAGCCCAATAGCCGGGACAGGACAGGCTGAGCGCCGAATCCGCGAGTTTGTGCGTGCGCTGAAGAGGAGGGGTCATGATGTTGAGACTTTCATGACCGGCGCTCCGGGTCAAGCGCGTGAGAAAGCCCGTGAAGTGACCGACGATATAGATCGGCTTGTGATTGCGGGGGGGGACGGAACAGTAAACGAAGTCCTCAACGGGCTTCCCGACCCGGCGCGGGCGCCGCTGCTCCATCTCCCCGCCGGAACCGCGAACCAGTTGGCTCGCACCCTGGGCCTGCCCTCTGATCCGTCGAAACTCGCCCATATCCTCGAATCAGGGCCCATTCGGCGCATTGATATGGGGCTTGCCGGTGACCATCGTTTCCTGTTGGTGGCCGGCGCAGGGTTCGACGCATGGGTCACGGAAGAAGTAAAGCGCCACAGAAAAGGCTCACTCGGTTACAGCGGCTATATCTCGCCTATTCTCAAGGCCGTCACCGCGTACCGGCCCACCAAGATGGACGTTGTCCTTGACGGACACCAGAGATTCCCCGCGTGCAACGTGGTTGTTCTCAAGGTTCGTCGTTACGGCGGTTTGATGATCTTCGCGGAAGATGCAAGGCTGGACTCAGGTTTTTTCCACGTGTGCATATTCCCTGAGGGCTCGATCGGGTGGCTCTGCTTATACGCTATTGGGGGCCTCGTTGGGATGGCCGAAAAGATCCCCGGGCTCATTCGCAAGACAGCCCACAGAGTTCAGATCCAGTCTGACGGGCCGGTCCCGGTTGAAATCGACGGAGATTATTTCGGAATGACGCCCGTAGATTTGCATCTTCGACCGTCGGTTGTGCCCGTGGTAACACCGGGATAGAGGCAATATCGGAGGCGTTAGGCAGCTTCGTGACGCACTTTCATCGGGCGCGGTTTGACGGTCCGCCGAATCTCTGCCTCTGCCGCATCCTTGGCTGTCTCAAGATCATATCGAGCCTGTAGATTCATCCAGAAACCGGGAGTCATACGGAAATATCGAGCCAAGCGCAGCGCCATAATTGCCGTGATGGCCCGTTTCCCATTCACGATCTGATTCACGGTCCTGGGATCCACGCCAAGATGGCGCGCAAGCGCGTTCTGGCTCAGTTCCAGAGGCTTCATAAACTCTTCCAAGAGGATTTCACCCGGATGGATTGGCGGTAACTTCTTCATGCCTTGCACACCTTTCGTTGGTTAATGGTAGTCACACACTTCCACATCGTAGGCGTTGTTGTCATCACCCCAGACAAAGCAAACACGGTATTGATCGTTAATCCGTACGCTGTGCCGCCCCTTCCTGTCACCTTTGAGCGCTTCAAGGCGGTTGCCTGCTCGACGTCAACTACATTTGTGCAGTGACGACAATTACACTTGTGCATGGTGATGGTTGATATCCAGGTCAGGTATTGTTGACCTGGGGCGGTTACCTAAACCTCCTT